>CATPBJ010000039.1 GCA_955652395.1 uncultured Terriglobales bacterium | reverse complement strand
CTTGCGCGAAAAAGCCGAAAACATGCTGTCTGGAACCCCGAAAATTGTCGTTAACCTAAAAGGGGTGGATTACGTCGACAGCGAGGGAGTGGGCATGCTAGTTGGACTCCTCGTCTCAGCGAGAAACCGAGGGGGCGACCTAAAGCTGGTCTCTCCCCACAAGCGCGTCAAGGACGTGCTTCGAAACACAAATCTGGACAGAATATTCAGGGTGTACGGGAACAACGACAAGGCGGTCGCAGCCTTGCGCAAACCGGCAGCCTGAGGGGACACACATTTTCGGAAGGTAATGCCTATATCCTTAATAGAACCTCCGCTTGGGGACGTTCTCCGCGCAGCCTGCGGGAGGGCCCGTGTGGATCGCGTTAGTTTTATAACCCATCAGAGCAGACGAATCCTCCTTATATCAACCACGTCCTGAAGCGAGCTTCAACTTCTACCTTCGCCGCAGTGCTATACTGCCTGCCGATTGAGGAGGAGGCCGCCTGGAGAAGCTGAAGACCAGTACCCGACAGGTAGAGGGTGTCACCATCGTGGACCTCAGCGGCCGGATCACGCTGGGCGAAGCGAGCGTTGTGGTGCGTGACGTCATCAACAAGCTCATGGGCAATGGCAATAAGAAAATCCTGCTAAATCTTGCCGAGGTGAATTACATCGACAGCTCAGGCATCGGCGTGCTGGTCAGTAGTTTTTCCACCGTTCGCAGCCAGGGCGGCGAACTAAAGCTGGTGAATCTCAGCAAAAGGATCCGCGACCTGCTCCAGATCACCAAGCTCTACAGCCTCTTCGACGTCAAGGACGACGAGGCCACGGCCATTGGGTCCTTCCGCTAGTCTGTTCGTCCGTAAGCCCCACACACGACGATGGCGTCAACTGTTGTGAAAACAGCAATGTAGTGCGGGCAAGTACGTGCGATCCACTGGAAGCGCGGTGTCCGGCGCCCGCCGCGGTTGGCAAGGACCCGCGCAAAATTCGCGCCCCAGATCTCACAAGAAACCCGAGACCACACCGCAGAATCCGAGACGCGCCGCAAGCTACTGCCGCTCAAGGTGGCCCAGGAACTCGCGCCTCAGTTTCTCGTACGCCCGCTTCGGGAGTATCCCGCGCTCGAGTAAATCGGCTTCCGATGGGTAAGGCCGATGCGCAATGATCTTGTCCGCAATCGCGGCAAGGAGCCGAAATTCTCTTGTCAACCGCTCGCGCGAAGCTGTATTGAGGAGCACCTGGAAGCGAGACTGGGCAGGACTCTCCGACGCGCTCCTACCGCTCTCAACTCGACCTGCTCTTCCCGGTCCGCTTCCTGGCACCATATGCCGGGGATTATAAGCCCGATGAGACAGCGGGCCGCCTAACATTTGGATCTTCGGGCTGATCCCGGGGCAGCCACGCCGCACCGAGATTTGCTGCCAAGGGGCGAAGCCCTTTCGTTACTTTGCCAGCACGCAATTCCGTGGAAAATAATCTTCGGCGAGGGGCAGGAGTTCACCTTTCGCCCTTATTTTCTTGATGTGCTCCGCCCGTCGCGGCCGAGCTCCAATCCCAAACGCACGCAAAAGGCAGGAGATGTATGAGCCAACGTTTGATCTGGGCCGAAGGCGACGACTTCACCGGCTAGTGTTGCTCCCACTGCACCTGGGGTATCACCGCTCCTCGCGTAGAGAGTACGGTTGCGGCGATCGCCTTCAACCGCCTCGCAAGAGAGACGTTTGAGAAGCACAATTGCGCCGACAGCACCCACCCGGACCGACCCGGACCGACCCGGACCGAAAAGATTCTTGACGGCGCAAGAGTCTCCGGCGTAGGATTTTGCTGCCCTGGGTAAGCACGAAGGGAATAGCGGGCTCGAGGATGAAAGGCCCGTGGCGTACCTGTGCTTCGCACGTAATCGCGCCTCAGTGTGCTACCCAGGCTTTTTGTGTGTCTGGTCTAACAAATCCCTGCGCCTCTTCCCTACATACCCCGCAAGCCAAAAAGCCTGACTCCATCGGGCTTTTCGGCCACACCGCCACGAGAGATCCGTGACCCAGAAGTCATGAGAAACACGCGACCTAAGCACGCAAAATCCGGGACCTGGCAAGACCTGTCTCCTCGTCTGCTCACACACCTAGAAAGACGGATCGGACCGAGCTTGCTCTTTTGTCTTCTCGTGTTCACTCGCAGTCGTCAAGGCTCAATTGAGATAACATAAGAGGATGGGACTCACCATGGAGGAAGACATCGGTCAAATGGCGGGTGCCATCTGGTACGCTCTCAACACCCACGGCGAACTTTCGCTCGCGCAGCTCAAAAAGCAAGTGGAGGGCAAAGGTCCCATTTTCGAGTGGGCTATCGGATGGCTAGCGCGAGAGGACAGGATCGTAATAACCTCTAAGAAGCGCTCCTTTAGTATTCGCCTGAAATAGCCCTTTTCCATTCAAACACCACGCAAGATCTGCGACCTCGATCTCACGAGAAACTCGCGACCCAACCACGCGAAATCAAAGACCTAGGCCTCCTGAAAGTCAAGTGTAGAAGTGTAGAGACGTGCGTGTCGGCGCCGGTGAAAAACGGAGCCATTTTTGCCGGTTCAGGACGGAACCGCTGATCCACCCCGGAAAATGCAGAGAGAGCCCCTATCGGCGAGGACGCAGTAGGGACTCTAAATCAGTTTCTATATTGCGCGCGACCGTGGTTTCGATTCTCCTCAGAGATTCATCTCGAGATCCCCCCTGAGGAGTTGGCTTGAGCAAGACGCGCCGCTGTCCCTTCTGCCAGTGTTTATTTCTGCCTTTTATCGTCCCCAGCAAGTGGTCTGCAGTGAGCCGGAGTGCCAAGGGCAACGGCGCGCCGAGTATCACCGACAGAAGCTACGGACGGATCCCGAGTATGGCCAGGTTGCACGCGACAGCCAGCAAAAGTGGCGACAAGCTCATCCCGATTACCCTCGGCAGTACCGTGCGCAACATGCGGAAAGTGTCGAACGGAGTCGCCGACAACAGCAGCGGCGCGACCAAAAACGTCGCATCCCTTTGCTTGAAAAGAACGACTTAGCTTTGGATCTAAAACGTTCTGCGGCCGAGGTTTGGCTGGTCGGTCCCAAATCTCACGACAAATCCGAGGCCTAACAACGCAAAATCCGTGACCCAACGCATCTCGAAAACAAACACTCGTCAAATGTGGGAATTCGTGACCTAACCTCCTCGCCTTCTTCTCAGTGTAGCAAGCACCCCACCTGCTCAAGGTCTCCACTAAAAACAACGCCGCCTGAACCAGGCGGCTTTTTATCTTCTGTTTCTGCCTTCGGCGCTCTACCTTGCGGGGACCCCGCTCGCTTCACGCGACGAGTGACGAGTCGCCAGCCCGACACCGCAGATAAACACTAAGGCTGGGGTTATTAACTCTATGTCATACAGTCTTCCGAAATACTACTTCCGGACATCCCTGCCTACGTGATGGACGAGATCATTGCCGGAATGATAGATGACAAACTTGAGCCGACGCCCGAAGAGATGGAGGCGTGGCTCACCTCCGAGCTTGAGCATGACGCCGAAATGCTCCTAGCACAGTACTGTTAGCGCACCAGAGAGCGGAAGTAACAACTTCCGCTCTCTTTCTTCTCGCTCGGAATATCCTAAATCGAGCTAAGCCGCCTTCTTTTGCTGTGACCTTGTCTTCGCCCATCGCGCCCTTGGCGCGGCAGGTATCCTCCGGCGTGCAGCTGCAGACAATGTCCGTCTCGGACTGTTGGCTCTCGTTGGCTACCGGTACCACTGCTCCCCAACAAGTTTCCGATTGCTGCAATAGCCTGGTCCAAGCGACTACGTTCTTGCTCTAACTCATTCAACACTCCGGCAAGATCTGCCATAGCCCACCAATATTCACTGAATCACTACCGCTTCCATCCTAGTCCCGCCAAGCAAAACCCGCTGCGTCTTTGTCCCTTACCCTCGCTCCCGACTTGAAAGTCACCCGTTCCATGTCGAGCTACGAGCGGTTGTACCAGTTTCGTGCCGATCAAGTGTTTCAACCTGCAACACAGGACGAAATCTAGTGAGAGAGCCGCTTAGAGATTAGAGTGGCGTGGAGTGTGGCACCCTTCGTCGCCCAAGTACCCTTGCAGATCACCCGATCACCGTCTTTAACCTGGCTGGCATCAATGTCGTTGACCTTTTTGCTGCCGTGCTCCTGACTAACCCATCGGGTTGAGCTGTCATACTCGACGGTTCTCTCGAGGGTCGAACCCACCTTACGAACCGTCAGGGTAGATTGATCCTTATCGCTTCTAATGACAACGCCCTCCCAGCGCGCCTCTTTTGCGGGCTTCGCCTGGGCGGGAGCATCCTGCGCAAATGCCGGCGTTGACAGCGGGAAGGCAAATGCCGACGCGAACAACAGCGTGAGTAGCGTCTTCACCATGTGACCTCCTCCTTCTTTACCGTAAAGATGGTGATGTGCGGTAAGCAACAATAGACCTTGGAACTAAAAAGAGCAAGCCAACCCATCGGAATAATCTCGTAAACTAGGCAGCCGCATGTTAACACGCCGTACCTCGTAACGATCTAGCGGCACTTCGGTCCTTCCCGAACTTATTCGGTCTAGCTACTCCGCGCGAAACAACCTAACCTAGACCTTCAGTGCTACCCGCGCCCGAAGCAACGTCAACCTTCAAGCCCATTTTCCACATCGAACTGGTGGACGTGCTCGACAGGGTTTTGCATTAAAACCAGATCCGCATCGAAGGGGAACAAATTTTGCACTCCGCCGAGACGGACTCGCCGTGTTTGTCTGCGACAACCTGGCTTTTCGCGGCGACATGATCGCCCTCCGGCGCAAGCACACCTCTGGCCTTAACCTGCGCGTCGAACTCGCCGGCGCTGTCTTGCGCTTCCAGGAGCACTTCGGCGGCCTCGCGGGCGAGGTCGAACTCCTGAAAGAACGCATGCTCCCCGACATCCAGGCAAAGGCGCTCATCCACACCGCATTTGCCGAGGTCCTCATGCCGGTACGCTTCTTGCCCGAAGTCTCCCAAGCCTCCTTCGACCCACAGCTCCAAGAGTTCGCGCCCCGCAATGCCTGGAGCCTCCAAGGCCTTCACCGGCGCCTCAACAGCGATGCCCATAACCACGCGGCTGCCGGCGATCCAGGCATCAGGAAAGTTCTTTGGCATGTTTGCCGAGACTGATGCACCCGTGCGTCTCATCCCGGCCGCCTAACCTAAAACTGCAAACCGAAAGAAGAAATCACTGATGTCCGCAAACCCAACCCCGCAGCGCCAACACCGAACCCGCCTCTTCCGAGCCTCCCTTGCCCCAACTGCGGCGGCAAGAACCTGCTCACGGAGGGCTTCTTTAACTCCTGCAACGAAACCACTCAAGTCCACGAAGACAACCACACGTACCTCGTGAATGGCCACATCTATATGGACCATTTTCGTAACTATGTGGGCTTTCCTGCCCTGTTCGTGCGTAAGTCCAAAGCGCCTACGGCTTAGAAGAACCATCCCGTTGCAGTTCAAGCAGGATTCGTATACCCCGATAAAAATTCTCCTTGTTGTAAGTCGTCTCCCAGCGACGTAAGACTGCTCGTATTTCCTTGGTCGCATTCCTTAGGGCAACTTGTGCCCGAGGTCGAGTTTTTCTCAGACGCTCTAGGGACTCGAGCGATCGAACAACCTCGGGCTCAATGCGCTTACGCGAAGTCTGCGCATTTCGTATCCACCGAGGTGGAATATTTGCCCGAAATTTCAGAAAATTACGCATAACCGAGCCCGAGCTTGATGAGAAGAGCTTGGCTTCCCTCGGCATAGAGTCAACTCCTTTCGTCGCGTCTGTTGAGGCTCGTTGCCTGTTGCACTAACGAGCAGGCCGCACTATCCTCTTTAGTTGCGGGGCAGGGTGGGGACGGCACAAGGGTTTTCACCGTTTCCTCTGTCTTAGGCCTGGTCGAAGGCGAACGGTGTCAAGCTAGGCCACGTCTCCACCCTGCCTCTCCTGCGTTCTTCAAAAATTCCCCACAGGTTTCGAGGGCAACTGCCTTGGCCGCAAATAATAAAGGAGCCCAGCCAATGCTAATCGCACGAAGGACCGCCCCCAGATCAGATACGCTGGATAAAGCCCTCCCACGTCCAACGTGTAAAGCGAAATCAGGGGCGTTATCGCCAGTATGCAGAAACCCACACTGACCGCGTCGATAATCGCCACGTTGCGCTCTGGGTCGCGGGCGGCGAGACACAGTATCACGCTGAACATCAGCACAATCCCACCCATCTCCTTGAGCGTTGCTAAAAGCAAGGTAGAGATTTCAAACTCGGGAGGATGCATGAACACACGCATGATGAGGGGCTTACCACCGAAGATCATGAGTACGCCCCCGATGGCGAGAACGAGCGACAGAAAGCCGAGGACAATCCGCAACGCGCGATATGGTGGTTGTGACATGGCAGCAGGCCTCCCTTCGCTGAACACTGAAATGTGCCACTGAGCCTATCTGGTGCGCAGTTTACGCCAATTCCAGCCCGCTGAACTTCGCAAAATCCGCGACTTCACAAGCACAAATACGGCATTGGTCTCCGCTCATACCTTCTGTACCAGATCATTGAACTGCAAATTCCCCAAAACGCTGTGGCAAAGGCTGTTAAACAACTCTTTAACCTTCCTCTGGCCCCTGGGTCGGTCAATCGACTGAAAGCAACGGAGGCTGGTCGATTCGAACCAACCTATCGGGCGATTCTCGAACGTGTAGTCATGGGAAGACTGGTTCATGCGGACGAGACGAAGGTCGAAATCGACGGAAAGGACAGATACGTGTGGGTGTTTACCAATTTGGAGGACGTGGCTTTCACCTTCTTGCTGGTTATCGTCGCCGCGCATTCACTCGTCTCCTTTTTCTACTGTTTCAATCAGACGAGTTCTCTGCACGTAAAGTTGCAATTGCGCAGCATTCTTTCAACAAACTGCTAAAGAGCCTGAAGCATGCAATCCGTCCGATCTTCGCGGGATATAATCTGCGAGAATGCAAAGGAGAGCAACATGGTGCGGACCTATGGACTGACGCATATCAACCTCGTGGTGCGGGATGCTGAACGCTCACTGCAGTTCTATAGGCAAGTTTTCGGCGTGGAGGAATACGGGCGGACCGAAGGACTGGTTCACACCAGGACTCCGGGCTGCCACGACGTGATCACTTTTGACGAGCATTCGCCGGGAGCCGGTGAGTCGCGCGGTGTCGTGCACTTTGGCTTCCGTCTTGTTTCGCCTAGCGACATCGACGCGGCAGTCGCCGAAGTTGAGCGCGCTGGCGGCAAATTGCTACGGCGAGGCGAATTCAGTCCCGGATATCCCTACGCTTACGTCCACGACCCAGATGGCTACGAAGTTGAAATCTGGTACGAGTGAAAGGGCGGCGCTGGGGCTTGCGCGCTCACTCCGGCTGGACAGTCGTGGTGGACGTGTAGTCGCCTAATCGGAAACCGGACATTGATGCCAGGCCAGACTTAAAAACGTGAAATGAGGAGACCGCCGCCAAAGAAAACAGGATTTTCAACAGGCTGCTAGTACTAGACGTTGTCCTCAAACTTTTCGACGCAGGGATTATGCTTTGGTGGTCCGCCGCCGATTGGGCCGTGGCGCGGCACAAGTTCAAAGAACGGGTCGACCCGCCCCTTCACTACTTCGACGTTCAAGTCTGGAACATTGAAGCTGCTCTGCCCGAGATCAACGCCCTCTTTCGCTCGCATGTGGTGTACGCACTGCCCTCCACGGGTATCTACACCCCGCAGGACAAGATCTCGGAGAGCATGCTCGACAACACCCTCGCTGAATCCGCTCGGCGGTGATAACCCGTTCTGCGCTATCTTATCCGCTTATGGTACGAGCACGTGATGCCGTGGAAAAAAGACAGTGCCGCCGTGAGTGAGACGCCGGTCACACTCACGCTGGGCGATGGGGCTTTAGTCGACGGAGTGGTGGACCGTCGGGGTGGAACGCGCCTCACAAATGTCAAAACAACTATCCCAATTCAGACCATCGGCTATCCCGATCGCGAATTGGGATAGTCTGGGTGAGCCGGGAACGCACAGCGCGAGCTGAGATGCTCCCTCATTGCCTCGGAAATCCGCAGCGTAACCATCGTCACTTCCACCGTCCAAAAGTATTAGTTGCAAATCCTGGTCTCTGCCACAATCGGAATCAGTCCGAGCGGGGCCGCCATGAAATTCATGAACTTCACAAACTGGCCGGTTTGGTTGCAGATCCTTACCGGGTTTACGGTGTGGGTGTCGCTCTATCCTTGGACTGCGAGGACGCAGCGAGGAAAACACGCGCGCCTGGCCTGCGCCCTGTGTACGATTCTGTTCTATTTTTTCTTTCTCCGTCACCTCCACGACTGATCTCGAGACGGATTACGTCCCGTTTTTCATTGCACGGGCATTGCACAGACTGTGCCGAACAGGATGACGGACTAGAAAGCGGTTCGACCTCGCTTTTGTGCCGCTTCCCTACCGCTTAATCCCCTGATAATTGCCCCTTAATGCTGCTTAAGCGGTAGGGGTAGTGGGTTCGAATCCCAACCGCTTGAAACCTTGAAACAAACAACTCTTGAATCGCGTACTCGAAACCGTCGGCGGGCATCAGTTCAGGTCCAAAACTGCGGCACTCTTTTTAACGTGTACACGACTGGCTCAGGACCTCGACATGGAGGGAGACGGGGAGACGGCCGGATCATTGCATTCTGGGACTGTCAATTGTATCTTGGCGTTCGGCCCGGAAATCAAATGTCAACGGCCGCTAATTTGCTTGTCCCAGGACCTTTATGTCTTGCCTCTTCCTGATCCTTTTCCTGGCATTTCCGCGAATCACACTGTTGCTGTTATTCTTCTTTTCGAATTACTTACAGCGCGCGTATCACGGGTTGATTTTGCCTCTCCTCGGGTTTTTGTTCTTACCTCTAACCACACTGGCATATGCTTGGATGGCGAACGGTGGACTGCCTATAGCTGGGGTCAATTTGGTGATTCTGATCATCACTGTAGTGATTGATTTGGGTGGTCTCGGTGGCGGCGAGTATCATCGTCGGACACGTGTGTAGACTGAATGGTCCGCAGCCTCGCTTAGCTATAACTAAATTAATACGAAAAACAACAATCCATCGGGAACCGCTGGGAATCTTCGAAGTGAGAATAGCGATGCCATCTGGTCGCGAGCTCGCCCGAACCGACAAGACGGGAACATTTCCTGTCGTGCTTGCACCGGTGGGGGCAAAAACGAAAACCACTGAACCGCTTTGAGCCGACACCAATGAACCACCTAGGCACAATGCCGCTGGCACAGCGATGGCAGGCAACAGAATTTTCCACAAGCCGGACAATAGCACCGTGAAACGAGGCAAGCAGATTGCTGAGGATTTGAAAATAGCTGGACCATAGTCGGACCATAGGTCCGGGGAGCAACCCCGATCGGGTCTCGGATCTCTGCCGTGTCGAGGCCTCGTTCAACGGTAACTGATTGACATTCAACGGCACTGACAGCCAGCTTTGGCGTGAAATAGGCCGCGCTGTGCGAGAAAATGTCTGATTCTGCTGATCGACCACGTGGAGAGCCGGGATCCTGCCGGGCGGACACGTCACAGGCCCACGCGTAGACCCTCACCGATAGGCTGTCAGTTCACAATTTTTTACTTGGTTTTACCTCTGTTTGACACGTGCTTTGCCCGGTTCATCTATGTTTCGAGCCGGGCTGATCGGGGCAAAGCCAGGAGGGCAAGTTGGAGAACGTTTTGCGAATTCGCAACAAACGCCAGGGCCGTAAGTGGATCAGCGGCACTGTTGTGCAGCAACGCTCCAGCTCGGCGGGTGATCCTGCGGAGCTGGTGCGCCGCAATCATGCGCTCGAGGATGAGCTTGGAAATATCCGCCGCGACCACGACGACCTGCGCCGCGCCTTGTATGAGGCAGCCCACGCGCAAAGAAGGCTATGCGGGCCGCGGCAGCTTCGCCGCGGCTCATGCGAAATCGCCGACGAGATTTTCCCGGTGCATCATCTGTCCGGTGACTTCATCAGTGTGTTCGAGGTCGAAGACGACATTGTAGTTGCCATGGGAGACATCGCCGGCAAAGGCTTGGCTGCGGGGATGTGGTTCACATACTTGGTGGGCATTGTGCAGTTACAATTTGCCACGTTGGGCGATCCGGCAGCCGCGGTAGCGGCGATGAATCGCGATCTGCTGCGGGCAGGTGCGCAAGCACCTTTGAGCACTCTAATCCTGGCGCGCCTCAAGCCGAACGAAGGCGAGATTACCTATTGCAACGCGGGGCATCCTCCCGCCTTACTCTTACACAGCGATGGCCAGAGCGAAGCCTTATCGCGGGGTGGGCCAGTTCTTGGTGCGCTGCATCAAGCTTCGTTCGTCAATGGGGAAGCGACACTGCGGCCCGGTGATACGCTTCTCGGTTATTCCGACGGCATCTTGGAGTGCAGCAACTCATCGGGCATAGATTTCGGTGTGGAGAGAGTGCTCGACGCCATGCGACATTCTTGCGGGTTTACGGCGAGTGCCACCCTATTTTCCGTATTGGCGGCGGTCGAGAGTTTCGCCGGCAACCGGACGCGTGAAGATGATATGGCACTCATCGTAGTGCATCGGGCATTGCAGTAGCTTGCCGACCGGACAAATGATCCTGTCTGAGAATGGCAAAACATGGGCCTCCTGCAGCTTTAATTCACCATGTGCAAACTAACTCAATGGGTGTTTTGAGATCTGTGCCTGAGGATGTTCGATTGTGCCTACTGAAAACTCCGTCTGGTCCTTTCAAAGGTTCCTCCAGGCCCCATGTAACAATGTTACGTGGGCTTTGAAGGACCAGACGGAGTTTTCGGTAGGCACAGATGCAGCCCTAGACGAAGAAAGGGCGATGTCTGGAAAAAGTACAGGCTTCGCTTGATGCGCGGTGCCCGAAATGCGGTTGCCTAATCACGCCCGCGAAAGTCAGTCGCGTTGACTTTGATCGAGTGGAGTGTCCCGAGTGTGGACACAAATTCCAGCCTGGTGGAACGGG
>CATPBJ010000038.1 GCA_955652395.1 uncultured Terriglobales bacterium | reverse complement strand
TCGCCAGACGCGGCTCTCCCCTGGCTGCCCTCGCCGCAACAGCGAAAACCCTGTGAAATCCTTGTGGATACGCAGTGGACAGATCGTGGAGGGATCGAAAAAATCTACAAAAATTACTTGACAGACTTACTCAGATGTCTGAAAGAAGCCAAGGTACGCGAAGCTAAAGTGAGCGATGAGCCTTGCGGGAGCATTTCGGATTGCCTTGTTGGATAATAGGCTGCGTGTGCCCTGCCAACGGGAATCATGGTTGCTTAAGAGGTCATAGCCAGCTACTCCGGAGCCGCCCTGCGATGAAGCTACCGGCAAATGTGCCAGGCAAACCGATGGCGAGTGTGGTGGCTCAACTGGCGGTTTACGGGTTCTGCAACGATACCCTCGGCACGTAGCTCCCCTGGAGTTCTCGCTTCCACCAGTGCCTCGTGGCTTTTTTTTCCGCCGGCGTCGTGAAGCGGTAGTCATAGACCGATGCGCGGACATAGTGCGGAGGCGCTTCCGGAAATGGGTCGTGACCAAGTAACCCAAGAACTTCCGGCTGCCCCTCCAGCAGCCGCGCCAAGAAATGCAGAACCCACGGATCCGTCCGATAATCCCCGAGGGCAGCGAACCACATCTGCCAGTCCAGCCGTGGCTGGTGGGGCTGAACCCATACTGGTGCTCTGGTCAGATCTCCGGGCTTGTACTTGAACTCGTAGGGAAGCCAGATCGTCCCGTCGTTCGATCCCTCCACGATAATTTCCGGGCGCGTGGTCGTCATCACGGCGAACAGTCCGTAGGTGTTGACGATCTCAAAGGGCGAAACAGCGCGAATGACCGTTTCCGCCGGTGCCCAGCGGCGGCCCGAGAGCTGACCCGCCATCTCGAATCCGCTGACGAACAACACGAAAGCCGCCACGGTTCCACAGACAGCGCGCCACCAGACCGGTCTAACGCTGACGAGGACTCGCTTGGTTAGACTTGACAAAAGGCGTTTCGGTAAGACCCGGCTCAGCACTGCGTCATCCAGCACGAACAGGCAAAGCGAGATCGTAAGCAGGTTGAAGAATGCGTAATTGCCAGTCAGAAATATCAGCAATTGCAGCAGCGTAATGGCGAGTCCCGCGAACCATCGAAGCTGGCGCGGCGCCAGCACGAAGCACGGGACGACCAGCTCCACGAAAAACACAAATACCACCGACATCCGTTGAAACCATTCCGGCAGGTGATAGAAGTACCATGCCAGGGGCGTGGGCAACGGCTGCGTCTGGTAGTGGACTGGTAAGGCCGTGAGGTGGCTCCAGGTAGGATCTCGGCTCAGCAGTTTGACGGCGCCGGACAGAAAGATCAGCCTGCACAGCAACCAGCGGAACAGCTTCACGATGACGACTTCCGAACCGAGAAAGACCGCTAGGAAGCCGGTCTCCAGCAGCAAAGCGTCCCATTGGTAGTTCATGAACACCTGTCCGGCCGTGTCCAGCGACAGATAGAGCACGAACAGTCCCATGCGGACCGCCCTCGAGTTTAAGCCGAGCAACAGAGACAGCGAAAGGCAGATGCCGGTGATCCACACCATGCGCAAGCAAACATCGCTCCGGTTCAGCCACAAGAGCGTAGGGACGTTCCAATAGGCTGCCGTTCCCAGAGACTGATGCACTGCGCCGAGAAACTCACTGACGGGTAGAATACCGTGCGACCCAACGAGGCCGGCTGCTTGGACTCCGAACGATGCAAACGCCATGAAGTAGATTGCACCCATTAAGCGCAGAAACAGCCAGCTGATCACGTGATAAGTCTCGGGCCGAAAGGGAATTCCCCACAGCGACCTCGTGACCCAGTAAGCGAAAGACCGATGGTTAGCAATTGTGCGGTAGGCCGCCTCACACAACGGACCGACGCCGGGTACCCGATCGTACGACCATAGCATCCATCGCTTGCTCGGTACGGCGGCCAGTGCCGTGAATACCGCCTGGGCACCGCTACGCACCTCCGCGTCTGGCAAAATGAGTTTGACCGCAGCCGCAAACTCCTCACGTGAAACTTGCGGAAAGCGCTCACCGACCTCCTGAAACGGTGCATAGTCCACTCGATCGCCCGTCAGGCCCCTCCAGTATTCCACCCAGGCGCGGCAAAACCTACACTCTCCATCGAAGACGAGAAGCGGTCCGTGGGACTGGTCTCGGTTCATGCACTCACTCTGCGTGAAGTTGTTTGGAACAGTCGTTTCCGCATAAATTGGGAGCGCCGCTCCGGGGGAAAATCGTCTTCCGCTGAAGTGATCTTCAACTTCTGTACCCTTCTGTGCAAACGAAATCTCCAGAGGATCAAATTCCTCCATGTCCGCCCCGGGTGGGCGAAGCATGTCGACTCGCGGGGAAACTACGGAGCAATTTCTCGGCTGCGTGAACCACCCCCGGACTGTGGGGAAAGGCACGCGGGAACACCAAGGATTCGTGGAAGCGGATGAAAGCAGCGCCATCAGGGAATCGTCGTTTGGCCAGAGCGGACAACCGCTGCACAACGCCGGCGGCGGCATGGCGTCCGAAGCGATAGCGGCGCTGCTCGAGTTGAGTAAGATGTCGTTTCAGCGAGCCTGAAGCCATGGCGGGAAGTTGCCCTCAGGAGGCCTTTTTCTGCTGTGGATCCGTGCTTATTCTAGAGCCGCAACGGCCTCAATCTCGATCAGGAAATCTTTGCTGGCTAGGGCGGAAATCCCGATCCAGGGGCTGGTCGGCAAATGCTCTGCCGGGAAGAAGCCGAGTAATGCTTCGCGCACCGCTTGAGCGTTGTTGATGTGGTCGCCCACGATGTACAAACGTACGGACACAATATCAGTCCGGTTCCCACCGGCCGCCCTGACGGCGATCTCGAGGTTCTCTAAAGCCCGTCGGGTTTGCGCACCCAGATCGGTGGGATTGGTGATCTGTTGCGCCGCGTTCCAGCCTACCTGACCGGATACGTATACCGTAGCCTTTCCCACCGTGGCGACTCCCTGAGAGAAGCCATACTGCTGGCTTGGGAAGAGAGCACTGGGATTCAGATATGTCTTCGACATGGTTACTTCCCTACGCTGGTGGGGAAACTGCATAGTTCGGGTACTCGCGGCAGCTCCCGGAGCTCATTATATTGACTGGCATTCACCATGGGAGAATAGTGCTCGTCAGTGCTTCACTCGGACGTCAGGGACGTTCGCTTGCACGAATTGTTATGCCGTGCTTCACCCACGGATGGCTTAGACCGATATCTGGCCTTCAAAAACGATGATTGCTTGGCTGCTGATAAGCACACGGTCATCGACCAGCTCCACTTCCATGAACCCGACCGTTGCGATGATTGAAAGGACCTTATCTTGGTTTTCCCTAATCTTTGCGACCAATATTTCGCGAGAAACGTGCGAGTACCGCCCCGCCGGTCACTGGACGCTCGTTTGTGCCGCTCCAGGGCACAAAAATACCGCGAATGAAAATCATATCCATCGCTGCCGGAAGCCGCTGTGACAACTACGCCGTTGATAGAACTGTGGGACCGATAAAGAGCCGAAAAATCCGGCTTCAAGCTGGCAAGATCGTGGGGGCGGCAATCTCCAAAGCAAAATCCTGGTTTCTTCGTTATATCCGGCATTCCGGATTGCCTTGATCCCCAATGCCGCCAGGAGCGCAGGCGAAGCCTCGGCCGGGTGCGTATCGTAAATCGGAAAACATGGAGATTCGGTCTTTCGATGTCCGCACAGCCAAATCCAGGTTTTGGATGTTTATGAAATGAATCTCGCCAAGTCCATATACGGCAAATACTGCTTTGCCCGAAGCAATCGTTGCGCGTGCCCGTATAGCGGAATCTCCATCTTGGGCGAAAAATACCTGATAGAAAATGTTACTCGTCACTTGGCCGCAATTGCCGGAATAAGTTAGTATCCCCGTCATGTGCGTGATTGCTCCGGAGATGAGTGCAGCCCAAGTACTGCGCGCCTTTCATCGCGATGCTCCTTACCTGTTTCTGGGCGCGGCGTTCGTGGCCGTTGGCCTGGTCTCTGCAGCTTTCTCCGCTCTACGACGCAAGCATGATCCGCTGCTGCTCTACCTTGCGTTGTTTGCCGTTCTTTATGGGATACGGCTCTGGATCCAAGCCGAGTTGCTCGACATTTCGATCCACGGCTCCTGGTTTTATCCCCGCTTACGCTCCGGCATCAACTACATTGTTCCCATTCCCGCGATCCTGTTTTTCAATGCTGCCGGATTGCTCAGCGGCGCCGGCAAGATCGCAGGGAATATTCTCATTATCACGAGCTCTCTGCTGGCCGCGGCGACTTTCCTGCTGGGTCCAGCCGCCATGTACGACCGCGCTAACAGCGTCATGGTGATCGCCGCCATGATCGCCTTGGTGGCTCAGTCCACGCGCAGCGAAGCAGCCAGTGCGGACTTTGCAATCATTCGCCGCGGTCTGCTGATCTTTTCCGCTTTCGTCGTGTGGGACAACCTCAGAGGCGTCCTCCGGTTCTCCCTTCCCAGCCTGGAGCCATTCGGCTTCGTCGCATTCCTGGGTTCCCTGGGATACGTAGCCGCCGGCCGCACCCTGCGACGCGACCAGCAGCTCAGCGAGATTCAGAAGGAACTCGCGGTGGCGCGGCACATCCAACTCTCGATTTTGCCCGCGGAGTTCCCGGGTTCGTCTCCTTTCCGGGTCTCCGCGCGCTACGTGCCTATGACTTCGGTGGCTGGCGATTTCTATGACTACATCATCGCCGATCAGCGCCAAGCCGGTATCTTGATTGCAGACGTCTCCGGGCATGGCGTGCCGGCCGCCCTCATCGCCAGCATGGTCAAGCTTGCGGCAGCATCGCAGCGGGCCCACGCCGCCGATCCTTCAGTCTTTCTCACTCGCATGAACGCCGTACTGTGTGGGAACACGCAAAACCAGTTCGTGACCGCCGCCTACGTTCATCTCGACTCGGTTGCGCACGAAATGCGTTACTCGGCGGCCGGGCATCCGCCGATGCTGCTGCTCAGGCGTGGCCAGATAACTGAAGTCGAGGCGAACGGATTGATGTTGGCCGCTTTCGATTTCGCGACATACTCCAACGCCACCCGCCGCCTGGAACAAGGCGACCGCCTCTTGCCCTACACCGACGGAATCCTCGAAGCCGCCAACGCTGCCGGAGACTTCTTCGGACACGATGCCCTCTGCGAAGTCTTCCGAAAAACCGAAGCCACCACTCCGTCAGACGCTGCGGATCTGATCGTGTCCACGGTCCAAAAATGGTCCGCCGCTCAGGACGACGACCTCACCGTGCTCGTCTGCGACTACGTCGGAAACGCCTGCTGAGGCCAAAAAATGTCGCACGTAACCTGTCCGGATAGATAGGATGAGAAGGTCGATCCGCGATCACGGATGGCGTTAAGCTACCGGTGATCAACGCACTCTAAGGTGCAATCACAGTGGCCCATGAAGAAGCATCGCAAGTGTGCCAGGAAGAGTGAAGCGGGCGAAGTCCCGCGGCCCGGTGCAGATACGAAGGAAGTGATGGCGGAGGTAGTGGGGAAATTGACGGGGAAGCTGGATGGGAAGACGGTGTTGGCGAGCGCGGAAGAAGAGCGTCGGCGAGGTGGACTTCGTCCCAATCGAGACCGTCTGACCGTGGGAGTGGACCTGGGGACCAATGGAGCGGCTACTGCATTTTGGGTCTGGAGGGAGAGACGCTGGCCGAAGAACAGTTGCGGACAACGTCGGAGCTGATCAATACCACACGGGGTCTGGTGAAGAGTATGGGCGCACGGTACCCGAATGTTCGAGCCCGAGCTTCGTGCAAAAGGTAAAGGAGGTGCTTCCGGCAGAGGTACGGGAAGCACTGCTGCCGCTGGCGGTTTAGCCGCGGCCCTCAGTAATGAAATTAAAGCTTGACCAAAAGAGATGGAAGAGCTGGCCAGCGAGAAGCACGGGCATAAGATAGCGCAAGCGGTTGCTGCCTAGCCGGGTAGCGGGTTTGGCCGGCAACAACATCCACCGCCCTGTTCGGGTGACAGCGTGTGACGGGCTGGTCCATCGAGATCGCCGGTTAGATGGCAGCACCCAACAACCCAGGCACGGTGGTGATGGACCTGGGCTTTAGATCCGACCCCAACTTGCACCGGGCCCAGAGCGGCCCATTCAGAGTGCGGATAGAAGCACGGCAACCGTGGGTGGCGCCAGTTCAGACTTCTGGAACGACTTGGAAACGAAGCGACTCAACCTAGTGTTCCGTTGACTGTAATCGGGAAAACGCTAGTGAAAATAGAAGCTTCTCAGTTGGAGAGAAGGCTACTCGTTTGCACCTCGCGAGCAGCGTACCCACCACGAACTTTCTTCCGACATTTCTGACCAGTTCGACACGGGTAGATTATGGGTAGATTATGTGAATTGACTCGGCGGAAATACGGGCCTAACATGCTGTTCCGCGAGCAGTTGGCAGTCGTTCGGTAGGACCCTTCCAGTGATCCGCTCCATCGAGCGTGCGTTGAACCTTCAGGCCGGAGAGCTGAGGCTTGGCGCGCCCCTGTTTGCTTATCTCTTTCTGGTGATGGCTAGCTATCTGGTGGGCAGGGTCGTGCGCGATAGCTTGTTCCTTTCCCGGTTCCCGGCGGCGCAGCTTCCTTACGCCGACATTGCCACGGCGCTTGTCGTCGGTGTGCTGATCGCGGTCTATATTTGTCTCGGACGCCATTCCAGTTTGCGTGGCCTGCTCCTGGGCAGTTTACTGCTGTTCGCTTCCAACTGCCTTTTCTTCTGGGTGCGGACTCGTTTCTACCCAGTCAGTTGGCTCTATCCCGTAATCTATATATGGGACGGCGTGTTTGGGGTGCTTGCGCCGGCTCAGGTCTGGACGCTGGCCAATCACGCTCTGACTACGCGCGAGGCACGACGCGTTTTTGGCTTGCTTGCAAGCGGCGCCATCGCCGGCGGGATCTTTGCGGGATACTTTTCGAAAGTTGTGGCAAAGAAATTTGGCACCGAAAGCCTCCTGCTGGGAATGGCAATCTTTCTTTTGGCCTGCCTGCCGTTAGTCATGATCATTTGCCGACGACATCAGGAACTCGTCCCGAATGCGGAATCAGCTGAAGGGCCCACCGAGCAGGGCCCCCGAAACCTGCGAGAAAGCATGGCACTAGTCTTTTCCTCGCCTTATCTGCGAGCGATCGCTGCCCTGATCGGGGTATCGTCGCTCGTGACCGAGGTCATCAGTTGGCAGTTCAAGGCTGTAGCACAGGCGTTCATTCCCGCCAAAGATCACCTGGCAATCTTTTTCGGTGACTTCACTTTTTACGCAGGAATTCTCGCCCTCATCGTGCAACTGCTGGTCACTTCGCGATTTCTAAGCCGCTTCGGCATCGGCGTGGCGTTGTGTGCGTTGCCGCTGGGGCTGATTTTGACCTCAGCCTATATGCTTCTTGCAGGAACTCTGTTGTCCGTCATCCTGTTGCGCGGCGCTGACTGGGTGTGGCGCTATTCCATCGACAAGTCGACCGTGGAACTTCTTTACTTGCCGCTCCCGAGCCGGATCAAGTTCCAGGTGAAGTGGTTTATCGACACGCTGATCTGGCGGATGGGTACCGGTCTTGCCGGGCTCCTTGTGTTGTTTTTCGTCACTTACTTGGGGCTCGCAGCACGTCAAATGAATATGGTCGTGCTGCCGTTGCTCGGAACGTGGCTGGCGTCCTCCTGGGTGGCACGGAAGCAGTACCTAACCACACTGAAGGAAAGCATCCATCAGCATCGCGCAGCGGCCGAGCCGCCCGTGCTCGACCGTTCGACTGCCGAGGTACTGCACGTAAGTCTTTCGGCCTCCGATTATGAGGAAGTTCTTTACGCTCTAGACGTGCTTGAGTCGGGGCAGCAAGCTTCACACCGCCCGATTCGAGTGTTACTGAATCACCCCGCCGCCGCGGTGCGCAAGAGAGCCATCAGCGTTCTGGATGCAGGAGGTGACAAGACGGTAGCTCCACTGATCGAGGCTTTGCTTCACGATCCAAGTCTTGAGGTGCGCACTGAGGCGCTGCTGTATCTGGCTCATCACGGGCATGTGGACCCGCTTGAGAGGATTCAACAACTGGGGGACTTCGCCGACTTCTCCGTCCGGTCGGCGGTGGTGGCATTCCTGGCGCGTCCCGGAGAAGTGCAGAATCTGGACTTCGCCCGTCAATTGCTGGCTGCCATGGTTGAAGAAAGCGGGCCGGAACGACAACGTACGCGCATAGAGGCAGCTCGTCTGCTGGGAATATTGCCGGACAAGTTCGACCCATTGCTCATGCAGTTGCTTGCGGATGCTGACGTGGATGTCATACGAGAGGCCATTCTTTCGGTTGGAAAGCTGCAGAAACGACGGCTTGTGCCTGCTTTGCTGGATCGGCTGGCTTACCCGCAACTCATGGCCGACGTAACGGAAGTGCTGACTAAATTCGGAGATTCGATAAGCGGTAGCTTGCGCGATCATTTCAGCGACCCGGCGGTACCCATCGAGGTGCGCCAGCAAGTTTCTGTGATCCTCGCAAGGATGGGCACACCATCGGCCTTCAATGTCCTGGTAGAGCACTTGCTGGACGCTGACAGCAGGCTTCGCCTTCGCATACTCACGGATTTGAGCACACTCCAACATCTCCATCCTCAGCTGGAGTGTGACGCTGAAATTTTGGAAATGCTGCTGGCCGCTGAGATCCTGGGCCACTATCGATCGTATCAGATTCTGGAAAGGTTGGAGACCGTGCTTCCGAGCCATGAACCAGTAGCCGAGGCCCTATCAGAGTCGATGAAGCATGAGGTGGAACGCATCTTCCGACTGCTGCACTTGCTATACCCGCGCGACGACTTTTCCGGTGTTTATTTTGGGCTCCAATCAACGAGCATGGTCTTGCACGACAATGCGCTGGAATTCCTCGACAACGTCCTGAAGACCCAATTTCGCCGGATGCTGGTGCCGATACTGGATCGCAAGGTCAGCTTGGCCGAGCGGGTCAGCATCGCCAACCGATTAGTCCCTGCCCGCATTGAAAGCTCGGAACAGGCGATCGCAGTCTTGGTGGCCAGCAATGATCCCCGTTTGCGGTCCTGCGGAGCTCATGCGGTTGGCATTTTCAAGTTGAAATCACTGGAGCACGAATTGAACCGCTGTCTAAATCATCCGGATCCCCTACTCAGGGAAGCCGCACGGGGGGCAAAGGTGCGTTTGCACAGGTCCTAAGGCGCCAAACGCCTGAGAAGTTCACAACAAGATTCCAACTACAACGGCACCTGTCCCCCACAACGGCATGCTTGGGAAAGACCACGTCGTTTCGTACCCGACCGATCACTTGGTGAATCGTCGGCGATCCGGACTATCCGCCGCACAGGCTTCGTTCAAACAGGCGTCCAGGAAATCATTCGCGATCTCCCAGAAGGAGACTTCTGGCCCGCGTCGTCAGAAGTGCCTCCTAGCCCATAACTTTCAGAATTGCCTGTCGCTCGGGCACAAACACAGAATCTGGTACGTGGCATTCCCTCAGTGTCTACATGGCAAGGACGGCAGCCCGCGTCGGTGGCCGCCGATGCCACCTACGGCAACGGCGAGTTCCTGCAATGGTTACTGGAGCGGGCATCACTCCCTACATGCGCACCCGGGACAGTGCCTTGCGGAACCATCCGCTTTACGGCCCCGAGCGTTTTACGTATCTTCCCGAAAGCAACAGCTATCGCTGTCCCACGGGCCAGCAACTCAACTACGTCGGTCTGAATGCCGGAATCGCGCCCATGCCTACATCGGAAGCCGCAAGCGTTGCGGTGCGTGCCCACAAAAAGCGCAATGCACCAGCGGGCAATACAAGTATCTCGCCATCCACATTCATGAACCTGCCCGACAACACGCCCGAGACCTAGCTAACACGCCAGCTTTCTCTAACTCCCAGAGGGAAAGGAGAAAGGTAGAGGCACTCTTCGCAGAACTCAAGAATCAGATCGGACTCCGTCGCCTGCGCTTGCGCCGAATGAAGTTCGTTCGCGAGCAGTTCTTCTTGGCGGGGGCTGCGCAAAACATCAAGCGGCTGGTCTGCTTCCTCAGCCAGGTCCCAAGGCCAATGCTGGTAACGACAATCTAAGTAAAACTCACTGGCGAAAAAACTCTCCGCACTAAGTACCCGCAGCCTGGCAAGATCTCTGCTCAAGCGTCCTTTTTCAACAGCCACGCCTGTTTGTGCTAACAATCGTCATCCGCGCAGTGTACCGTTATTCGCGCGGAGGCCTCTGTTTGAACAATTGAACCGGGCTTGATAGCTTTGAGCGCGGCGGAGCGGACCGAATGTTATCGCGACAACAGGCCTGGGTGGCAACGACTCTCGACACTAAAAGCGAAGAGGCTGACTATGTGTGCGGTTTGCTCGAAGCGGCTGGACTGTGCGTCGTGCTGGTCGATCTTTCGACCTCAGGAAGTACACCACGCCCAGTTTCCTGCTCGTCGTCCAGCCAGGACTGCATATCAGCAGTTGAGATTGCGGCGCATCATCCGCATGGCCAGAACGCGGTCTTCACTGGCGACCGAGGCACCGCCATTGCGGCGATGACTGATGCATTTGAAAGCTTCGTCAAAACGCGGGACGACATCGACGCCTTGCTCGGCGTCGGCGGTTCAGGCGGCACCGCAATAATTACGCGGGCCATGCGCGCCCTTCCCATCGGCATACCCAAAGTCATGGTTTCGACTATGGCCTCGGGCAATGTCGCTGGTTATGTCGGCGCCTGCGATATCACAATGGTCTATTCCGTCACCGATTTGGCGGGCCTGAACCGGATTTCGCGCCGCGTACTGGGCAACGCCACGCACGCCCTCGCGGGCATGATGCTGCACCAGCTCCCACCATCAGATCATGAGCGACCCGCTGTGGGGCTGACAATGTTCGGGGTGACCACGCCTTGCGTCCAACAAATTGTCCGCCTGCTTGCTCCCCGCTTCGACGGCATGGTATTTCACGCCACAGGTACGGGTGGGCAGTCCATGGAAAAGCTTCTGGAAGACGGCTACATCGGTGGTGTGCTCGACATCACCACCACAGAAGTGTGTGACTATCTGTTCGGAGGCGTGTTAGCCTGCACCAGCGACCGCTTCGGCGCAGTGGCGCGCACCCGTGCTCCATATCTGGGCTCATGCGGCGCCCTGGACATGGTGAACTTTGGCGCGATGGAGACCGTGCCTCCGCACAACCGGGAACGTAAGCTGTATCCTCATAACCCGCAGATCACGCTGATGCGGACCACGGTCGAGGAAAACATTCGCCAGGCCCGCTGGATTGCGGAGCGGCTCAACCAATGCAATGGCGAGGTGAGATTTCTATTGCCGATGGGAGGAGTTTCGGCGCTGGATGCGCCAGGTGAACCTTTCTGGGATCCGGCAGCGGACGCGGCGCTGTTCAACACTCTGGCGGCTGATTTCTGCCAGACCGCCCACAGAAAGTTGGTGGGACTTCCTTACCACATCAACGATCCACAGTTCGCTCGGGCTGCGGTTGGAGAGTTCTTAGCGATCGCCGCTTCGATAGCCGGCACCTAATTCGGGGTCATTAGTCCAATGCCACGTTTTGCACGTCAGGAATTGCGCTCGAAATACGCCGAGATGGTTCGCCGGCGCCAGCCGATTGTCGGGGGCGGCGCGGGAACGGGTCTGTCCGCGAAGTGCCAGGAAGCGGGCGGCATCGACCTGATCGTGATCTATAACTCGGGGCGTTACCGGATGGCGGGCCGCGGTTCGTTGTCGGGCCTGTTGGCCTATAGCAATGCCAATGACGTAGTGATGGAAATGGCGAAAGAAGTCTTACCGGTCGTAAAGAGAACGCCCGTGCTAGCTGGCGTCAATGGCACTGACCCCTTCCGCGTGTTTGACGTTTTTCTGAACGACCTCGCCGCCATCGGTTTTTCGGGCGTGCAGAATTTCCCGACGGTGGGGTTGATCGACGGCACATTCCGCCAGAACCTGGAAGAAACCGGAATCAGCTACGCTCTGGAAGTAGAAATGATCCGGCTGGGTCACGAAAAAGACCTTTTGACCACACCTTATGTCTTCGATCCACAACAAGCCGAAGCTATGGCGCGGGCCGGAGCCGACATTATCGTTGCGCACATGGGACTGACCACCGGCGGCGCGATCGGTGCGGAAACTGCTCTGACGCTCGAGGCTTGCGTTCAGCGCATCGACGCCATTGCCCAAGCGGCGCTCGACGTGCGTGCCGATGTCATCGTGCTCTGCCACGGCGGCCCCATTGCCGAACCGGCAGACGCCGCCTTGGTGCTGGGCAGAACCCGGCACTGTCACGGCTTCTACGGCGCCAGCTCGATGGAGCGATTGCCGAGCGAAAGGGCCATCACTAGTCAGACGCAGGACTTCAAGCGAGTCACGTTCTAGCCGTGGAGCCAGATATGCCAAACACTGTCTACATCAGCCATGTGATCGACGCGCCAATCGAGAGGGTTTGGGACATCATGCGCGACTACAACGATATGCCTTCGTACCATCCCGGCATTAAGAAGAGCGTAATCGAGGGTGACGGCCCTAGCGACCAGGTTGGGTGCGTGCGCCGTTTGACGCTGAGTGAGGGTTTTGTGCGGGAGGTTCTGCTCTGCCTAGATGACCGCAATTACGTGTTCACATACGAGATTATCGAAGGTACCCTGCCCGTTCGGGGCTATGTGGCAGGAGTCAGATTGCATCGCATCACCGAGGGCAACCGGACGCTCGCGGAATGGTGGGCAGATTTTGAAGTGGTTGGCGCTGACCGGGACGCGATGATAGCGCAGATCGGTAACAATGTCTTCGCGGCCGGTTTCAGGGGCGTCGCGTCAAAACTTGCCGCAAGCGCTCGCTGAATAACGGTGTGAGGTGACATTCCAATCGTCTCTGTTCCTCTCACGGACTGCGCGTCCGCCCTTTCGGCTATTTTGTGAAGTGAGGGACATCGCTGAACAAGGCAACCGCCGCGATGGTTGGCGTAACATCGCCTCTCTGAGGAGCGCAGCCCTGCACAGCGTAGCGGAGCGGAGGCGGCGCCTCATCCAGCCTCGACCTTCTGAAGCGGGGCGCTCTTTCATAATGCATGTCCTTAGCAAGTTAAAATGTCCGGTTTTCTTAGCACACGATATGTCCGGTTTCATAGTTAACCAGCAGCAGTCGGGGCTGTGGGAAAGTGGGAATCC
>CATPBJ010000037.1 GCA_955652395.1 uncultured Terriglobales bacterium | reverse complement strand
TGAACCACTGGTGCCATACGTATGGCACGAAAGTAACAGGCGTAACCCGGGTAGCGGTGGAGTCTCATGGCGACCTGGATCGACACCAGGAGTCGATGGGTAGGTCCTGTTTCCCCACAATAGACCGGGTACGGCAGGTCCGGAAAACCATGGTTTCCCCTTCGTGTACTTTTGGGTTCCTGAATTTTGGACACTACCAGACGGCGGCCCTAGGAGTGCGAGCGCTGGGTTGTGGCTTCCTTGGGATTGGGCAACGAACTCGCGCCTTCGAGCGTCTTGGCTTTGTGCCCGTGAAAAAACACCACCTGCACGAAGAACATAACCACCAGAACCGCGCCAAAGGTGCAGACGATAGCCGCCCCGGTAGGCAAGTCGCCCAGTACTGAAAAGTACACGCCTAAGGCGGAAACCAGGGTTCCCATGGTCCAGCCGATGGCCAGCCGCGGGCCTACGCGGTCGGCGAACAACATGGCGCCCACCGACGGCACAATCAGGTAGCAGAAAACCAGCAGCACTCCGGCGATGGCCACGGAAGAGGTCACGACAAAGCCGAAGGAAGCGTAAAACAGAAAATCCCAGAAGCGGATATTCATGCCCCGCGCCTCGGCTTCCGCCGGGTCGGTGGAAATCATCAGGAACCGGTGGCGGAAGATGTAATGAAACAAGCCAACCATGCCGTAGAGCACGGCGGTCCTGATGACCTCATGCTTGTCCACGGCCAGAATGTTGCCGACCAGCATGTCCTTAAGGTGCTCGGTTTCGCCCGTGGCCTTGCTCATGGCCAGAATGGCGGTCGCGGAGGCCACGGCATACGCGATGCCAATAAAAGCCTCCTGCGGAATGTGCCCGCGGCGAGTCCGTGCGAACGCGAAGATGGCGGCTCCCACAAAAGTGAAGGCCAGGCTCAGCCAATAAGCTCCGCGCCCATGCGGATCCATTCCGACGAGAATGGCGATGGTGGCTCCGAGGGCGGCAATTTGCGCCAGGGCCAGGTCGACGAAAATCACGCCTCGTTCCACCACATGCACGCCCAGATAAGCATGGATGCCGGTCAGAATCAGACTGGCGATGAATGGCCATAATAAAAACGGCAGAATTTCCATGTCGCTCCTTGGGATTAGTCTCTGGTCGTTAGTCGTTAGTCGTTAGTCGAAGTCAAGAACCTCCGATGCTCGACTTGGCCAACGACTAACGACCAATGACCAACGACTATTGTGTGGCCTGGAAAGCTTGCGTCAACAGACCAATATCGTAATCGAACAACTTGAAGTAATCGGTGACATCTTTCTCCCCGCCCACGGATGGCAGGTATTGCACTAGCTTGCCGCCGGTCTCGCGGGCAATGGAATTCGGTGTCTTCAGATCGAAGTATGGTTCAACCAGAATAACCTTGCAGTTCTCCCGCTTCATCAATCCAATCAGTTCGATGGTGTGGCTCGGCGTCGGCGGAATTCCCGGGCGAGGTTCAACATAACCTATAACGTTCAGTCCGAAGTGCTTGGCGAAGTTAGGAAATGAATTGTGGTAGGTCACGACCTTGCGTCCGTGGAAGGGCTTCATTTCCGAGTCCCACTTCTGCTCGGCAGCAGTCAGGCGCTTGTCAAAATCCTGATAACGCCCCTCGAAGTAGCGGGCATCCTCGGGGTCGAGTTCGCCGAGTTTGCCAGCGATGCCTTTTGCGATGCGGCGGCCATTGTCGGGATCAAGCCAGTAGTGCGGATTGCCCAGGGGATGGACATCGCCCATGGCGCGAGTCACGGTCCCGGTTGGAATATCGAGAATTTCGGCAAACTGCG
Organism: uncultured Terriglobales bacterium; assembly: GCA_955652395.1. Taxonomy (GTDB): domain Bacteria; phylum Acidobacteriota; class Terriglobia; order Terriglobales; family Acidobacteriaceae; genus JAIQFF01. The sequence goes on along the minus strand of CATPBJ010000037.1, from coordinate 28,602 downwards.
AGGCATCAAGATAGCCATTCGCGCCCACCTGAACTCTGCCGTTGCCGCTCTGAGTGACCAGCGGCGGCAGCCAGCCGATCTCCAGCTGCAAGCCGACGACGATCAGCAAGTCCGCCTGCCGAAGTTTGAGGAGGAAGCTGGGCTTGGCCTCGACAAAGTGGGGATCTTGGTAGCCTTTGGCGATCGCTTCGACGCTAATGCGGTCCCCGCCCACTTCCTGCGCCAGGGCGGCCATGTCGGTGGTGGCAGTCACCACGTTGAGCTTCTTAGCTTGAACTGGAATTGGCAGACTAGACATAAACACGCAAACGAAACTCACCAAGAACAGTCGCCGAGATTGCATCCTCTTCATTCAATCCTCCAGAAAAAACGCATCGAACTCTACCGGGCTTCGCCCAGCTGGACAACCGAGGGCGGCTGTCCCCACGTGAATCTTGCCGGCTCCAACATCTTCTAGAATGGATGCGCGCCGTGCGCACCCAGCGAGAAGATCAGTTGCAGCAACAACTCATTGGCGCTTCTGCCTTCTGCATAGTTGGTGTACCGGTATTGACCGCGAATCTGGCTGAATTCACTAGGCCAGTAGGTCAGCACAGCCGAACCGCCCTGGTCAGTGAGGTTGGCGAATTGGCTGCGCCCCGAGCGATCGAAGCGTCCCCCGAGGAACCAGCGCCGCCCCAGTTGATAGTCCACCGAGGCATAAAGACCAAAGGTTCGCTGCTCCACGGGAAGCTGCTGGCGCTGGCTCCAGAACAACTCGCCGCGACCGACAATTGAATGGTAAATAGAGCGGCGCAATGGCTTCCAGCGCACCGTGGCGTCTAGACCGTACAGGTTGGTGATAAAATTCGGGCCAAAATCATTATATCCGCGGGCGTAGGAGAGCCCGATATCCACGTTCGTGGATTCAGTAAGGTCCTTGTAACTTCGCAGGTGGGCCACCGTGCTCACGTCACTTCTCTGCCAGGACTTGAACACGCTCTGCAGACCACCGCCGGAATCGCCTCGAAAAACCTGGCCCGTGGCTTCCAGGAAAATGCCCTTTGGAGCTGGGATGATGCGCTGAATGGAAAAGCCCGCGTCGTCAATGCCATCTTCTCCGCCGACCAGGTTTGTGGTGGCCAGCGGGCGATCAATCCACGGTAGCACGTGGTTATGTAAAGTGTTGACCTTGCCGAAGGCGGACCGCATTTTTCCCACCTTGACGACAAGGCTTTTCGGCAGCGCCGTGAAAGTAATGTAGCCCTCTTCCAGATTTACGCCCTCTTCTCCAAAGGAGATGAAAAAGTCTCCTCGAGCGTAGGGATCGATAATGGCCTGCAGCCCAACTTCCGACTCGTGCATCTGCATCGACGGAAACGGCGTCTGCTGGGCAAGTGGCGGAACGGTGCCGGTACCGGCAGCCCCGATAAAATCGCCGATGACGCTGATATCCGGATTGAGCGCCTTCGCGGCCGAGCCGCCGGCCCCGCCAAATGTCGTCGTCTGTTCCGCCGGCGCGGTAACAGCGGCAACTGGAACTTCCGGTGCCGGGGTTGGCGACGGGGTGGTCACCGCCCCGGCAGACCCGGCTGGCGCAGGCTGGGCGCTTTTCAGCATGCGCACCTGGCCTTCGAGCGCAATGAGCCGGTCCTGCAGATCTCTAATCTGTTGCTGCATGGCCGCGACGTCTGGCACGCTGTTCTGCGACGGCCTACTACCAGCCTGCTGAGCCCAGATTGGAATGGCAGCAAACATTGCGATACCCGCCCAAAGGATTAGCGTTTTCATTGGGTTATGTCCTCCACTGCAGAAGAATCCGAGTTCCTCAAATCTCATGGTAGCCGGATCGGAATCGGCCGGATCGAAATTGGCGCTCGATTGCGTGTTCGAAAACCTGATCGCGATCATCATGAGCGACACCTAGGCCAGGGCGGGCGGAGGGGGACGAATGTAAAGATGGAAAGAATCGAGGATTGGTTTGTAGCGCTGCGGGCTGAGAAGCCCTGTGCCGCGCGAAGAACGCAACCAGCAGAATCACCGCGTTGCTGGACAGGACCATCAGGCATACAAGGCGCATCGAACTGCCGAAAGAAGCCGGACTCGACTCGAGTGTGGTTTGCGTGGCGGGCGCACGAACACCGCAGAAATGAGCCGTCTGGGCGGCTGTGGACAACAAGACACCGGCCAGACACACGACCGCAAGACAGCTAAACCAGTCGTCAGTCGGTAGCGCAATGTTCCCGGTTCTCGATGCCACTTCGGACTTAGATGCAACAACGCAATTGGATTCTAGCATCGGGACGGGAGCAGGCTGCTATCAGAGCAGAGACGGTCCTGATCCGGGAATGGGGCGGACCCAAGCTGCTGGCGCGCGCTCCATTTGTCCCCGTTGGAGGCTGTACTATTTAGAACTACCCAGCAGCACCTTTCGGGCCGCTTGCAGTTCTCTTCGCTTCTGGGGATCCACTTTGGGATAAGCCAGGTTCAGATTGTCAAGCGTGTCCACAATGGCTGCGGCCACGGCCAAGCGAGTGAACCACTTATTGTCCGCGGGAATGACGAACCAGGGCGCATGAGGCGTAGAGGTATTGGCAATCATCTCTTCGTAGGCGTTCATGTAGTCGTCCCAGCGTTCGCGCTCGTGCAGATCGGCGACAGAAAATTTCCAGTTCTTCTCCGGTTGCTGTAGCCGGTCCAGAAACCTTCTCTTCTGCTCCTTCTTGGACACATTGAGAAAGAACTTACGAATCACAAAACCGTTTCGGCAGAGATAGCGCTCGAAAGAGCAAATGTCCTGAAATCGGTTTTCCCAGATGTTTTTTGTGACCAGAGGCGCCGGGATTTTCTCATTGGCCAGAATCTCCGGGTGGACCCGGACCACCAGCACCTCTTCATAATAAGACCGGTTGAAGATGCCAATGCGGCCGCGCTCAGGCAGGCATTTCATGTTGCGCCACAGATAGTCGTGGTCCAGTTCTTCCGCGGAGGGAGTTTTGAAGGAATAGACCTGGCAAGCCTGCGGATTCACGCCGGACATCACGTGCTTGATGGCCCCGTCTTTTCCGGCCGCATCCATGGCTTGAAAGATCAGAAGCAGGCCCCAGCGGTTCTGAGCATAGAGCTTGTCCTGCAGTTCGGCCATGCGCGCAACACTCTTGGCCAGCAGTTCCTGGGCCCGCTCCTGGGAATGGAGCTTGGCGGTGTCGGCGGGATCGTGGTCCTTGAGGCGCAATTTCTTGCCGTGCTCTACCCGGTAAGGCTTGGACAACTTGCTGGCCCAACTCATCAGAGACCTCCAGGCTGAAAGCTTGTGGGATTGCGGGATCGGAGTTTATTTCTTGACCAGTTTTCTCAAAGCCGCCACATTCCTGGCATCATCCCCCGGCTGGTCAATCGGAGTTTCGGCAATGAAGGCAGCGCCGGCCAGGCGTGAGTCATTCAACAAGCGGCGGAATGGTTCCAGCCCGATACTTCCCCTGCCTATATGCTGATGACGATCAAGCCCGGACCCCCGGGCGGCTTTGGCATCGTTACAATGCCAGACGGGAACATCCTTCAGACCAACAGTCTCATCCAGTCGCCTCAGTGTATCCTGCAATCCTTGCGCGCTAACAATGTCGTAGCCGGCAACGTGAGTGTGGCACGTATCGATGCACGCGGCAACGGGGATCAGATGGCGCAGGTATTCCAACACTTCTGCGACCTGTTCGAAGCTGCCACCCAGTGAGAATTCCGCTCCCGCGGTGTTTTCAATCAGGATTGTGAGCCCAGAATTAGCCAGGTCCAACCCCTGCGCCGCGCCGGCAATGGCGGCGGCTGTGCGCATCAAGCCTTGTTCCCGGTCCAATCCGCGAAACGATCCCGGGTGCAGCACCAGATACTCTGCGCCCAAAGCCAAAGCTCGCTCGATTTCGCCGCGGAATGCTTCCACCGATTTCTTCAGGAAAAGGTCATTCCCTCCAGCCAGGTTCACCAGGTAATTGGTGTGAATGACCAGGGGTTTCAAATCATACTTGTCGCGCAGCCGCTTCATCGCGTCGCGCTGCGGGCGATTCAGTTCGTACGGGGCCCACTGACGTGGGCTGGAAGAAAATATCTGGAACGTATTGCAACCCAGCCGATATGCTCGTTCGGCCGCATTCTGGACACCACCCGCGCTTGAGGTGTGGATCCCAATGCGTCGCGAAGTTAGCTGGGGCAGGCGCTGTGGCGATGATTTGAGAATGTCTTGTTCGCGGGCAAGGGAGCGAGGCACAAAACAAGTTTGCCCTTTCCCGCGTGAAGTTTCCAGTTTTCCGCGGCGGGTATATTCGGGGAGCAGGACTTGGCCCGAAGCCTGCTCTATTTGCGATGCAAAGGGAAACAACGATAAACTCAAATCGAACGCGCAAAGCAGCTGGGGGAATCATGTTAGTCGTGATGAAGGCGCAGGCCACGGAAGAACAGATAAGCGCCGTTTGTAAGAAGATCGAGGAATTGGGCTACCGGGCCCACTCCATGCCGGGGGCCCAGCGCACCGCCATCGGCATCACCGGAAACCGCGGCGAAGTCGAACCCGGCACACTGGATGAGATGCCGGGTGTGCAGGAACTCATCCGCGTCAGCAAACCCTACAAATTGGTGAGCCGGGACGTCAAAGCGGAGAACACGGTCATCTCTTTTGCCGGCACAGATGCCACCTTCGGCGGGCCGGGACTGGCCGTGATCGCGGGCCCCTGCGCCATTGAAAGTCGCGACCAAACCATGGCGGTGGCCGAGCAGGTATTCCGAGCTGGCGCGCAATTCTTTCGTGGAGGCGCATACAAGCCGCGTACCTCCCCGTATTCGTTCCAGGGTCTGGGCGAACAGGGCCTGCAGATCATGGCCGAGGTTCGCGACAAATTTGGAATGAAGATTGTAACCGAGGCCATCGACAACGAGTCCATGGACCTGGTGGAGAAATACGCCGATGTGATCCAGATCGGCGCACGTAACATGCAGAACTTCTCATTGCTCAAACGCGCTGGGCGAGCTCGGAAACCAGTGCTGCTTAAACGCGGCATGTCGGCTACGCTGGAAGAATTCCTGATGGCGGCTGAGTACGTGATGAGCGAAGGCAATTACAAGGTGATCCTCTGTGAACGCGGAGTACGGACTTTCGCCGATCACACGCGCAACACGCTCGACCTCAGCATTGTGCCCGCGGTACAACGACTCAGCCACCTGCCCATCGTAGTGGATCCCAGTCACGGCACCGGAAAGCGTAACAAGGTCACGCCGCTGTCGCGAGCGGCCATCGCCGTGGGCGCGGATGGTCTGATCGTCGAAGTGCACCACGAGCCGGACCGGGCAATGTCCGATGGCAACCAGTCCCTCTACCCCGAGCAGTTCGACGAACTGATGAAGCAGGTGCGGCAGATCGCGCCGGTGGTGGGTAGGATGGTACCCGCAATCGGAAACCATCCGCGAGCTGAGGCCTTGTCGGCACAATCGAGCGTTCGATCTGCCATCAGTCCATTAGCTTGAGAAAATTTCTTCTCCTCGTGGTTACGCTTCTCATCGTGGGCGGTCTGGGATGGTGGTACCTACGTGAGCGCCAGCTGCCTGCCTACGGCCCCGCCTATCGGGAGTATGCCTACGTCACCAACGGTAAGAGCAACACCGTTTCGGTGATTGACCTGCGCACCTTTCAGCCCGCCAAGACGATTCGAGTCGGCAGCGAACCGACCGGCATAGCGGCCAACAGCAAGAAAAACGAAATCTACGTGGTCAACACCCAGTCGAACAGCATCAGCGTGATTGATGCGGAACGCAATGAAGTCGTGGCCACCATCGGCGTGCATGCTGGCCCTTACTTCATTGATGTGTCCGGGGACGGCAAACGCGCCTACGTCGCGAATTCCAAATCGGCAAATGTCTCCGTACTGGATTTGGACAAGCGGCTGGTGTTGGGCAATATCCGGGTCGGCCCTGCGCCGGGACTGGCGCAGGTTTCGCCCGACGGCTTCACCGTGGTTGTCAGCAATCGGGGCAATCATACGGTCTCGCTGATTGACGCGGCGCAACTCAAAGTACGAAGCACCATCCCCGTCTGTCAGGAACCCGAAGACATCGCCATCCTTCCGGACAGCAGCAAAGCGTTCGTAGCGTGCGCCGGCACGGCGCAAGTGGCATCTATCGACTTGAAAACTGACAAGTTATTGGCCTTGCTGGACGTGGGCAAGACCCCGGTAGACCTGGCGCTGAAGCCGGATGGCGGCGAACTGGTGGTGACCAATTTTGATGCCGACAATATCTCGATCATCGAGACCTCGACCAACGAAGTAGGCGGCAGCTACCTGATCGGAACCCACCCGGCCCGAGGTCTCGTGACTTCAGACAGCTCTCGGCTGTACGTGAGCAACTTCGGCTCCAATACCATCGCGGTTTACGACATTGACATCGGCAAGCTGATCGCGACCCTGCCGGTGGGCAGTCGTCCGGATGGACTGGCCCTTTCCCGGAGCGAAAATTACTTACTGGTGCTGGACTCGCAATCCGGCGACGTGACGGTCATTCAGAAGCGCACTCCCACCAAACTCGAGCCCAGCGAGTATTCCCTGCTGACCATGATCCCGGTCGGCGTGCAGCCCAATAACATTGTAGTGAAGTCGTTCGTGCTGGCCAAGCCGGTACCGTAGGCAGTCTCGCCGCAACGCAGCCGCCTGAAGTTCCCCGGCAGCTCAGGGCGAACTCCGGGCGTCGTTCGCTTAATTTAGTCGAAACGGTCCCGCGCGGGAGTAGTATTGCGCGCGGAGGTAACAATTAACAATGCCAAGAGCACTGTTTGCCGTGTGTTTGTGTTGTCTGCTGACGTCCCTTGCTGGGGCACAGACGAAGATCTCCAGCACCATCAAATGCGGGAAATACAGCGTAGAACAGATGGTCCCGGCGGGTGACCATCCCAACCATTCCTTCGGGGTAGAGCAGGGCAGTTGCACCGCGTCGAAACCTTGGGAGATCGCAGGTGTCGCTGCAAAAGACGGTGTCGGCGCCAGCACGTCAGAAGTGGACGGCGAAGTTACCAAGAGTCGTGGTGTGTATGTGGAAACCATGGAGAACGGGGACAAGGCTCACTACCGTTATGAGCTAACCGCGACTACGAAGGATGGTCAGGTACAAATCACCGGACACAAGTGGCAACTTGTGGAAGGCACAGGCAAATTAAAGGGAGTAAAGGGACAAGGTACCTGCAAGGGCAGCGGAACCACCGAAGGCGGCGTGACGTATGAGTGCGAGGGTGAATATACGAGTCCGAAGTAGGCGTTGTGACGAAGTGAAGGTCAGAGCCGCCCTGCGAAGGCGGCTTTTGTATTGGGTACGGAGGTAGAAGCTGTTACGCAGCAAACCCGCTCAGGATGAAGGAATCACCCTTGGGCGCCGCAGCACTTCTTGTATTTCTTGCCGGAGCCGCAGGGGCAGGGATCGTTGCGGCCAACTTTGGCACTGCCGCGTACCACTTGCTGCACGGTTTGCGCCTCGCCGGACCCGGCCATACGGGCCTGCTGCAGCTCGCGCTTTTTCTTGCGCTGGAATGATTCTTCTAGTTCGTCGACTGAGGTGGCGACGTTTCGCGGTGGACGGCTGCCATTCCCATCCGAACCTGCGCCGTGAGGCTGAGGTTGAGGCACTGCCGCAGGCCTCTCCAGTATCTGCATCAGGTAGAGATACCTTGCGGTCTCCTCCTGGAAGCGCGTCATCATGGCTTCGAACATGTCGAAGGATTCGCGCTTGTACTCGACCAGCGGATCGTGTTGCCCGTAACCCCGAAGCCCGATGCCTTCCTTCAGATGGTCCATGTCCCGCAGGTGGTCTTTCCACTGCGAATCGAGGACGCTCAACATGATCATGCGCTCGTGGTAGCGCATGGCATCAGGGCCGATGAGCTTTTCTTTCGCGTCGTAGCGTTCTTTCAGCTTGGCGAAAATAGCATCGCCGAGTTCTTGCCGGCTCAGCGACTCGGGCTTGATTCCCTCCGCCAGAACGTCGACGCCGAAGCGGGTGAAGATGGCATCTTTCAGTCCTTTTATGTCCCAATTGTCGGGATGGACTTTGATTCCGCAGAACTCGTCCATCACATCGCTGAGGATGCCGGAGACGTAGTCTTCGAGGATGAGTTCCTTCTGCTCCACGCCCTCAAGCAATTGGCGGCGCAGGCCGTACACGGCCTCGCGCTGCTTGTTCATGACGTCGTCGTACTCGAGCAGGTGTTTGCGAGCCTCAAAGTTCTGGGCCTCAACCGCCTGCTGCGCGGTGGCGATGCGGCGCGTGATCAGCCGCGATTCGATGGGGATGCCCTCTTCCATCCCAAGCCTCTGCAGCAGGTTGGAAACCCACTCTTTGGCGAAGATGCGCATCAGGTCATCTTCCAGTGAGAGGTAGAAGCGGGATGAACCGGGATCGCCCTGGCGACCGGCGCGGCCGCGAAGCTGGTTATCAATGCGGCGAGCCTCGTGGCGCTCGGTGCCGAAGATGTGCAGGCCGCCGACGGCTGTGACCTCATCGTGTTCCTTGTCGGTTTGAACCTTATAGCGGTTGAAGATTTCGGTCCACTGGTCGCTGGGAACGACGTACTCGTTTCCCGCGTAATACCAAACCGTGCTCTTGGTCTCGTCGACATCGATTTGAATCTTGCCCTGGGCCGCGCGCAGCGGTTGTGCAATTCCCTTCTTCACGCACTCCTGCTTGGCCATGAATTCGGGGTTGCCGCCCAGCAGAATGTCAGTGCCGCGGCCGGCCATGTTGGTGGCAATGGTCACCATGCCCTTACGTCCAGCCTGGGCCACGATTTCAGCTTCGCGCTCGTGATACTTGGCATTGAGCACGACGTGCTTGATGTTTTTCTTCTTCAGGAGTTCGGAGAGCCGCTCCGACTTTTCGATCGAGGTAGTACCAACCAACACCGGCCGCCCCGTACCATAGAGTTTCTGGATTTCGTCAGAGGCGGCGAAGTACTTTTCTTTTTCTGTCCGATAGACGACATCCGGGTTTTCCTCGCGCAGCATCGGCTTGTTAGTGGGAATCACCATCACTTCCAGACGATAGATCTTTTCAAATTCCGCGGCTTCCGTTTCCGCCGTGCCGGTCATGCCGGCCAGTTTCCTGTACATGCGGAAATAGTTTTGGAAGGTGATCGTGGCCAGGGTCTGATTCTCGCGCTCGATCTTGACGTTTTCCTTGGCTTCGACTGCCTGGTGCAAACCATCAGACCAGCGGCGGCCCGGCATCAGGCGTCCGGTGAACTCATCCACAATAATGACTTCACCGTCCTTCACCACATACTCGACATCGCGCTTGTATAGGGCGTGAGCTTTGACCGCGGTATCGACGTGGTGTTTCAGATCCCAGTTTTCCGGATCGGCAATATTTCCGATACCCAAAAGCTGCTCGACTTTTTCCCATCCGACGTCGGTCACCGTGATGCTCTTGTGTTTCTCATCCACCACGTAGTCGCCGGTGAGTTCTTTAGGTTCGCCGGGCGCAGTGTCGATCTCTTCACCTTTTTCGAGCTTGGGAATGATGCGGTTGACCCGGGCGTACTTGTCGGTCGACTCTTCGCTGGCGCCGGAAATAATCAGCGGGGTGCGGGCTTCGTCGATGAGGATGGAATCGACTTCATCGACGATGGCGAAGTTGTGCTTGCGCTGCACGCAGTCATGAAGATCAAACTTCATGTTGTCGCGCAGGTAATCGAAGCCGAATTCATTGTTGGTGCCATAGGTGACGTCCGAGGCGTAAGCCTCGCGGCGCTCTTCATCGTCCAAATCGTGCACGATGACGCCCACACTCAGTCCGAGGAAGCGATACAGCTTGCCCATCCATTCAGAGTCGCGTTTGGCCAGATAATCATTGACCGTGACCACGTGCACGCCACGGCCGCTCAGCGCGTTCAGATACACCGGCAGGGTCGCGACCAGGGTTTTTCCTTCACCGGTTTTCATTTCGGCAATCTTGCCTTGATGCAAGACCATGCCGCCGATCAGTTGTACGTCGAAGTGGCGCATGTTGAGCACCCGGCGACCGGCTTCGCGAACTACCGCAAAAGCTTCCACCAGAATCTCATCCAACGCTTCGTTGATCGCCTTGGTGCGCTCTTCTTCGAGTTCCTTCAGGCGGTCGGGATCGGCGTCCGGTTCGTCGGGAAGACCGGCCAGACGCTGTTGAATGCGTTGCCGGAATTCGTTCGTCTTGGCGCGCAACTGGTCGTCCGAGAGCTGCCGCATTTGCGGCTCGAGCGCACTGATAGCCTCGACCTGAGGCATCAGGCGCTTCAGTTCGCGCTCGTTCTTGGTCCCGAAGACCTTCCCTAGTAGAGTGTTAATCAAATCGAAATACCTTTTGGAGGCACCACGGCCTTTAACTAGAAGCCTAGCATATTAGATGCGGCGACAGCGGGTAAGTCGCTGGGAGGAACCTCGGTCGTACGGCGGGCCGACGATGCGCGATAGATCCGAGACCATGAGGGTAGCGCCGCCGTCCCGGCTAGATGCCGGCGCTACCGGGGGTTCGACGGTGCTCGCCGGCCGATTTGCGGTTTCGGTAATAGTCCTGTCCTCATGTAATATTTCCCGCGAACCAATGCCCACTTTCTACGATCGCTTCGTCGAGTGCGTCGAGCACTGGCCTAAAAACGTCGCGCTGGAGATCCAGCGCCGCGAGCGGGTTGAGAGTTGCACCTACGCCGAGCTGCGACACATAGCCGAATCGGTTGGGGCTTGGCTGGCCAAAAACGGATTTCAGTCCGGTGCGCGGGTCGTGATTCTGGCCGACAATCACCCTCGCTGGGTGGCCGTGTTCCTGGGAGTGGTCGCGTCCGGATGCACCGCTGTTCCACTCGACACTGCTTTGCACGCCGACCAGATCACCACCCTGCTCAAGGATAGCGGCAGCTCATTGCTATTCTGCGACGTCAAACATCTCGCAATCGCGCAAGAAGCGATTGGGTCCCTGCCCATCAAGACTGCGATCATTAATCCTGCCGAGTTCAGGACTACACCCGGTCAAACGAATGTCGATCCAGCCGTGCCCGCCCCGGTGGCCGATCTTGACAGCATCCTTGCGACAGGTCCGAGCGGCTTCATACCTGCGGAGGTGGAGGCGGATGTTGTCGCTTCCCTGCTCTATACCTCCGGCACCACCTCCGATCCCAAGGGCGTGATGCTCACCCACGCCAATCTGCTGGGTGAAGTGGAATCGGTGTTCAGGTGGGCGCATGTGACTCCAGAAGACGCCGTGCTCGGAGTCTTGCCGCTGTTCCATGTTCTCTCCCAGATGGCGAATCTTCTGCTCCCTCTCGTGAAGGGCGCGCGTGTGGTCTATCTGGAAACCTTGAACACCACCGAGCTGCTGCGGGCGCTCAACCAACGTCAGATCACGATCTTTGCGGTGGTACCGCAATTCTTCTACTTGATTCACGAGCGCATCTTCAAGGAAGTGGCCAAGCGTGGCGCAGTGGCGGGCTGGGCCCTTAAGGCCCTGATGACGCTCAACCGCGGCCTGCGCACTGTCGGCTTTAACGCCGGACGGATATTTTTCGGCAAACTGCACCGCACTTTCGGCGACCGCATGCGCTACCTGATCACGGGTGGCTCGCGCTTCGATCCCCAGATCGGATACGACTTCCACGCCCTCGGCATCGACGTCCTGCAGGCCTACGGTCTTACGGAAACGACCGGTGCCGCCTTCGCAGCCCTGCCCGGTCACAACGTTATCGGTTCCGTCGGACCGCCCTTGCCGGGCGTGGAAGGAAAGATTGTCGGTCCAAAACCCGGAGAAGATGGCGGACCCGCGGTGGGTGAAATCGCGATCCGGGGCGCCATCGTGATGAAGGGCTATTGGAACCGGCCCGACGCGACTGCCGCTGTCCTGAAAGATGGCTGGCTCCACACGGGCGATCTGGGCTATTTCGACTCGGGTGGCAATCTGTTCATCACCGGTCGCGAGAAGGACGTGATTGTGCTGAGCAACGGCAAAAACGTTTATCCCGAAGAGATCGAGGCTTACTATCTGAAGTCTCCCTACATCAAGGAAATCGGAGTCCTGGCCCTGGAGAGCGAACCCGGCAATCCCGCTTCCGACCGCCTGTACGGCGTAGTCGTGCCGGACTTCGATGTCTTGAAAGAACGCAAGATTGGTAATACGAAGGAAGTCCTTCGCTTCGACATCGAGGGCATCTCGGCCAAGATTCCAACCACCAAACGGATTGGAAGCTACGAAATCTGGCAGGACCCGTTGCCGCGCACCACAACACGCAAACTCAAGCGCTTCGAGTTGGAAAAACGGGTGCGCGCGAACCAGAAAAAGGGACAATCGGATGCCGAAGTCAGCGCCCCGCCGGCCTTGAACGCTGAGGACGCTCAATGGCTGGAGCAGCCCGAGGTCCGGCAAGCGCTGAAGGTCATTCGCGAATCCAGTACGTCCGCGCCCGAAGTCATCCGCCCCAGCGACAACCTCGAACTTGATCTGGGTCTCGACTCCATGCAGCGGATTGAACTACTGGTTGCAGTCGAAAAGGAACTCGGCGGTGACGTGGAAGAGTCGGCCATGGCGGAAATCTACACCGTGCGCCAGCTGGTTGACGCCACTCGCGAGAGCGCGGCATCTGGGAAAACACGTACAAGTTCGAGTCAGCAGCCGACAGGTTGGAAGTCAGTCCTGCAGGAGGAGCCGACCGACCCGGAAGTTCTGGCGCTGGCCCGCCCCGGCCGGCGGGCGGAACACTTCCTGTACGCTCTGTTCCAACCGCTCCATGTTCTTGCTGACGACCGTTTTCATCTGCGAGTAAGGGGGCTGGAAAAGCTTCCAGCGCAGGGCTCCTATATCATTTCTTCCAATCACCAGAGTTACCTGGACCCACTTGTGCTCGGGGCCGTTCTGCCGTGGCCAGTGTTTCGCAATCTGTTTTCAGTGGGTACCAGCGAGATTTTCGGTTCCGGCCTCATGCGCCGTTTAGCCCGCTGGCTGCGGGTGATCGTCGTCGATCCGGATGCGAACCTGGTTTCCGCCATGCGCGCCGGCGCCTTCGGTCTGCGCCACGGCCGCATCCTCATTCTCTACCCCGAAGGCGAGCGCAGCATCGATGGCACACCCCGGACGTTCAAAAAAGGCGCCGCCATTCTTTCCATTCATCTGCAGGTACCGATTGTTCCGGTGGCGATTGAGGGCTTTCATGACGCCTGGCCCCGTGGTAAGGCATTTCAAAAGTTCGCGCCGCTCGAGATTCAATTCGGCGACCCGATCTATCCTCCGCCGGAAGCGGAAGCATCGGAGGCGGCGTACGAGAGACTCACGGCAGAGTTAAAATCACGCGTAGTGGAAATGTGGAACGGATTGCGCGCAGAGCAACGGTCAGCAGCGTCGACGCCAATGCCGCACCCGTGAAATCTACTTCGCCGCGACTTGCGCCTTCTGCCCGAGGGCTTTCACGAAGGCGTCCACAATCATGGAATCGTAATGGCCGGTAGATTCTTTTGTGATCTTTTCGACTGCCTGGGCGGGGGTAGTTTTTCCAGCACCCAATCCGTTGACCTGCGAGTCAAGTTTCTCCGCCAGGTTCAGGATCTGCACTTCGACCATGGAGTTGGCTGGGTTGGCGCCGGTCGCATGTAACTGCTGAGCTGCCACCAGAATGGGAATAGCGCGGCGCAGCGAGCCACCCATGAGCTGTGCGTTCGTGGCGCCGTCGCCGTCCCCTTTCCGCATACGTTTTTCAAGTTCTTCCTGCGACAGATTGGCGGCTTTGTAGAGAATCTCATTGCTGATTCCGATTTCGTTCACGTTCCGCAACAACGCTGCAGTTCGAAGGTCTTCAGAACTCTCCGGATCCAGCCCCAGCGCTCCGGCAATTTTGGTCGCGTAGGCAGAAACCCGGAACGAATCGGCCTCGCTGTTTTTCTGGTTGCAGAGAAACTGCTGCAGGATGACCAGCATTCCATCGTAGCCGTCCTTCAACTCTTTCAGGCTCTTCTGGTTCCGTTCATACAGCGTGCCCATGGCGTACGCGGTCACAACCAACACGCCGCCCCAAACCGTGATATCAAACCAGCGGCTGTCAAGCGGCATGGAGTCTGTCCGGCGATTGAACAAGGCCGGATTCACATAGGTGAGCAGAATCACTACACAGACGCTGGCACAGGCGGTCAGCGTGGCATGGCGCCGCCCGAAGTAGTACGCCGAATAAAGCGTCGGTAGGAAAAAGAACACTAAGACCACAGCCTGAGAAGCCACCAGGAAATGAATCATGGCGGCAATCAGTACGAGTGACAGCAGCAACCAGAGCTCTTTGTTAGTTTTTCGCACAGTCTTCCCACCGACACGCACGGGCATGACCTTCAGCTCGGCCTGCCAAGCTTCAGGCGGAGACCCACCCAGCCTTGCTATGTTGGAGCAAGCAGCGGGACACTCCAAGTTACTCAAGTAATCGAGCAACCAACGCGCTGGAGACTACTTGGCCCGAGGATGGGTCTGATCGTAGACCTGAAGCATGTGCTTGATGGAAAGCTGGGTGTACCGTTGCGTGGTGGAAAGACGCTCGTGGCCAAGCATCTCCTGAATGGCGCGCAGGTCAGCGCCTTCCTCCAGCATGTGGGTTCCGAACGCATGCCGCAAGGTGTGGGGATGAACGTCCGGAGACAGACCCTTGGCCACTGCGATTTTCTTGATGATTCGCCCCACGCTGCGGGTGGTGAGCCGGCCGCCCCGTCGGTTGATCAGCAATGCTGATGAATTCTTCTTGCGTTCCGCCAACATTCGCTGGCGGGCCGGCAGGTAGGCCGCGAGCGCGAGCTTGACCGTATCGCCAAAGGGCACATAGCGTTCCTTTTTTCCCTTGCCGCGGATGAGAATCGCCTCCGTGCTCAACCGAATATCCTCGAGGTTGATCCCGATCAACTCCGAGTTCCGGATGCCGCAGCCGTAAAGCAACTCGAGCATCATCCGCTCGCGCTCGGGAAAGGCGGCGACTTCGGGCATCTGCCCCTCAAGCACCTGATTCATTTCCTCGATGGTCGGAACCCGCGGAAGTTTTTTGGGAAGCTTCGGAGTCGAGACCAGGGCCGCCGGATTCTGCTCGACCACTCCCTGCTGAGCGAGCCAACGATAGAGCGACCGCACCGCTGCTAACGCGCGCGCCACCGAAGTCTTGCCTAGTCCTCTTTCATAAAGATGAGATAGAAATCCGCGGATGGTAACATGGTCGATCTGCTTCCAACCGCGCAAGCCGGCGTAAGCGGCGAATTCATCCAGATCGGCCCTATAGGCTTTGATGGTGTGGATCGAGGCGTTGCGCTGACGCAGCGATTGCAGGAAGTCGCGTACCGCTCTGTCGACCCCAGTGGATTTTGCGGTGGCTTTCATATCGCTGACTCCAAAGTAGCGCCGGCGTCCCGCCAGAGGCCGGCGCGACTCTTAACCTCGCGCTTTCGCTCGCGGGTGATGCTGCTGGTACACGGTCTTCAGTCGATCCAAGGCAACGTGTGTGTACACCTGCGTAGTTGAGATATCGGCGTGGCCCAGAATGGTCTGCACGGTCCTGAGGTCGGCGCCGTTTTCGACCATGTGCGTGGCGCAACTGTGCCGCAGCATGTGCGGGCTGGCATTACGTCCCAGGCCCACAGAAGCCGCGCGCACCATCTGCCAGACCCGTTGGCGGGTTAGCCTATTGCCGCTCCGCCCAACGAACAGAAGGGGCGAGTTCTTCCCTTTCGCGAGAATCGTGCGTGGGCCTTTTATGTAGATGGTCAGCGCATCCTGTGCGCCTTTCCCCAGGGGCACAATCCGTTCCTTATCGCCCTTGCCTCGCACCAGCAAGTAGCCCAGATCGAGTTTGAGGTCCTCCAGCTTGACGCCAACGATTTCGGAAACTCGCAAGGCCGCTGCATAAAAAACTTCCAGCATGGCGCGGTCGCGGGCCGCCACCGCCTCGGCCTCCTTGCGGTTGGAAGCCGGATGCGAACTGCTTAACATGGCTTCCATCTCATCGCGGGCCAGCGCCTTGGGCAGCACCTTCCACTGTTTAGGGGAATCGAGGTTCAGCGTGGGATCATGCCCCACCATCCTGTCGAGCAGCAAATAACGATACAAATGGCGCAGCGCCGACAGCTTCCGACCCACGGACCGGCCGTCGACCGAGTTGCCGAACAACTGCTGGATGAATTCGCACACATGGTTGCGCTGAGCGTTGAGCAGCGTGCGCTTGTGCTTCTCCAGAAAACCGGCGAACTGCCCAATATCCGTGGCGTAGGCGGCTACAGTGAGCGGTGCCAGCCCCTTTTCGATTTTCAGATAATCGAGGAACCCCAAAAGCACGCGGGAATTGACATCAGACCTCATACGAGGAGTATGCGTGTTATCGGACGCTGGAGAAAGTATCAAGGAAGGTTAACCACGAAGGACACAGAGGACACGGAGTTTTGGTCTTTCTCAGTGTCCTCTGTGTCCTCCGTAGTTAACGAATTTCCTTCAAGATTTCCACCGCATACAGCGCCCCTTCGGGCGTTTCCTCATGTTTGAAATATGCGAACACGTTTCGTCCCTGGCCCAGATGCTCGCGGATTCGATCCGCCATGGCGCGGCGTTCGTCGGGAGTGTACGACGGCTTGCGGTAGCGGTAGTAGCAGAAGTCAGCGGTCACCACGTCGGGCGTGACCCGCTCTTCAGTTTCGGCTACACACAGCGCCCGGTTACCACCCTTCAATAGACTGAAGACCTCATCCGTAAACCAAGAGGGATGGCGGAATTCAAACGCCGCCTGAACGGCTCGCGGCAGCGCGGGAAGAAACTCCCCCAGCAACTTCACATCGGCTTTTAGGTTCGGCGGCAGCTGCAACAGGACCGGGCCCAGTTTTCCGGCCTGCGCCAGAGGCTCGATCGTGCTGAGAAAGCGGGGCACAAAATCGGCGGTCCCCTTGAGCCGTTTGATGTGGGTGATGACCTGGTGCGCCTTCACTCCAAAACGAAAGTCCGGAGGGGTCTCCGCGATCCATTTCTGGGCAGTCGTTTCTTTAATTAACTGCCGGAAGGTGAAGTTGACTTCCACCGTATTCAACCGGGTGGCGTAGTGCAGCAGAAAATTCTTTTGCGGAAGCTTGGCGGGATAAAAGTCGGGCTTCCAACTCGGATACGCCCATCCCGAGGTACCGACGAAGAGTTGCGCCATGTGTGACCTTTGAGCTTTGGGGTAAACGCCTGGCGTGCGAGATTATATCTTTCTGCTCTTTTTACTGGCCCCTGGTTTCTTGCTTCCAGGTTTCATAGTCTTCTTCCGGCTTCCGGCCTGGGCTGACATTTCCAATCCAGTCTCGGCCGCTGCCGACGTCCCGCGGGCTTCGCTCCCTGCACGGGCGAGGACGCTCGGGCCGACATCGACAGCCAACTTCGGCAACTTCTGCTTCATCCTGAGAGCAGGCTCGAACAGGTCCCCCATTTTTTCCACGCGCTTGAGCACCTGGGCAGCTTCGAACACCAGCAGGCCCGGGTCTTGCTTCTTCAAGAGGTGTTCGACTTCCTCCCACTTCACCGGCGTCGAGACTGTAGGACGCTCGCGCGCCCGCAGCGAATACACGGCAATCGTCGTCTTGTGTTCGTCGTTCTGGCTCCAGTCCACCAGGACCTTGCCCTTGCGCAATTCCTTCTTCATGTCGGAAACCACCAGCTCGCGATGCTGGTCTTCCAGCAGTCGGGCGAGAGCGTGCGCAAATGGTTTGGTGGCATCGTAGCTGGTGAGAGTATTTAGCGGAACATAGATCTGCAGCCCTTTGGATCCGGATGTCTTGGGAAAACTCTGCAAGCCAAAGTGCTCAAAGATTTCCCGCAGCCAGATGCCAACTTGCGCGCACTGCACGATATTCGCGGGCGGTCCAGGATCGAGATCGAACACCATCATGGTAGGACAGCCGATGTTCTTTGCCAGAGAGAGCGAGGGATGCAGTTCGATAGCCGCCAGGTTCGCCATCCAAACGACGGTCGGCAGATTGTCGGCCAGAATGTAATTGACGTTGCGCCGGTTACCCTCACTCCAGATGGGCGCAGTCTTTACCCAGTCCGGCCGATGCGCGGTCGCGTTCTTCTCGAAAAAGAATTCGCTGTCCACCCCGTTCGGATAGCGCTTCAGGGTCAAGGGCCGTCCTGTCAGATGGGGAACGAGCACAGGGGCAATGTGGGCGTAGTAGTCAACGACCTGTCCCTTGGTAAAGCCGGTCGCGGGATAGAGAACTTTGTCCAGGTTCGACAACTTTAGCTGCCTGCCCTGGATTTCAACCATCGGTGAGCTGCTCACACTGCCTCGCTTGTCCAGACAATAGCCGCTTCTGCCCTAAGTATAGCGGCGTCCCCGAATCAATGTGGGCGCGAGCGTCTCGCTCGTGCGAGATCACCACTGACCGCGAGGTTCCCCGCGCTCAGCTACAAGACACAGCCTGACTGTGAATCGCGAGCCCTTCACCGCCTTGAGGACGGGAACGATGGCGCCGCGTTTGACAACTTCCCGTCCCGCCACGTACCTTCAAGTTCTTCCTGTCATGTTCTGTCCAACCGCCGTGGAGGTTCGATGAAATACCGTGCACTTAAGTCTATAGCACTACTTCTAGTGCTTTCCGCGATCGCTGTCGCGCAAGATCTGGCTGCCTTCGAAAAGCGAATCACCGTCAAGAAGTTGGACAATGGCCTGACCGTCATCATCTGCGAGCGTCCGGAAGCGCCAGTCTTCTCTTTCAATACCCACGTGGACGCGGGCTCGGTGCAGGATCCCATGGGCAAGACTGGCCTGGCCCATATGTTCGAGCACATGGCCTTCAAAGGCACGGACAAGATTGGTACCACGGATTACCCTGCTGAAAAAACCGCGCTGGCGAAAGTGGAGACAGCTTACGCCGCCTACATTGAGGAGCGCGATAAGCGAGTGGGGCGCGATGAGCAGAAGCTGAAAGACCTGCAAAAGGCCTGGCAGGACGATATCGCAGACGCGCAAAAGTATGTCAAGCCCAACGAGTTCCCGCAGATTCTCGAAAGCAACGGCGCCGAAGGCTTGAATGCTTCAACCAGTGAGGACCAGACCGAATACCACTACTCTTTCCCGGAAAACCGGCTGGAGCTTTGGGCCTACCTCGAATCGGAGCGATTCCTCCACCCTGTGATGCGTGAATTTTACAAGGAGCGCAACGTGGTGATTGAGGAACGCCGAATGCGCACCGACAGCAACCCCACCGGCCGGCTGCTGGAGCAGTTCACCACAGCGGCCTTCCAGGCGCATCCCTACCACCGGCCGACCATTGGCTGGCTGGCAGACTTGAATTCATTTTCCGCCACCGACGCACAGCACTTCTTCGACGAGTACTACATTCCGTTGAACATGGTGGTGGCCGTCGTAGGCGACGTCAAGGCTTCGGAGACTCTACCCATCATCGAAAAATACTTCGGCCGTCTCCCCGCCCGCGTGCAACCTGACGAGCGCACCACCACCGAGCCGCCGCAGAACTCCGAGCGCCGCGTGGTGCTGCAAGACCGGGCCCAACCCCTCTACCTCGAGGGCTACCACCGACCCGACTATCGCGATAAAGATGACAATGTCTACGACGCCATCGCCGACCTGATGTCCAACGGGCGCACTTCGCGTCTATACCGCGCCCTGGTGCGAGATAAAAAGATCGCAGCCTATTCGGCCGGCTTTACGGGTCTGCCCGGTAGCAAGTATCCCCACCTTTTCGCCTTTTATGCTTTCCCGCTGCCCGGCCACAAGAGTGAAGAAGTGGCGGATGCGATTCACGTCGAAATCGAGCGGCTGAAGAAAGCAGACATCAGCGACGAGGAACTGAAAATGATCAGGACGCGGGCCAAAGCCAACCTGCTGCGCGGACTGGACGACAACGAAGGCCTGGCCTCCGAACTCGCGCTGTTTCAGGCCCGATACGGTGATTGGCGCGAACTGTTCCACCAGGTAGAGAATCTGGACAAGGTCAGCAAAGCAGATATCCGGCGTGTCGCCAATCAGACTTTTGTTCCCACCAATCGCACCGTAGGGATCATAGAAACCATGGCACCGCCCCCATCCCCCGCTCAAAGCGGAGGTGAGCAATGAAGCGTATTTTCCCGATGCCTCCCAGCTTCGCTCTCCTGACCTTGTTGAGTTTTTACCCTTCGCCTGCGGCCGCCCAAACCAGCTGGCAGCAGATCAACATCCCCCCGCTGCCCGCCTTCCATCCCCGGGAACCCAAACGCTTCGTCATGCCCAACGGCATGGTCGTCTTCCTGCAAGAGGACCACGAACTGCCTCTCATCGACGGCATAGCCCGGATTCGCGGCGGCTCCCGCTCCGAGCCTGCTGAAAAGACCGGCCTGGTCGATATGTACGGCGAAGTCTGGCGCACCGGAGGCACCAAGACCCAAAGCGGCGACCAATTGGACGACTATCTCGAAATCCGTGCCGCCAAAGTCGAGACCGGTGGCAGCGCCGATTCAACAACCCTCTCCTGGTCCTGCCTGAAGCCTGATTTTGATGATGTATTCAAAGTGTTCGACGACCTGCTGCGGGGACCGGAATTTCGCAGCGAGAAGGTTGAACTGGCCCAGAAGGAATATTTCGACGCCATCTCCCGCCGCAATGATGAAGTCGATGAAATCGTAGGCCGCGAATCGGCGAAGCTGGCTTACGGCGCCCGGAGCCCGTATGCGCGAGTCCCCGAATACAAGACCGTCGCTGCCGTCACTCGACAGGATCTGGTCGACTGGCACCGCGCCCATGTCAATCCCAGCAACATCATCCTGGGGATCGTCGGTGATTTTGACTCCGTCGCAATGGAGGCCAAACTTCGCCAGACCTACGGCGCCTGGCCCAAGGGACCGGCGTTGAAGGACGTAGATATCGAGCCCATGCCGGCGAAGCCGGGCTACTATCTGGTCCAGAAAGAAGACGTCAACCAGAGCTCGATTAGCATGGTGGGCGTCGGCATCACCCGCAAGAATCCGGACTACTACGCTGTCCGGGTCTTCAATGAAGCTTTCGGAGGCGGTTTCTCCTCGCGCCTGTTCCGTACGATTCGTACTGAGAAGGGGCTGGCCTATGCGGTCGGTGGAGGAATCGGAACAGCCTTCGATCATCCCGGCATGGTGCGCCTGTCCATGGGAACGAAAAGCGCCACCACGCTTGAATCTATCCAGGCGCTGGATGAGCAGATCGACGATGTCTCCAAGCATCCGATTACCGACGCCGAAATCAAGCTTGCCAAGGATGCCATCCTGAATTCGTTCATCTTCAATCTTGATTCGCCTGAGAAGATTTTGCGTGAACGCATGGCTTACGAATTCTATGGCTATCCCCAGGACTACCTGGAAAAATTCCGCCTCGGCGTGGAGAAGGTAACGCCCGCAGACGTGGCGCGGGCGGCCTCCAAGTACCTGCACAAGGAAAAGCTGGCCATACTCGTGGTGGGCAATTCAGGGGAATTCGACAAGCCGTTGTCGTCGCTCGGTCCAGTGACGAACATCGACATCACGATTCCTCCACCCCCAGGTGAGCCACCGGAGCCGCCGGCCAAGCCGGCGCGGTAGCAGAGCACGAGCGCGCCCCATCAGCCGGACCAGATGGAGAACATCGCCAAAATCGTCGCCCTCGCGATGGATTCCCTCAAGTCCGGATCGTCTCCGGATCCCTGGTCCGTACTCCGCTCACCTGTGCTGTGGGGAATCGCCGGCATTGGGCTCGGCGTCTCTCTTTTCTTCCGCGGCTTCCCTTTCCTCAAACGCAAGAACCTGATTCAGGACACACCTACATCAGCCATGCGGGGCGCGTCGCTGGGAGGGTTAGAAGTAAGCGGGACTGTAGTGGGACCTTACACCCTCATCTCGCCACTTTCCGAATCGGACTGCTTCTACTACCACGCGATCGCACACAGCAGCTCAGGAGAAGAAAAGAGCACGAAGGAGGAAATCTTGTATGTTCCCTTCTTCCTGGATGACGGCACAGGGCGCGTGCTGGTGGACCCGCGGGGCGCAGAGACCGAACTCCGGCCGTCGGTGGATGATGAATATTCACCTTCGTCGGGCGACGCCTTTACTCGACACTTCCTTGTCCGCCACGGTCTTTCCACCGAATACCCCACGGATTTGGAAGAATATTGCATTCGTGCCGGCGACCATTTGTTCGTGCTGGGAACTCTGCGGGACAATCCGGGACTCGAAAGCGCCGCGGACTGTCTGGCCCGTGGCATTGGCCAGCGAGAACAAGGATTTCTGAGCGCAGCCGCGGCCGATCTGCAGCGGCGGGCAGCGATTGAGTCCATGTTGGCTCCCGGGAGCGCGGTCCCGCCCATGCCGAACCCTCGACCCGTCGAAACCGAAGGATTCGACCTCAATCCTCCCGTCGTCCTGATGAAGGGCACGTCGGGTGAGCCATTCTTCATTTCCTGGCGGAGCCAGCGCCACGTAGTCGCAGAATTAGCGTGGCGATCGGTCCTTTACATCTGGGGCGGCCCGCTTCTTGCCCTGGCCGGTCTGTGGATCCTGGTTACTCATCTCCTCACGCATTAGCAGCCCTTGGCTCCACGCCCGGGTTCAAGTAGGCGCGAGCGTCCCGCTCGTGCTGAAGTGGCAACGCCGTTAACAGCAAACCTCAGCGGCTGAAGCCGTACCCGTCTTCGAGTCTTACGGCCCGACTTGAAGTCCGCCCCTCCCGGCCGGTTTCCCAGCCAACAACGTAGTCGCGGCTTTAGCCGCTGAGGTTCGCTGTCTAGTCCAGCACCACGCAAGGGCTCGCCATCATGAAGGCCTTGACAGCAGGGTCGACATAGTCTAGTCTTTAGCGAACAAAAAGCGAAACAGCAAAATGTCCAGTCTTCCACTCTTGCCAGTTCCGGGATCCAAACTGGTCGGCATCGCCCGGCTGGCGGCCGAAGGGGAATCCCTGCGCCAGGGACACGAGGTCGAGTACTTCACCTTGCCCGTGCGTTCCCTGCTCAACCGCTGCACTGGCGTGCGTATGCCGTTTACCTGGACCATCAATCCCTATCGCGGTTGCGAGTTTGCCTGCAAGTACTGCTATGCCCGCTACACTCACGAATTCATGGAAATGCGTGACGGAGTGGATTTCGAACAGAAGATCTACGTCAAGCAACACGCCGCAAACCTGCTCCGACAGGAATTGCGCCGAGTGAAACCGGGCGAGCAGATTGCGATCGGCACTGCCACCGACCCCTATCAGCCCGCCGAGCGCCGCTTCGAAGTAACCCGCGCCCTCCTGGAAGAACTGGTCCGGCATGAAGGGCTGGAGCTGGGCATCATCACCAAGGGCAACCTGATTCTTCGTGATCTCGATCTGCTCAATCAGATCGGACGAAAGAACCGGTTGATGGTGAACGTGACCATCACAACTTTGAATGTAGCTCTGGCGCGTATCCTCGAACCCAGAGCGCCGCGGCCCGACCTGCGGATGGACACCGTCCGCAAGCTGAACCAGGCCGGGATCCGGGCGGGAGTGAGTTGTGCTCCGGTAATTCCCGGCATCACGGACTCGTTGCGCAATCTGGAAGCGCTGGTTCGCGCCACCGTGGAGGCGGACGGAAAACACATCTTCGCCAATCCTCTATTCCTGAAACCCTGCTCTGCGGCAGTCTTCCTGCCCTTTCTGGAAAAGGAATTCCCCAAGCTGGCAGCCGACTATCAGCAGCGCTATAAGGATCGCGCGTTTTTGCCCAAGTCGTACGGAAAGCGGATATCGCAGCTGATGGCGCGCCTGCGACAGAAGCACGGAATGCGCCACTACGACCGCGAAACGCCTCAAGCTTCTGCCATAGCGCCGACGCAATCGCAACTAAACCTATTCTGACCGAGTCCCGCCGAGAGCAAACGTAGCCCTCCAGATACCTGTCATCCCGAGCGGAGCCGAAAAATTTCGCTTGCGATCGTTTCGGCGCAGTTGTCTGCAGCACCGCGCCACATCGGGCTATCTGCTTCTGCGATCCACTCTGATATCCCGCCTCGACTATAATCCGTGCTCGACCATGCCATCGTCCCCTTCACCGCCGGCCGGACAGCAAGCGGCGCGTCCTAGCCTCACGACGCAACTCAACCAGTTCTGGCAGCGCGTAACCGACGGCCTTGAACTCAACCAGCTCTGGACGCAGTTCCACACCGATGCGCGGGCCAGTTACCGGCTCTACCAGCGCGACTACGGGGCGCGGGCCCGGCAGGAGACACAGCCGCGCAACTTCTTTCACACGGTACAGGAATTTCTCTGGGCCATCCTGGAAAAACTGAGCCCGGCCCGGCGTGTCCTGCTCCTGGTCGGGATCGTGTTCCTGATTTTTCCCAGCGAGGGGTTCAGCCACCTGGGAAAATCGGGAGAGGTGGAGGTGGTTGAATTTAATTTTCATTTCTATGCCGGGATCGTGCTGTTCATCCTGCTGATGCTCGAAGTCTCGGATCGCGTGGTGATGAAGCGCGACCTGGAGATCGCGCGCGATATCCAAAGCTGGCTGTTGCCCTCAACCCCGCCGCACGTGCCCGGGCTGGCGATTGCCTTCGCCACTCGGCCCGCGAACACGGTGGCCGGAGACTACTACGACGTCTTTGCCCGCACGTCAACCGTCTCCGGCGAAACTCGTTTCCTGTTGGCCGTAGCCGACGTTGCGGGCAAGAGTATTCCAGCGGCCCTGCTGATGGCTACATTCCAGGCCAGTCTCAAGACGCTCTCAGCCGTTCCGTGCTCGCTGGCCGAACTGGTCGCGGGAATGAACCAGTACGCCTGCACAAACAGCCAGGGCGGACTGCGCTTCACCACCGCATTCTTGGCCGAGTATGATCCGGTCACCCGGACACTCACCTATATCAACGCCGGCCACAACACGCCCATTTTGCGGCGCGGCGCGGGCACCGTGGAACGATTGACCATAGGAGGACTGCCCCTCGGGATCCGGGCCGGCGCCATCTATGACTCCGACACTCTGGTTTTGCAGGCGGGCGATTGGCTGGTGATCTACACCGATGGCGTGGTGGAAGCGATGAATCAGCGCGACGAGGAATATGGGGAACAGCGGCTCCTGGGGGTGTTAAACGCGGGCGCGACGACCGCTCCCGACGAAATGCTACGCCGCATGATGAGCGACGTAGATGCGTTCGTAGGCCCGACGCCGCAACATGATGACATCACGTGCCTGCTGGTAAAGGTAGGTTAAACGCGCAGCTTCGGGAGGGCGCGAATTTCGCTAAAGGGCACGACTTCAGTCGTGCCGCTAAACCGTCGAGAGTGTGTCGCGCTTTAGCGCCTGAGGTTGGCTTTACGCACTTCGTTTTTCCCCCCAGCCCATCGAGCTATTCCCGACAACAAAAGCCGGCGCGAAAGTCTGTTCGAACTCTCTACCTCCTCCGCCTCCGTACGAAGAGCAGGCCGAGGGCCGCACCGAGCAGCAGTGTACCCACCATCCTTTTCCGGTCCCCCACCGCAACGAAACGGGTCTCGTTTCCACTGACCTCGAAAACGCCGACGGGAACGACCCGCACCCCGCCGCCACCGCCTCCGCCTTCGCCGCGCGTGGTCTTGATCTCCATCCCGCCGCTGCCGGTGCCCCCGCCAAACCCATAGATGATTTTGGCCACGGGGACAATGGTCTTGTCATTGGCTGCGATGGGTTCTCCGAACACGCTCTTGACCTGGGCGCGCGTGGAAAGGCTCTCGTGCAATGATTGCAGCAAAGTCAAACTGCTCATGAGCAACTCCTCAGGGGGAATTCATCACTTCCGCATACATTCTATGGAAAGCATGCACTCCCGTCTCCTGCTTGATGCTGTAACGCCCGCACTGGTAGCTTCGCGAGTGCAGATTTTTCTGGACAGTCTCGCAGATTCCAACGTCTTCGATCTGAATCTGATGGCTGAATTCCACCGACGCTGTGGCCGCGATGCTGCCCAGATCCTTCTCCGGCAGATACCACTCGAAAATCGCCAGCGAGCGGTCGGCTGAAACCGGCATCACGATGTTCAGCGAAACATTGTCGGGATAACAGTTGAGCATCCAGTTGGGGAAGACCCAGAAATAGTCCGTGGTTAGATCTTCGGCCGCTTCCTGGTAACGGCGCGGCGTGGCGTCTCCGGGTTGTGCCCCGCGAATCGGACTGAACTGGCGCACGTGGCGGGCATAGGGTTCGACACTGTAGGCGTTGTAATCTAGTTCCCGATTCAGTCCCGGATGCACGCTGGGCAAGTGGTAGCCTTCGAGATAGTTGTCCACGTAGGCCTTCCAGTTGCACTTCATGTCGTACGTCCGGCGTTCAAAAAGCTTCATGCCGGCAAAGCCAACGCGCTCGGCTTGCTTGGGAAGCTGCCCGAGAGCCTTCACCAGTGGTTCTGAGTCCGGATCAAGATTGACGAAAATCAGGTTCGACCATTCTTCCGTCCGTACCGAAGTCAGGGTGAATTGTTTGGGATCGAAGCCCTGCTGGCCTTCGAATTCCGGCGCGCTGATCAGCGATCCATCCAGTCCGTAGGTCCAGCCGTGATAGCCACAGCGAAACAGCTTGCGGGAACCGCATCCTTCAGCGGGAGGCCCGGCGCGGTGGCGGCAGACGTTATAGAAGCCGCGCAGTTCGCCCTGCGCGCCGCGCACCAGCAACAGAGGTTCGCCCAGAAGTTCGGTTGTAAAAAAGTCGCCAGGCTTTGTCAGTTGCTCGCGATGTCCGATGACCTGCCAGGTGCGCGCGAAGATTCGCTCGTTTTCCCGGGCGCGGACTTCGGGATCGGTATAGAACGGCGCTGGAATGGACCAGGCCTGGGAGATGTCGGACTCGATCTGAAGTGCAGAGAGCTTGCTCATAGCAGATGCCGGAGCCAGCTATTCTACGGGATATCGCAAATCGCTGAAGACAACCGCGTGGAGAGTAACGGGCCTGTCGACGCCGAAGAATCCTTGAGCCTGTGGTCGGGAAGGGCGCGAGTTCACTCGTTGCCACAACAAGCTTAAAACAAGTATGGCTTCAAGCCGCCCTGAAGCCACCTCACCCTAAGGGCGCGGAACATCCTTAATTGCCTCTGCGTACCCTCGTCCACCCTGGACAAGCGTACCTCAGGGGCTGAAGCCACTCGCTTGCCGTTGGTTGGCACGACTGAAGTCGTCCCTTCTCAAAAAGTCTGACGTCCGAGCTCCGCAGATCCGTCATCCGGCTACTTCTTCATGCTGGGATCGTCACTCGGGTTGACGTAGTTGATTTGAAAAGGCGCCACTCCGTGGACCTGGACCACGGTTTCGCCCACGGCCATGCCGTAGTGATGCATATTGGGATCGAGGTAAGCGAAGCTGCCGGCCGGAAACGCATTCATTTTAGCGGTGTCGAAGCTATCCCCCATGCCGACTTTAAAGCTCCCGGAGATCACAGTTACGTTCTCTCGCTTGGGATGCCAATGCGGCGCGATGCGATAGCTGTCAGGCATCTTCAGGCGTATGGTGAAGTCTCCCGAAGATCCCATGGGATCTCCCTCGAGTACCGCCATTTGCGCTCCAGGCGGCAACACGGGTGGCACCGGACCGAACTTGATCTGGTCGGGACTGAATGCATTTTGCTGTGGTGCCGGAGCAGCGGCGAGAATGGTGGTACACAACAAGACAGCAAGGAGCATCGTTTTCATGGCTTCGCCTCCAAACAGTGGTGGCATAATAACACCCATGGCACACCCAGCGGCCCGCACAGGCGGGGCGCTGCGAGCCGACAGGACTGGGTATTCTGCTTGACAGAATTTGTCAACATCGAAGCTTGCGCTGATTACCCCGTCCGACCGATCGAATTTGCAAGCTAAGGATCGGTTGTGCATGACACTGAATTAGCAAGGCTTAGATAAAAGTCAGGAACCTTCGGGCAGAGCCTGAAGCAACGGTACCCAAAGTGCACCCATACAGGCCACTGGGCGGGAAGAGTCTACAAATTACCGAGACGAGGAAACGAAGAGATGCGCAATCAGAAGGGCTTTTCATTAATTGAGTTGTTAATTGTTGTCGCGATCATTCTGATTATCGCGGCCATTGCTATTCCGAATTTGCTGAGGGCGCGCATTGCCGCTAACGAATCGTCCTCGGTAAGCTCGATTCGGACTATTAATACAGCGGAAGTGACTTATTCGACAGCGTATCCGACCGTTGGCTATTCGGCGACGCTGGTTGCACTGGGACCGGGCGCTGGCGTTCAGGCCTGCCCCGCAGGCGGTCCGACCAGCTCGGCTTCTTGTCTGCTTGATTCCGCGCTGGCGAATAACATTGCCGCCGGCGGTAAGAGCGGTTACACGGTTGACGCTGTGGGCGTGGTTGTAGCCCCGGCCACCACGAACGTGACGTACGGCATCGGCTCCGCACCGCTGGTTTTCAACCAAACGGGTGTGCGGCGCTTCTGCTCATCGTCAGATGCTGTGATTCACTTCGATCCGAACACAGCCGGAGTTACCACGCGGACCACTGCAGGCGTGGCAGCGTGCAGTGCGGCTCCGTACCTGGTTCTGCAATAGTCGTTAGCAGAGCGCTTCGAGAAGAGAGCGAAAAACGGGAGCAACGGAGTATCCGTTGCTTCCGTTTTCTCATTTTGAAACAAATTGGGCCGAATGACACGTATTGCAAGCGGATTTGACGAATTCTGTCAT
>CATPBJ010000036.1 GCA_955652395.1 uncultured Terriglobales bacterium | reverse complement strand
CATGACAATGGGGTCAAAGAAGTGGAGCGGTTGTGGACCACATTGTCAGAAGCTTCGAGTATCCGCTGGGGCGAGCTTGTGTCCGGTTTAGCTGGCTGGTCGTCTTTTGTCTGTTTTCCGCTCTGCTAAACGCACAAACGCCTGATCCCGCCCCCGAGAGCGAACGTCCCGTCCCCATCCTTACCGGAAACGCCGGCTACTTCACCGACGTTAATGGTGGCAAGAGCGAACTCGTTCCTTCCATTACTCCCGTGCTGCTCGTGCCGCTGGGAGATCGCTGGCTGGTCGAATCCAGGGCGGAATTCAAAGGCGAATTCGAACGTCCCGACGGAGGTGAGCCTTACGGCGGGAAGGTGGAGCAAGCGATCGCCTATTTGCAGGTGGACTACGTCGCTAACCGATATCTCACCGTTACAGCGGGCCGCTTCCTGACACCTTTCGGCATTTATAACGAGCGCCTCTACCCCATCTGGATACGCAGCCTGCAACCGACGCCCCTAATCTTCCCGCTGGGAACGGGTTCAAGCGATGGCGTGATGTTGCGTGGCGGTTTTTCCCTCAACTCAAGAGTGAATCTGAATTACGCGACCTACTTTTCTACGCTGAGCACGGTGAACAAGTTCGAATCCGACCGCACCGCGGGCGGCCGCCTGGGGTTCTTCCTACCAGGTCCACGAATCGAAGCTGGCGTTTCCTTCCAGAAGCAGTTGCAAGAGGGGCGGTCAAACGCCTTTGGATTTCATTTTGCCTGGCAGCCCGTGGCGCTTCCACTTAACTTGCGCTCCGAGTACGCGCGGTCGCACGACGGCAGCGGCTACTGGATCGAAGCCGCCTACCGCCTGACCCAGGTGCCATTTTGGCAGAAGGCCATGCGTCGCACCGAGGTTGTAGGACGGGGGCAGCAATTGTTCGCTGGACAGATCAATGAGGAGCAAGCGCAAGAGTATGGTTTGCCGGACGTGAACACGCGTCAGGGAGATTTCGGGCTGAACTACTACATCAAAGATGGCCTCAAAGCTTCGGCCAGTTACAGCCGTCGCTTCAATTCCGATGGAAATATGAATCTCTGGACGCTGGGGATTGCCTATCGTTTCGCGTTTCCTCTGGGGCGCGTGGGGCCACAATGAAGATAAGAGTCACAATTCTGACCGCGGTGGCGTTGGTGTCGTCGGTGTACGCTGCCGATCCGCCCCGCAAGAGCGAAAACGACACTGCTAGCATAAGCACTCCGGCGGTGCGGAGCAGCGCCGAAGCCGATGCGATGCGCGTACAGGGGGAGCAACGGTTTCGCGCCAACTGCAGCCGCTGTCATGCCGCTCCCCACAAGTTTCCGCCGCGGATGATGGCGACCATCGTCCGCCACATGCGGGTACGAGCCACGATCACGGATGAGGACATGCGGCTCGTTCTCTTCTACATGACGCAATAGCAGAGGATCAGCAAGCATGACAAGCCGGGCCACAGTGCAATTCTGCGGGATGGTATGGGCGGCTGCCACGGTCCTGGGAATTCATCCTGCCCAGGCCCAGGTACCGGCACACGTGATCGAGGTGGTGGCGGACAAGGACAGCCGCTACAGATCTCCGGATGGGGGAAAGCCGGAAATCACCCTGACTGCAGGAGAACAGGTCCTGCTTCGAATTTCGGCTCACAAGGCAAAATCGTGGAATCGCGACGGATCGATCCATGGCTTTACGCTATTGCGGGCCGGCGACCGGAGCAAAGTACAAGGCTGGAACTTGATGTTGCGGCCTGGCCAGCAGGAGTTTCAGCTCACGGCGCCTGCCGATCCCGGCGAATATGTGGTGGTATGCACAGTAATTTGCAGCGAAGATCACGAAGGCATGAATATGCGATTGGTAGTGGTGCCATAGGTGTTTGAGGAACTTTCGATGCGCAAGACCTTGGCTAGGGCGGGAAGCTGGTTACTGCTGGCAGTTTTGCTGGCCCATGCCAGCGATGCCAAACCGGAAATCTTTCGCGGCGAAATCGGCGATACCCAGTGTGCTCTGAACATCCATTCTCTGACTCGCTCGCACGCCGAGATGCTGAAATCCAAAAAGATGGGTGGGACCCCAGGCGCATGCGCGTCCTATTGTGTGCAATACCTGGGAGGCGATTTTGTCCTTTCGTCGAAGAATGAGGTCTATCGTCTCGACAATCAAGAAAAGGTACGTCTTTTCGCGGGACAGAGGGTAAAGATCACGGGCACGCTGGAATCAAAAAGCAACACGATTCATATCGTCGATATTAAACCCTTGCAGTAAGCGTGAACGGCTCTTCGAACGGTTTTCTTTCTCATGGGATGGTTGTTGCATCCTTCTGTCCTCTGCTCTTTTTCTGCACTTCGGAAATCACATATATCATCAGAATTCCCAGCTCCGGCTCAATTGGATGACGATAGCGCGGATGAGGGAAAACGGCGTAGTACACCGCCGGGTACAACAGAATCAACCAGAAGAAAAGCCAGGCTCCGGGCCTCCGCTGGCGCAAAGCGCGTCCCAGGCCCCAAAAGGCCAGCACCGACGAGGCCAGGAAAACCGAGTTCTTTACCGGAGCCAGCGCCGCGATCTCCGACAACCGGGGAACACCGCCCCAGTAATAGATGAAGCGCTTCAGGCTTAGGCCCAGGAAGCGCGGGTAGTCCGCGCGAATGAAAGCAACCGCCTCGCGCTTGCGTTCAGCGACGTACGCGATCTCGCCCAATCGGCGATAGCGGCGCATCTCATGAACGTTCTGGGTGGGATGGAGATATTCTCTCCAAGTCCCGTCCGCACCGGGACCATTCCCAATGCGCAACTCGGCGCCGAAGTTCGAGCGCAGAGATATTACTCCCAAAGTCCGGTAGTTCCGAGCCAGCCACGGCGCAATGCAGGCAACAAGTACCATCGCTGACAGCGCAACTCCAGCCAGCGACGGCTTGCCCCCCTTCCGGCGTCGATACCATACCCACAGTCCGGAGACGGGCAGGAACGCCAGCAGGGAAGTGTTCGCCAGGCCGGTGACTCCCCACAGCAGCCCGAAGTGAATCCACGGTAGTAGTCCGTCTCTTTCTTCCAGATCGAGTGTCAGCCAGAAAACGAGCGCCAGCAGCAACGCCGCCAGACTTGTCTCCCACACCCACCGCGTGCACCAGTACATTACGGAAGGCATGACCGCCCACAGCCAGGCCGTCCAGACCGCCAGTTTTTCACTAAAGCACCGCTTTGTAACACGGAAAATGGGAACACAAGTCAGCGCGGAAAAGAGGCTATTGATACCAAGCAGCGCCACTGCCGAGGCGTGGGCGTAAATCCCGAACAGCTTGAAGACTCCGGCAATGAGAAAGGGATAGAGCGGCGGCTCCCAAGCGGTCGGTCCGGTGGTCTCGCTGAACGGATTGCTGAAACCCTGGCCTTGGGCGAGGGAGCGTCCAATACGGCCCATTTCCCAGCCAAAGCTGAAATTGTCGTCAAAGGTCTTGAACTTGTAAGTATGGGCAACAACGATCCAGCCAAAACGCAGAACGAAAGCGACGAACACCATCCAGAAGAAAGATGTCCGGGCTTGGCTCCACCAGCGGGTGAAAAGGCCCGGAGCAGCCGTCCTGGCCGGGGGAATTGTTGTGACGGCATCAGCCATGATTGGCCCGGCAAGATTCCGAGCAGTTCAT
This sequence comes from uncultured Terriglobales bacterium, assembly GCA_955652395.1. GTDB lineage: Bacteria > Acidobacteriota > Terriglobia > Terriglobales > Acidobacteriaceae > JAIQFF01. Next base: position 2,162 of record CATPBJ010000036.1, on the reverse strand, counting down.
TTGTAGCTGATAACGCTTGACACCAGCAATATCTGAGTTAGACTGCCGTGCTCTCGCTGATGCGTGAGCGAGGCTGTCCTAAGGAGAATTTGAAGAGCCAGTCGGTTGCACCTCGGACAATTCGTGGCGCGAGCGCGGGGGCAGCCTTTAGACCCACGAATGAACCTCAGACGCGAAACTTTACCGGTCGTTTCGATTGAATCAGGTGTCGAGTCCGGACTCGCTTCAAATCCATTCTCACCCACCACATTCCGATGAAGAGAAGGGGCACGAACCACGCTACACGTGATAGGGCATCGGCCGTGACACCCGGCTCCACGGCGGATCTTTCAGGGCAGGAAGGATCGTAGGATATGAGGGCGGTCGATCCGGGAGCGTAAGCTCGCGCTGCGGCCTCGGCCTTCTCCCGCTTCCAGTAGAACGTGTCGCCGAATCGGTATGTGTTGCCGGTGTACGTTGTGTTCCCGACCACATATGCGTAGGTAATCGACGGATGATAGCGACTCCGGGGCTGCACCACTTCGAGCTGAGAATCCTGCCTGGCACCTTGGGCCATTTCGCGCTGGAGACGGCCTGAAAGAGATCAAGAGCGCCGTAATACAGAACGACTCGCGACGCAAGGACCAATATCGGTGGTCTCCATGGGATTTCGAAGAACTCCATCACGTTAAGCCATTAAAGTGCTCGTCATTGACACCGATTTGGCCCGCACCTAGACTGAATTGTTGCCGCTATTGCTTCCGGGCGAGCGGATGCCTGTATTGTAGCGTGACGTTTGCTATCGCGACATCGAGGACACACCATGGGCTGGCTGCAGAACAAGTTTGAAAAGAATTTCATGATTACCACCGTGGACTACGTGTTCAACTGGGCGCGTAAGTCGGCGGTGTGGCCGATGACGTTTGGGCTGGCCTGCTGCGCCATCGAAATGATTGCTTCCTCGACAGCGCGGTTCGACATTGCCCGCTTCGGCTCCGAAGTCTTCCGTCCCAGCCCGCGGCAGAGCGACCTGATGATCGTGGCCGGCACGGTCACGTTGAAGATGGCGCCGGTAGTGAAGCGAATTTACGACCAGATGCCCGATCCCAAGTGGGTGATCTCGATGGGCGCATGCTCCTCGGTGGGCGGTCCGTTCAATACCTATGCGGTGCTGCAGGGCGTGGATAAGATCGTCCCCACAGATGTCTATGTGATCGGCTGCCCACCGCGCCCGGAAAATTTGTTCTATGCTCTCCTCAAGCTCCAGGACAAAATCGATCAGATGTCGCTGGCCAAGCGCCCCACCGAAGTGCGGCTCGACCCAAACATGGTAGAGAATTTCAAGCGCCAGGTGATGATCGCGCAGACGTTGCAGCCGAAATAGCTGTCCAGCTCTCAGCTTTCAGCTCTCAGCAAGCACAGGCCACGTGGGGACGGCCGCCCCCGGCCGTCCTGGGCGAGCGCAGCTCGGCAGTTTGAGCTCGTCATCCCGAAAGGTCTAATGTCCAACTTCGTAAGACTTGCCGCTCAATCAGAACTGCCTCCCGAGGGCGAGGCCAAAGAATTTACCCTGGGTGATAAGGTCATCTGCGTAGCCAATGTGAATGGGACCATCTCCGCCATGGACAACGTCTGCCTGCATCGGGGCGGTCCCTTGGGCCAGGGGGTGATTGAAGGGGACAAAGTGGTCTGTCCGTGGCACGGCTGGCAGTGGGATCCCAAGACGGGCCAGGCGGCGCACAATCCCGGAGCCAAGGTTGCGGTCTACCCGCTGAAGGTGGAGGGTGGCGAGGTACTCATCGAAGTCATCGAAGTCTAAGAACAGCGCAACCACCGAGGACACCGAGGACACGGAGTTGATCCGCTCTCAACCTAGGTAGCGGACGAATTTTCCCGGCTGGTTGTCGAATCTCGGGAACACCTGATTCAGAGCCTGGTTCCCCAGATGTCGGGCAACAGCCTCGCCGAGCACGCGCCGGAAATCCGTTGTCACCGCCAGATCCCGTCCCTCATAAAGTTGTGACGGATCGAGACCAGGCCAGCGCCCATAGACCCTGCCACCTCTTACCGGCCCACCCATCACAAACATCACGTTGGCGTGTCCATGATCGGTGCCGCGATTGCCATTTTCCCGTGCGGTACGGCCGAATTCCGACATCGTGACCACCACTGTGTCTCCGGCT
>CATPBJ010000035.1 GCA_955652395.1 uncultured Terriglobales bacterium | reverse complement strand
TGATCAGGCTGCACTATCAAACCGAGTACGGAAAGCCGGTGAAGAGCGGCAATTAGCAACTGGCACTTGGCATTTGGCCCTTAGTCTTAAGGCCAGCGGTGCGTCAAGGCTAAATGCCACTTGCGAATTGCTAATTGCGGCTCTTCACCGGCTTTCCGTACTCGGTTTGGTAGTGCAGTTTGATCACGCCACAGGTACGCTGCTCCTGCGAGTAAACCACGCAGGTGTCAAAGGGGCGGGAATAGACGTGCAGGCTTACTGAGCGTTGATTGAAATCACGGGGATTGTAGACCCGGTGTACAGGCTCCAGAGGATCCACTGCGCAGGGCTGGCGTGGATTCATTTCCACGGTGTCGGCAGTCTCGAGTTCACAGGTGCCCGCGTCCAGATTCTGCGAAATCGTCCGGTAGTTGTCGACTCGCAGTCTGCCGATGGGAACAGCCATCCAGCAGTTCTGCTCGCGGTGGTTGTGTATCGAACTCGCCTGACCGACTTCCCAGCAGATGGCGACCAGCTCGTAGAGCGAAGTTTTGTCGATCAGATTGCGCGTGTAGTGCTGGCGATCCCAGGTCAGGTAAGGTGCCAAAGTTTCGGAAGCAACCGGTGTGCTCCGGAGAAAGCGGATGATCTGGTCGATCCGGGTGAAAACTGGTTCAGGAAACTTCCTCAGCTCGGTGACAAAGTCTTGGATTGGAACCGGCTTGGCTAGGGCTTGAGTTCCCATATTCCACCCCCCGCATGGCCCAGTATATCCCCGAGACCGGCTCCCGGCGTTACTCCACGAACATGCAATCTCCATAGGAATAAAATCGGTAGCACTCACCCACAGCGTGACGATAAGCGTCGAGCACTCGCTGCTGGCCTGCGAAAGCGCACACCAGCATCAGCAGCGTAGATTGCGGCAGATGAAAATTGGTGAGCAGCGCGCCCACCACCCGGAATTCAAAGCCCGGGTAGATAAAGATCTCCGCCTCACTGCTCCCCTCCTGTACCCGGCCAGATTTCCCGGCAGAACATTCGAGCGTCCGGACGGTGGTGGTGCCAACCGCCACGACTCGCCGTCGAGCATCCAGAGCGCGATTGATGGCTGACGCCGCTTGCGCAGAAATAAAGTAGGACTCGCAATGCAACTTGTGATCCTCAACCCGATCCTCCCGCACCGGCTGGAATGTCCCCAGCCCCACGTGGAGCGTGATTTCTGCCGTCTCAATGGTGCGTCCTCTAAGGCGAGTCAGAATTTCCGCCGTGAAGTGCAGGCCTGCGGTGGGCGCAGCCACGGAACCTTTCTCCCGGGCATAGATGGTCTGATAGCGTTCCCGGTCAGCCGGAGCATCGGGACGATCAATATAGGGCGGAAGAGGCACGTGGCCGATGCGCTCGACTGCGGCAAAGAAATCCGGCACGGAAGTGAACCGGATGCGGCGTTTCCCGAAGCTGCCTCGGGCCATGACTTCTGCCCGCAGTTCGTCTTGCGCTCCGAAAAACAAACGCTCTCCCACTCCGATCTTTCGCCCGGGGCGCACCAGGCACTCCCATTCATTGGGTTCGCGCGAGAGTTGGCGGGTCAGGAGAACTTCGATCCGGCCACGCAGAAAATCTCGGGATGCTGGATTCCCGACGCTGACGGGCTGGGCCTTTACTCCGCTCCTCCTGCCGTATAAGCGCGCGGGAAAGACCCGGGTGTTGTTAAACACGACCAGATCGTCGGATTTGAGCAGGTCGGGAAAGTCGCGGAAGCACGAGTCACGCAACTCCTGTGAGCAGCGATTCAGATGCAGCAGTCGAGAAGCCGCCCGATCGGACAAGGGCTCCTGGGCAATGAGTTCTTCAGGAAGTGAATAATTGAAATCGGAAACCAACACGCTGCTTCATTATAGGATCTCTTTCCGCCTTACACAGGAATCCAGCCTGCGAGGGGCTGAAAGACCCATAGTGTGTAAACGGCGTTGTAACCGCCAACCGCTTGGTTTACCATACGCGGAAACTGCCGGGGGGTTGCAGCTATACCTTCCCGAGACGATGCCCAGCGAACGTCAATATCGGCGCGAAATTGCCCTCTTTGGTAGGGCCCTGCACGAGCGCGGCTACGTGGCCGCCATGGATGGCAATCTTTCGGTACGCCTTGATGAGCGCCACATTCTGGCCACGCCGACCTCCATGTGCAAAGGCATGATGAAGCCTTCCGACATGGTTATCGTGGATATGGAAGGCCGCCGCGTGGAAGGGCGTCGCGATGTTTCGAGCGAGATCGCGATGCATCTGCTGATTTACAGGCTGCGGCCGGACGTGCGAGGCGTGGTACATGCGCACCCCCCCACCGCCACCGGCTTCGCCGCCGCAGGCGTGCCGCTCAACCAGCCGCTGGTGTGCGAGGTGGTGATCGGACTCGGCTCCATCCCGCTGGCCAAATATGGCACGCCGGGAACGCCCGAACTTACAGCCGCGCTCGCACCACTGGTTCCCCAGTACGACGCCATTCTCATGTCAAACCACGGCGTGGTCGCGTATGGTCCTGACCTGCATCATGCGTATATGAAGATGGAAACCGTCGAGCATTTTGCCCAGATTGCACTGGTCACGCATCTGCTCGGACGGCAGCAGCCTCTGGGCAGCGAGGAATTGGGAAAATTGATGGCGGCGCGGAGCAAGTATCAGGGGTCGAGGTCCGCCGCTCCGCTTCCTCTGGCCGTCCCCTTCGCCAGTGAAGCCGATGATTGCCCGCAGCCCGCAGCGAGATCTTCCCGCCGCGTGCGTCACCGGTAAGTGTGGCGCGGTGCCCCGCCCGTGAGTGCAGGAACGCGTCAATCGAGGTCCTCCCACCTCATCCGCTGCCTGCGAGTCGCCCGCGAAACGGCTCCATCTTAGGAGAACATTAAGGACCATCTTCGCAACTCAAGCCGCCAAGGATTCCATTCTTCACTGCCCCCCCAGTTGCAATCCTAAACTCCGGTAACTTCGGTCGCCATCGGTGAACCGCCTCGGTCTGCAAGGCCGCGGGCGAGTCGCCCGCAACCCCACCACCAACGACTACTCGCCACCGATTCTGAATCGCATTCCGGCGCGGATGTTGGCTGCGAGCGCCGGGTATCCCACTACCTCTTGATACTGCTTATCGAGGGCATTCTCGAGATTCACGTAGGCCGTAATTCTGGATGTTACCGCGTACCATCCGCCGAGATCCACGCGAGCGTACCCGGCAGCGTGGTTGATGCCGTAGCCGAGGAAGTCCGAGTCGATACGTCGCCCGACCAAACTTCCACCGAGATTTGCTCCCCACCGGCTGCTCAAGTAAGTCAACAACAGACTTCCCGAATGTTTGGGGCGGCGGAGCAAGGGCTGGCCGCGCTCGAGCAGCGGATCGAAGGCAAACGGCTGCTCCAGAATCTGGGTGGAAGTGTAGGTGTAGGAGCCATCGAGAGAGAGTTTCGCGAGTGGGCGCCCGTGAAACTCCACTTCCACGCCATGCGCCAAGGCCTCATTGACATTCACATTCTGTCCGCAGAAAGCCGCGGGTGGAGGGCAGGCCGTCCCGGTCAGGAAATTGAAATCGATCTTGTCGCGAAACAGCCCGTTGAAATAAGTAGCGGTCAGCGAGTAATTCCGGGAAAACTTCTGCTCCACGCCGGCCTCGAATGAGCGCACCCGCTCGGGTTTGAGCGCAGGATTGGGGAGAACGGGGAAGCCCCCGCCGTTTCCGAAGGACTGAGCAAAACTGGGCTCCTTGATGCCGGTGGCGTAACTGAAGCGGAAGCGCGTGCCGGAAAGGAACTGCCCCCCGCGCAGAGCAGTGCAGCCCAAAGCAATTCGCGGCACGGCGCGATTTCCGAAACTCTGGTTGTGGACCAAGCGGGCGCCGGCCACGATGGAGAGTCGCCCCAGGGTCAGGACCTGTTGCGCGTAAGCGGCATGGTTAAGGCGCAGGCCGCTGCCCAGCGAGTCGGGAAGAGTGCCCACGGTTGCGTGCTCATCTTCGAACTCATATCCCACCGTAGTATGCGCCCAACTGCGTTCCGTGTAGTCGCCTTGATAGTCGAATCCGGCACGATTGAGATTGGTGATGGCATGGAAGGGAGTATCGATCTCATTGCCGAAGGGGTCTACGCGGCCGGGTTGATCGACAGGCTGGATATTGGTGCGATGCAGCTTGTATTCAAATCCGGAGATGCGATGCTGCCAGCGTGACGGACCGGTTATGGTCAGCTCCGCGCTCGCGATCAGGCTATTCTGCCGGGCACGCTGACCGAAGTCCGGAGGCAGAATGGGGTCTCCGTTAAAGTTCCAATAGCTTTGCACCCCGGTGACGCTGTTGGAGTGGCGGGCACGCACGCGCAACGCCGCCCAGTCGGTCAGCTTGGCGCCGACGTTTGCGCCCTCCACGGAGTCTGAGTAGTCGTCGTTCGGGTCTTGGCCCATGGTGTTGAACTGGTTGCCGAATAGGTCGTAGTCGAACCGGCCGCTCGCACCGGCCAGGGATGCATATCCGTTCGCGGTTCCCAGGTTTCCGCCGTCGGCGCCGAAACGCAGTTCAGGAACCGGCGTGTTTCCGGTGCGGGTCCAAAGTTGTACGACGCTGGTCATGGCATCGGACCCGTAGAGGGTGCTTTGTGCCCCGCGAACAAACTCCAGTCGGTCCACACTCGCCAGGGACAGCAAGCCGAAGTCGAAGGTTTCGCCCGGGTTGTTGACGGGAACTCCGTCCACGATCACTTTGTTGTAAGTGGACTCGCCACCGCGCACCAACAGAGACGACAGCCCGCCCCGTTGCCCAGCCGTATTCACCACTGCGCCCGGAAGAAAGTGTAGAGCGCCATCGGCCGCCACCGGTCGCATGACTTCCAGTTGTCTGGCGGTCAGGCTTTCGACCTCCGCGCCTGCGGCACTGCTGGGCACTGGAGTGCGGGTAGCGCTTACGGTAACAGTTTCGGTGGCCGGGGCCAGTCGCAGGCTCACCGTAGTTGCTTCCGAATTGAAAGCGGAAACATTTGCCGTCTCGACTGCGAACCCTGCGGCCAGTATCCGGGCACGGTAGGAAGCAACATCGATTCCGTGGAATTGAGCCACCCCGTCAGCCGAGGTAGTCTGGATGGCGGCTGGAATCGAAGAGTCTGCGCGAAATAGTTCCACTTGCGCCCCAGCGACCGCCGCTGACCTGGGATCAACAACCTTGATCTTGAAATCGGCAGCTGAGGCCGCTGCCAGCAGGGCTAAAACAGAAACGAAAATCTTGAAGAACCGCATTGCACTCCTCCTTTGTCACGCGCAAGGGGTTGGTGGGGACGGTTCACGCCGGTCTCCTGGCTTGCGAGTAAGGACGATGTGGACTGGCGCATCTCCCAGTCCAAGCAGGGGCATTTCTCACCTGCCCGGCCGAGCAGGACTCGGCCGGGCCAGCGTCCGATGAGTGCAAGCGGCCTTCCCGGGTTTCCCCAGTGACCGGCTGCGATTTCCTCGCTTACAGTTGCGCGGCAGCGCGGGATTTTCACCCGCTTCCCTCCTCGTCAGTGTGACGAGGGTGCGCGAACCAAAGAAATTGTGAAAGAACAGACTGATGTGGTTGAAAAAATTTACTCGCTCACGGCGGTGAAGTCAAACTGTGGATCATGGAGGACGGGCGTCCTCGCCCGTCCCGATGTGGTGAGTACACCGCGGAGCTTGGCTCGACCTGGACGGGGCGAAGCCCGTCCCCACACGGTCCGTGGCAGATCTATAGCGTGTGCAGATACGCCAGCAAATCCTGCACTTGCTGCTGCGACATCACCTGACCGAAGGCGGGCATCATATTGCGCCCGGTCAGGATCATCTCGCCGACACGCTGGTCGTTCGCCGGCATTCCGCTTTGCGACAGGAACTGCTTTTTGAAAACTCCGTGCAAGCTCCGCCCCTTTTTGGCGCGGGCTAAGTAAGGTTCGTGGCAGCGATCGCAATATTGATCGTAGAGTCGCCGTCCAGCTGCCTGTTGCGGGTTCAGGCCCAGTTCAGCGTCGCTCTTGCGGCGTTGCACATCGCAGCCACTGCACACCAGCAGAACCATGGTTCCGACTAAGAGGGCAAGCCGGGCGTGATTCCTGAGGGGCGAGCCACGGCGATAGCAAAGAGTAAAGCGAGATGATTGCATTCGTCCCTCGAAACAGAAATCCGCGACCTGCCGCCGTAACCCGCAGTGCGGAAGTACAATAGTAGAGCACTGTTCATGGCCACTGGCGGCAAATGCGTTACAGTCAAACGAGTCTACGAGAAGCCCGAGCGTGGCGATGGTTATCGCGTTCTGGTGGATCGGTTGTGGCCACGCGGACTCAGCAAGCGCGAGTCCGCGCTGCATGCCTGGTTGCGCGAGCTTGCTCCCTCAGACGAACTGCGCCGCTGGTTTCATGTCCGTCCCGACAACTGGCTGACGTTTCGCAAGCGTTATCTCAAGGAACTCGCGTTACCTGGGGCAGCGGAAGCTCTCGATGAACTTTACCGCCTGGCCCGCCAGAAAAAGAATCTTACGCTTCTGTTCGCTTCCAAAAATGTGCAGCACAATAATGCCGTGGTCCTTAAAGATCTCCTGGAAGGGATGCGCAAGCCGCCAACCGGCACCGGCCCCGCGCGCAAGATGCGCAGCCGGCAAGCCAAACGTGTGCCACGGTAGCTAGTGCCGGTGTGGAGGGGGGCCCCTTTGCCCGCCTGACCATCTGTCAGCCGTGCGATCGACGAAACATCGAATTAGGTTTATTAGGCGAAACATGGCGTCCGGCCTGGTTTCCGGCGTTCGCCCCGCGCCCCACCCGCATCTACTTCTTGGGTTTGTCGTCGTTCAGAATTTCAGCGACGATGCTGTCGATGGTTTCGTTAATGCGTTTGTCGGGCAGGTTAAAATTGTTGGACAAGATGGCAAATGCGACCCGATCGCCGTGATTGGTGCTGGCATAACCGGACAACGTTTTGACCCCGCCCAGTGAACCGGTTTTCGCGTGGACGCGTCCCTGTATCTCCAGATCCTTGAAGCGATTCGAAAGAGAGCCGTCAGTGCCGGACAGGGGTAAGGTATCGCGGAAATTGGCGCCCCAGGGTTGGGAGTCGGCGTACCGCAGCAACTGAACCACGGCCTGCGGGGTCACCAAATTTTGTCGCGAGAGCCCGGAGCCATCGTAAAACGCATACTGATCGCCTGTGATCCCGGCCTGGTTCAGGAATCCCCGCAGCACCTCGAGGCCGCCCTCGACCGTGCCCGCAGTTCCTTTTTCGCGGCCCAGCAGACGGAGCAGAATTTCCGCATGCAGATTCTGGCTGACTTTATTGATGACCCGCACATCCTCAATCAGCGGTTTGGACTGAAAGCTGGCCAGCACCAGCGGCTGATTCTGAAACGCGCGTGAGGGTTCGTCGCCGCCCCGTGCGGCTGCCGAAGCGGTGACGGTGAAGGTAGAAAGGCTGGAAAGCTCGGTGTGCCGCGTTTTCTGCTTGCCGTAAACCGCGATACCGCGCACTTCCAACAGTTGGCGGAACAGCGCGGCCGCAAATTCTGCCGGATCTTCGATGGCCAGGGCCTCGTTGGCTCCAGCGTCGCCGAGTGGCATGTTGCCCCAAAGCGTCAACACCGTGGCGCCGGGTTCGCGGTTGATGAATATCTTGCGGCCCGTGCCCGCGGGCGTGGTCATGATGCGATTGTCGATGCGATAGTAGTCGGCAAAAGGCGTAATGCTGACAAACGCCCGGTCGCCGGCGCGGTCAGCGGGCAGAATGTTTACGAAAACAACATTGTCGTTGATGGTGAGCGCCGAAACGGGCGCACCGTCCGCCCAGACCAGATCATCCTGACTCCAACCTTCTCCGTAACGCTCGAACGCGAAGTACGAGTCGTCGGCGATGATGTCGCCGTCTACGTACTTCACACCTTTTTGTGCCAGCGTGTCGGCCAACTGCTCCAGCACGCGAATCGGATGGTCGTTGCGCTCGGTATGCAGAGCGTAGGGCAATTCGCGACCCGAAAGATTGGGATCGCCACGTCCTACCAGGACCAGGTCTCCGGTGAGACGCCCGTGAGTGTCGAGCGTGCCGTTGGTTTCGACCGTGGTGCGGAAAGTGTAGTCCGGTCCGATCAGCGCCATGGCCGCCGCCGTGGTGAACAGCTTGGTATTGGAGGCGGGCGTGAACAGTTTGTCCGCATCCCGGAAATAGAGCACTTTGCCGGTTGTGACTGAAACTACTTCGATGCCCCAGAATCCGCGTGCCAGATCGGCAGATTCGAGGACTGTACCCACCCGTTGGTCGAGAGGCTTGCGCGAAGCGGCGTGCAGTTGCGTGAACAGCAACAGGCACAGCGCTATCTGCGGAAAGAGGCGCGTACGGCGCATGGCAAGCTGATTGTAGCATCGGGGCTGGGACGCCCATCAATGGACTGTAGGGGCCTGTACCCAGGGCGTTGTTCCACTGATCTCGGGACACCGAACGCGGTGATTTTCAGAACGCAAAGCACAGTTCGTGCGCCAGTCGCGCGTATGGTGGATGTCCGAATGAGGTCGACTCGGGAAATGAATTTGGCAAACGTCGAGAAACTCTTAGGCAGAAATCGAGAAACCAGCTTGGGCAAAACTCCTGGGCCGCACCGCTGGTGCTGGTGACCAGCCGAACTGGGATGGCAGTCGTAGCGCAGGCGTTTGTCACGGGTGTCTATGCGTTGCGACACAGTTTATCGCCGTGGCACGCGGCGGCTCCAGGGTGGTCGATATATGGGACGCTCGTGGACATCCCATGTCGAGCGTTGGTGGCACGCGCTTGCGTGACCCGGCCGGGTCCGGCTGCACTGGGGGATATCTTCCTTGGCATCGGCGGGTTTCTTCTCATATTTCTCTTCTTTTCTTTATGATGGGAGCTTCATTTGGCAGCAAATTGGTATATCACAACTCAATCTGTATCCGGGATTGCTGGCCGGACGGGCCTTACCCTGTGGGCGATCATCTACAGCCTCAGTGTGTGGTGGGTGATCTAATCTCCGACCGAGCAGATCACTTACCAGGCCTACGCCCTGCCTCGCATCCAGGCGCTGTCCGGGAGTGGGTAGATCGCGATTCCGAGAGTGACGTTCTGATGGACGCTACAGCATAGTTTCTTCCCCGTGATCCTCGATTGGCACTACATGGCGTGGCGTTTTCTGGCGTGCCCCTGATCGTGGGCCACTGGCCGATGGATATTCTGGCAGTACTGACCACTGTGAAGTTCTGAAAGAACCTGAGGTTTTAGATCGTTCCCATGCGACCCGTCTTCGAGTGGCAAATTGGTTCCCGGGCAATAGAACTGGGAAAGCGCACGCTGATCATGGGCGTGGTCAACGTCACTCCGGACTCATTTTCCGACGGCGGCGTCAATTTCGATCGCGATCGCGCCGCGGAGTACGCGCTCAAACTGCTGCAAGATGGTGCCGACATCATCGACGTAGGCGGGGAGTCCACGCGACCGGGGACGAAGGTGGCGCCTGCACCCGATGCCGGTGACGCGGTTACCGAGAAGGAAGAACTAGAGCGCGTCATCCCGGTAATTTCGGCGGTGAAGCAAAAGCGTCCCACCTCGATTCTCTCGGTGGATACTTACAAGGCCGGGGTGGCGCGTGCCGCCGTGAAAGCAGGGGCGGAGATTGTCAACGACGTCAGCGGATTTCTCTGGGACGGGCAAATGAGGAAAACCCTGGCTGAGCTGAAGTGTGGCGCCGTACTGATGCACATGCGCGGGCGTCCCTCAGAATGGAAGACGTTGCCACCCCTGTCGGACGTGGTGACTGTGGTCAAGCGCGAATTGCGGGAACGTTCTGACGCCGCAGTCATGGCGGGCATGAAACGAGAGCGCTTAGTGATCGATCCCGGTTTCGGTTTCGGCAAGAACCGGGAAGAAAACTATCCGCTGCTGAGGCGCTTCGAGGAGTTTCATCAGCTTCACTTCCCGCTGCTGGTTGGGGTGTCACGAAAATCGTTCATTGGCCGCGCCTTAGCTCACAACGGAACCGACGCGGCGGTCCCGCACCGGCTCTACGGGACTCTGGCCGCGGAAACTGTCGCCATCATGAAAGGCGCCCACATCATCCGCACCCACGACGTGCGTGCCTGCGCGGACGCGGTGCGAATTGCCGACCTGGCAAGCTAGAGGTTCAATTCAAATTGAAGATGATGCGGTTCAGACTGACATCGCATCCGCGAACTTCCGAATAATCGCAGACTCTAACTTCTTGTTCCAGGCCATTCCGATGTCCATTCTGCATAGCTGCTGTGGACGGGCGCGAACTTCACTCCGCTCACATGCATCGCCCGCGCCGCCCGAGGTATCAGCGACACGCCAATGCCGGCGCTGACCAGATTCAGGATGGTGAACATGTCATTCGGCTCATAAACGATTCTCGGAGTGAACCCGGAGCGGTCGCACAGGCTGATGCAATGATCGTGATAGGTCGCGGAAACTCCACGATCGATGAGAATAAAAGGCTGGTCCTGAATGCCGTTCATGGTCATCGGCCCCGTAAACTTCTCCGAAGTGGCGATGGTGAGGCGCTCGGTCAGCACCTTCCGCACCGCGACCAGGGGATGCTTCACCGGCAGGCGCACGAAACCGACATCGAGACGGCTGGCGATGAGGGCCTCGACCTGGCTAGGCGTGGACATGTCCGCGATCTGGATTTCGACTCCGGGAGAGCTTTCGCGGAACTTGAGCAGGGCGCGGGGAACCAGACTGTGCACGGTGGACATGCCCACACCCAGACGCAGCTTTCCCAGTGCGCCGCTGGTCGCTCCACGCACCGACTCGAGAGTGACCTCGATGTCGCGGATGATTCTGCGGGCCTCTTTGTAGAACATGGTGCCGGCTGGAGTAAGCGCGACCCCGCGCCGGTTGCGGACGAGCAGCGGCCCGCCCACCTTGTCCTCCAGACTTCTGATCCGTTTGCTCAGCGCGGGCTGAGAAATATGGAGACGAGCCGCCGCCCGGCCAAAATGCAATTGTTCGGCGAGTAGGGCGAAGGAGGCCAATTCCTGGGTTTCGAGTTCCATAAACGACAGTTATCACACACTTCCAAACATTTCATTGGACGAATCAGGCCTCGCGATCATCTACTATTACTATGGACAGAGGTGCAAGCATGTCGGTAACGGCCGATATTGGGATTGTGGCTGCCTTTTGCACCACGGTGGCATTTGTCCCGCAAATCGTCAAGCTGCGGACGCGGGGTGGCGAAGACCTGTCCTACTCCATGCTGTTTCTTTACCTGACGGGAGTGCTGCTTTGGCTGGTCTACGGTGTCCGCGTCCACGCGGCGGCGGTGGTTTGGGCGAACGCACTGACCGGAGTGCTGGTGCTCGTGTCCATTGCGCTGAAAGCCAATCCGCCGGCGAAAGAGCTGGATGCGGGAGGGCGAAGACTGCGCATCGCGGTGGATATGGATGAAGTCATCGCCGACGCATTCGGCAAGCATCTCCGCCGGTACAACGAGCAGGCCGGTGCAAACCTGACCCCGGAGTTGGTGAGCAAGCAAGGACTGGACGCACTGATTCCGGTCGAACAATGGGACGGATTCCATGCCATTCCCCAGGCCGACGGATTTTTTGGCGACATTGACCTCATTGCCGGCAGCCGGGAAGCGCTGCTGGAATTGTCACGCAGCCATGACATCTTCATCACCAGCGCTGCGATGGAAGTCCCGAGTTCATTCGCGGACAAGTTCCAGTGGCTGGCAAGGAATTTCCCTTTCATTCCACCCAGCCGGATTGTGTTCTGCGGAGACAAGAACATCATCAATGCCGACGTTCTGATCGATGACCGGTCGCGGCATTTCACGGGTTTCCGGGGGACGGGAATTCTGTTTAGTGCTCCGCACAACGCCGCTGAGGCTGCGGATTTACGCGCGAATAATTGGAAAGACGTGCTGGAAATCCTGGAAGGCGTACCCCCCGGAAAAGCGGGCGGGGAAGCGTTTTCTAGAAAGCTTTCGATGAATCCAGCAGGATCGTGACCGGTCCGTCGCTGACCAGTTCTACCTGCATCGTTTCCTGGAATCGACCGGTTTCGCACCGCAGAGCTGCAGCGCGGATGCGCTCCACAAAATACTCGTAGAGGGCGCGCGCTCTTTCCGGCGGTGCGGCGGCATCGAACGATGGCCGCCTGCCGCGCCGCACGTCGCCGTAGAGCGTGAATTGGGAAACCGCGAGCAGGCTGCCGCCGACTTCACCCAAACACAGGTTCATTTTTCCGTGCTCATCCTCAAAAATACGGAGGCCGGCAATCTTGTCCGCAACGTAGTCAGCCTCGGCTTCGGTGTCGGCACTGCCCATCGCCATTAGCACCAGCAGGCCGCGCTCAATCCTTCCCGTGACCTCGCCCTGCACCGTAACGCTGGCGCGGCTTACGCGTTGGACAACGGCCCGCATGCAGGCAGTTTCAAGTTTCTGGTTTCGAGTTTCAAGTGGCTTGGCAAAGACTGCCCAGGACTGTCACCGGCATGGGTTGACCGTTGCTCGGCTGGACCGCCGCGAGCGGCTGTCCCACGGGGTTCGCATCATCTTCGCTCGACGTTGACCCCATACAGCCACCGCAGTAGGATTCTTTTGGGCCTGAAGCCCTCTTACATGCGAGTTCGCGGGCTTTACATCAATTCGCAGGGGCCAGTACACTACTCGTTCCCTTTTAAACCTTCAGGAGGTGGGATTTAGATGGCTGCCGAAGAGAAAAAAGAGATTGTGGAGAAAGTGAAGCAGATCATCTCGGAGCAGTTGGGCGTGGATGAAAACGAAGTCACTCCCAGCGCGTCGTTCGTGGATGATTTGGGCGCAGACTCACTGGACCAGGTCGAACTGGTCATGGCCCTCGAGGAACACTTCGGAGTGGAAATCCCGGACGAGGATGCAGAGAAACTCCGCACCGTGCAGGATGCCATCGGCTACATCGACAAGCACGCGAAAGTAAGTAAGTAAGGTCGGCTGAGAGGCCCGACCGGCGGTGGCGGCTACCCCAGCACGAACCTGGGGAGAGTTGCCAACTGTAGGGCGTAGGCGCTTTGGCGAAAGATTTCACCCGAGGAGAACCAATGGCAGCCGTTGATGACAAGGTAAAGCAGATCATCGTGGAACAGCTGGGCGTGGATGAGGGCGAGGTCACATCGAACGCATCCTTCGTGGACGACCTGGGCGCCGACTCGCTGGACACGGTGGAACTCGTGATGGCCTTCGAGGAGGCCTTCGAGATCGAAATCCCCGATGAGGACGCGGAAAAGATCCGCACCGTGCAGGACGCCATCGATTACATCGGCAAGCACGCGAAAGGCGGGAAGTAGTTGGGACGTAGGGTCGTAGTTACCGGAGTCGGCCTCATCTGCGGAGTGGGCAATACCACGGAAGAGGTGTGGGAAGGACTGCTGGCCGGTAAGAGTGGAGTCGCCCGTATCACCCAGTTTGATGCTTCGCAGTTTGCCTGTCAGATTGCCGCTGAAGTCAAGAATTTCGATCCCCTGCAATTCATCGAAAAAAAAGAACTGAAGAAGATGGGGCGTTTCATCCACCTGGCCCTGGCGGCGGCGGATGAGGCCATGAAAGCGTCAGGTCTACAGGTGACGCCCGAGATTTCCGAGCGCGTGGGGGTTCACATCGGTTCTGGAATCGGTGGATTCGACGTGATCGAGCGCGAGCATATCAGCCTGCTGAACGGCGGGCCGCGCAAGATCTCTCCGTTTTTCATTCCGGCAGCGATCGTCAACCTGGCGGCGGGGCACGTCAGCATCCGCTACCACGCCCGGGGGCCGAATGAAGCCACCTGCACGGCATGCACCTCCAGCGCCCATTCCATCGGAGATGCTTTCAAGATCATCTCCCGCTGTGACGCTGACGTAATGATTGCGGGCGGTACAGAAGCAGCGATCACTCCTATGGGGGTGGGCGGGTTCGCCGCCATGCGCGCGCTCTCGACCAGGAATGACGACCCCGAAAAGGCCAGCCGCCCCTGGGACTCGGGACGCGACGGATTCGTGATTGGCGAGGGCGCCGGCATTCTGGTGCTGGAAGAATTAGAGTTTGCCCGCCGCCGCGGGGCCCGCATCATGGCCGAAATCGTGGGCTACGGCATGAGCGGGGATGCCTTCCACATCACCCAACCGGCCGAAAATGGCGATGGCGCCTACCGCGTCATGCTGAACACATTGAGAGACGCCAAAGTACAGCCCGAGCAGATCCAGTACATCAACGCTCATGGGACCTCGACCGATATCGGTGACAAACTGGAAACGGTAGCGATCAAGCGGGCGTTTGGCGATCACGCCTACAAGCTGGCCGTAAGTTCGACCAAGTCCATGACCGGACATTTGCTGGGCGGAGCCGGCGGACTGGAAGCCGGAATTACCCTACTGGCGTTGCGCGACCAGATTCTGCCTCCCACCATCAATCTGGAGAATCCCGAACCCGACTGCGATCTGGACTATGTTCCCAACACAGCCCGCAAAGCCGATGTGGAATACGCCATGTCGAATTCGTTCGGATTCGGCGGGACCAATGGCGCGCTGCTGTTCCGGCGCGGGAGCGAGTAGGCGGAAAATCTTTCGCCCTTCGAGAATATGCCGGCTTCCGACGGTGGCACGAGCGGGGCGCTCACGCCTACATGGCGTTTCTTTTTAAGACGTAACTCCCACAAAAGTTTAGCTTTGCAAGCCCAAATTGGCCCTCGGCAGTTCATTCTCGGTAATGACACCTTGGTACCTATATATTGACCTTCTATCCCTTTGCCAAGTGTCGCAAGGCGGGCCAGAATGGTGTTACAGGCATTTCCCCAAACGCCATGCAAAAATCGTCAGGACTGGTTCTCGCGCCGCCTTCTCGCAGCAGAAAAACTTCCGCCAGAGTTGCCCTGGTTGACATCAAGGAACCCGCCCGCGCTTTGCTGGCGGACTGCTTCAAGCAATTTGGTATCGAAGCCGTAGTGATGACCGGAAATGTGCGGGAACGGCTGCAACGAGAGAAGATGGAAGCCTGCGTTGTGCAGTTGGCGCCGGAGGCCGTGCCGGTGATGGAGTCGGTGCGCACATCGGTTTCGAACAACCGCATGGTGCTCTATGGACTCGGAGGCAGCGCCCAGGAGGCGATGAAGTTTTCCAAGTACGGCGTCAATGCGGTTTTTCATGAACCGCTCGAACGTCAAGCCGCCCTCAAGCTGGTGCGGGCCACGCAGATGCTGGTGCTGCATGAATTTCGCCGCTATGTGCGCATCCCGATCATTACCGAAATCGCCATGGTCTCGTCCGACAACCGCCGCTTTACCGCCACCAGCAAGGAGATCAGCACGGGCGGAATGTCGGTCAAGAGTCCCGAGGAGGTCTCGATCGGTATGGAGCTGGAGGTTTCGTTTGCCTTGCTGACTCTGCCTCGCATCTGGATGCGGGCACAGGTCAGCTGGCGTAAGCCGGACAAGACTTTTGGGGTTCGATTCGACGCCAAGGATGAGCGCCGCATGCGCATCAAGGAGTGGATCGAGGCCTACCTGGAGAACTAGGAAGACTCCCACCTGCATCAACAGAATCTCGCATTCCGACCGACCTCGACTTCAACCTCGGTCTTTTCCATCCTTCGGAAATCTTTGATGTTTGAACCGTCCACTCAGGGTTGGTTTTGGGGGATGATGCCGCCGCATGTAAAATCGAAGCAGGCGATGGCAGCCAGTTCTCAACTCGTCCAGATCGAACTCAGTCCTCCTGTCCGACAACCCAAGCCGGAGTGGCTTCGGGCCCGGGCCCCGGTCGGCGAGAATTTTCACAACCTCAAGAAGCTGGCCCGCGGGCTGGGACTGCACACGGTATGCGAGTCGGCGCAGTGTCCCAATATCGGCGAGTGCTGGAACCATCGCACCGCCACCTTCATGCTGCTGGGCGATATCTGTACCCGGCGCTGCGGCTTTTGCGCTGTACCCAAGGGCAAGCCTGGCCCCATTGAGTGGGACGAACCGCGCCGCGTGGCCGAAGCCGTCGCCACCCTCGGTCTCAAGCACACCGTCGTCACCAGCGTGAATCGCGATGACGACAACCTTGGCGGCGCGCGCATTTTCGCCGAAACCATTCGCCAGATCCGCGAGCTGGTGCCGGGTTGCCGAGTGGAAGTCCTGATTCCCGATTTCCAGGGTCTTGACCAAGCGCTGAAGATTGTCCTCGACGCACAGCCCGACGTTCTGAACCACAACACCGAGACGGTGCCGCGGTTGTATCGCTCGGTACGCTCTGGCGCTCGCTATGAGCGCACCTTGCGATTGCTGGAGAACGCGAAGGCATACGCTCCCACGACAGTGACCAAGTCAGGGGTGATGGTTGGCCTCGGCGAGACCATGGACGAACTGGTGGAAGTCTTCCGCGACCTGGGTTCGCGCGGCGTGGATATTCTTACTGTGGGGCAATACTTGCGGCCCTCACGCGATCATCTCCCCATTTCGCGCTTCTACGCGCCCGATGAATTCGAGTATCTGAAACAGGAAGCGCTGCGCTTCGGCTTCCGCCACGTGGAATCCGGACCACTGGTGCGTTCCAGCTATCACGCCCATGAGCAGGCGGAAGCAACCCGACCCGTGTAGGCGCGAGCGTCCTCCCTCCTGGGTCAGTCTTGGTTGTGTAGCGCCGGCATCCTGCCGGCTGTCCTGAGGGCATCCCTGCCCTCAAGGGGCACACCTCACCTCATCAGTGGGATTGAGGACGCACGAGCGGCGACGCTCGCGCCTCCATTGCTTTTAGAACACCTTGAAATGAATGGTCAGATACTGCTTCGGATTCTCGCGGATGGATTTGACCAGGCCGCGGGTTTCGACCAGCATCTGGTCGGCGTTGTTATAGAGAGCGGGATCACGCAGCAGCTTGCCAGCTGAGCCTTCGCCGGCTTCCAGACGATCGGAGATGGCGGAGAGCTTGTCCATTGTATCCCGCAGCTTGCGGGCAAATTCTTCGTCCTTCGCCAGCATGCCGATTGCGCCCTTCCCGGCATTTACATCGTCGGTAAGCTTCCTCACGTTCGCGATGGTGGCATTGGCGTTGTCGTAGAGGACCGGATCCTTAAGAAACTTCCCGGCGCTGCCCTTGCCGGCATTGATGTCGTCAATCACGACGTTCAACTTGTCCACCGTGGCGTTGGCTTTGCGGTACAACTCCTCATCGGAAAACAGTTTGCCCAGCGTGCCCTTGCCCTGGGTCACCTGGTTCACCAGTCCCTGGAACTCGCTCACCGTCGAGTTCAGCCGGTTGTAGAGCGTGGAATCGTATAACAGCTTGCCGACCGAGCCCTGGCCACTCTCGACGAAGGCGACAATACGATCTAGACGCTTGATCAGCGCATCCATGTTCTGCAGCGTGCCCTGGCCGGCACGTACCATGTCTCCAAAGTCCGGAACCTCGCGGCTGGGCAGCACATCGCCATCCTGGGCTTGCGGCCCCTTGGATTGCGAACTGTCTATGTCGATGTAAGTTTCCCCGAGTACCCCGGCTGTGGAAAGCAGAGTCAGCGAATCTTTGCGCAGATTGAAGAGGTAGCGAGTGTTCACTTTCATCGTGACTTCTACCGGAGTGAGTTGTTTCGTCCGGTCCCGCACCACCAGGATCTTGGTCACGTTGCCGATGTCCACGCCCGCCAGACGCACGGGAGCGCCCTCGCGCAAGCCGTTGGCATTGTCGAAATATGATCTCAGCTGGATTTTGGAGGTAAACAGGCCACCCGTACCGCTCATGAGGAAAATCAGCAGACCAAGCGTGACACTGGCCGCCAGTACCGTGAGCCCCACCTTCAGTTGAGACCACTTCAACTGCTTCTGGCTAGGCACGCATTCTCCCGAGCAAAGTCTATTCTGCCGTTAGCCCAGAATCATAGCAGACCGCACTGTCGGTTCACGCCATGCTGTGTGCTGGACGCAACGTTGTGGTCAACAGGAGCGCGACCAGATAAGCTGCCGCCCCCGTTCCCAGAGTGACATTCAATCCAAACTGGATGGCGATGATGATGGCCAGAACCGAGCCCAGGACGCTCGATGCCGCGTTCATCGCCCAGGCCCACTCCACCAGATTTCCGCTGATTCCGGGCACCGGCAACTCGTCCGCGCCACCACCGGCCAGGGTTCGCAAACCCGTGGGGAACGGCATGCCCATAGCGAAGCCCAAGGGGACGAGTAGCCCGGCACTAACCAGTAGTTTAGCGATGAAGGGCAAGCCCACCAGTCGTCCCAGCAAGCCGGGCAGCACGCCCACATACAGTAGCAAGGCGGCAGCAATGAGCACCAGCGGCATCCATATCCGGCTGGTTTCCGGCATCCACCACCTGGAAACCATGCTGCCCGCGCCACTCGAAAGCAGGAGGAGGAATACCACGACGGTCAAGGCGTACACCGGATGACCCAGGAACAGGACGAAGCGCTGGATGAAAGCGATCTCCACCAGAATGTATCCCAGGCCCACGGCGATGAAGTAGAGCAGACGTACCGGACGCGGTTGCTGGCCTCGGGCCCCCTTCGCCAGCGGAAGAACCAGAAACACCAGCACGGCCAGCAGCGAGATGGCCAGGACCATTCCCAGAACGGCCACCCCCAAATTATTCTTCCAGTCCATGCCTTGCCGCAGCGATTTCGGATGCAGGATCTGTCCGAGCTTCAGCGTGAAGAAGAAGAACGGAGCGTTGTCGGTCGCTGGAGACACATCGTACGGGTAACGTCTCGCAAAGTGTTTTGGGTCGTTCGACTGGATCAGCTGGGTAAAAGACTCGGCGCTGGCGGAATAATGCTCCTCCTGCGCGCTGCCCACGGTCACCGGCGGATCGGGCGGCGCGAAGAGCATAAACAGTTTGGGATGAACTGCCATGTGTCCCCGCACCTGGCTCAGTTCCTCCGCAGTGAACGCCGTGCGTTTGGCCAGCACGACCACCGGAATTCCATCCGCGTCCAGATGTCCCTCAGACACCACGATGAAGTTGCCGGCAGGGTTCGCCACTCCCATTTCATGTGACGCTTGCATGGCGACCGAGACGATACGCAAGGCTTCGCGGGGCTGTTGAAACTCCCAACGGGTGATGGCGATCATGCCATCCGGCTTCAGATGCTCGAAGTATTCGCGAAAGGCTTCGACCGTATAGAGGCTGTTTTCGCTCAGGGCAAGGGCGCCTGCCGCGGTAGAGGCCCAGGTGTCCACCAGCGTCATTTGCACGACGTCGAACTGCTGCTTGGCATTGCGCACAAACGAGCGGCCATCGGTGACCTGGATGTGTACTTCAGGCTGTTGGTACAGATGGAAGGTGTAGTCTGCGTAACGCCCCCGCATGATGGTGTCAGCGATGATCGGGTTGATCTCGATTCCAGTAACGCTGGGGCTGCCATTGCCCAGCGCACGCAAGACGTCCACGCCGCCACCGGGCCCGATGATGGCATACTCTCCGTGCGGGCGCAGCACGTTGGCCAGCGCCGGTGGGGCCGACATTAGATTTCTCTCCCACGGCCCCTGCCAATGTTTGGGATCGACGTTCATCAGGTAAGTGGAGGCGTCGGCATCGATTACGATCGCCTTGCCCTTACCCTGCGTATCCACCTCCACCCGCGAGATGGCATTCCAGCGCGCGAACTCGACCCACGCGGAATCGCGAAAGCCTCCCTTGGCGTAAACAATGTCGAAGAGTTTGCCGGAATAGTTGACGGCAATCAGGACCAGCAGGAATAGTGCTCGCCCGGCGCCAGATCTTCGCGCCTTACGGTCCACCGCCCACACCATCGCGGCCGCGGCCATGCACACACCGGTGAAAAACACAGTGTTCGGCCCCCCTAGCCAATCGAGCAGGGGGACCACGGCCAGACACGCCAGCGCTCCCCCCGCCAGATCGGCGGCGTAGAGGGGAGAAACGTGCCGGGCTTCGCGCGCAAACACGATGGAGAATTCCAGTCCGGTGATGAAGAACGGAACGGCCGAGGCCAGGTAGATCGCGGTAAGTCTGAGGAAATTCGTTTTTGAAATATCCAACGAGACCGGAATGCGCAGCACAATGACCAGTACGACCGGCACAATCAGCGCGTTGATGGAACATAGCCGGGAGACCAGGGTACGGGTCTCGAAGCGCGCCAACTGGTTCTTCCTCAGATGCGCGAACACCCCCCCCGCGCCCAGCCCCAGCAGTGCAATCGAAATCGCCAGAAATGCGAAGTGGTAAAACAGCACAACGGAAAACAGCCGGGTCAGCGCCAGTTCAAGCAGCAGCGCGGCAAAGCTGCAGAGCGCTATGCCGAACAGCATCGCGCGGTGCGGAGTTCGGTTTGCGTTGCTGGTTGGGATCAGGAGAGGTGTCTCACTCATCACGAAGGGTTTGCCCGGAACGCGGCCAGTCTAACAGAAGCGTCAGTGCAGCCCTTGCCCTTCAACTTTCCAGGATGACTTGCGCGATCGCCTGCTCAGCAGTGTGCGAGAGCGAAAGCGCAACATGGGCCGCACCCAGACGCGCGGCCAACTCGGCCGCCTTGCCATGGAAAGTGATGGTGGGCCGGCCTCCGGGCTGCCGGGAGACTTCGATATCGCGCCAACGCACTCCGTGGTTCCACCCGGTGCCGAGGGCTTTCATGCCTGCTTCCTTAGCGGCGAAGCGGGCGGCATAACGCTCCACACGGTTGGCCTTGGAATCGCAGTAGCGGATCTCGCCTTCCGTGAAGACGCGATGCAGGAAGCGGTCACCGTGGCGGGCCAGGGCCTGCGCGATGCGGGGAACCTCGGCGATGTCGATTCCGGTGCCGACAATCATGAGCAGATACGTTAGCACGGGGCCATGGAGGCGCGGGCGTCCCGTCCGTGCTGGCCGAGCTCCGCTCGGCAACTAGCCAGGATGGAACATTCTTGAATCGGCCCTGCACGAGCGAGGACGCTTGCGCCTACCTCAATCGCATACTCTCCCGGCGATGCTGCCGGACCTCCATGACAATCGCCACCACCAGCGCGCCTCCTGCCGCTACCACCGCCGCCGGAAACGCGATCTCCCGGTACGCAATGGTCATGTCGGGATGGACACCCCGCACGCCCGCACTGATTACCAGCCCGATGATTCCCAGGAACAGGCACACGGCAAACGAAAGCAGCGCCAGCAGAAAGCTCACCAGCAGCACGCGCAGAGCAACCAGCAGCCATCGAAACCGTGAGAAAGGTGTTTTGGCGGGACCCATGTACTCTCGATTGTAGCGCCGCCATCCCTTCGAATTCGCTCCGGGCAAGCAGTTGCTCCCCGGTGCGCTAGAATACATGCCATGGCGCCAGCAGCAGCCCCGATTACGCGTCCCCCGGCGGAGGTCGTCCGTCTTACCCCCGTGTCGCAAGCTCCGAATGGAATCTGCTACGCCGCTTCGGGCGAGATCACGGTTGCTGAAGTCGACCTGCAGCGCATGGTGTCCGCGGTGCCCGACGCCGCTGCAGCCGCACTGAAGCGTAAGGCTTACTACTTTGTCCCGCTGACCGTGAACCAGGGCGACGAGACCGTGATCGCTGACCGCTATGACGTTGCACTGAGCGACAACGCGGTATGCCATCGCAATCTCGACCTTGGCGATTCGCAGTGCGTGTTCATTTCCACGCGACTCATGGACGACAAGTTCTCCGTAGCCTTTGAGTTCTATATCAATGTAGGCCACGCCGTGGTGGAGCGGGCCGGCGTATCGCAGGCGTTCGCCGATCTGGTGTGGAAGCAGGTCGAGGCCAAGGCACGCGGTGAGACCTCTCTGGATGCCTGGGAGTCGCGCAAGCTGGCGACTGAGTCCGGTCCAGATGCGGAAAAATATAAGAACGAATATTTTGCGGCCAGCTTCTCTGACGCTATCTCCATCTACCTGCTGTCGCTGTTCATCGATGTGGACTACCACGATCTGCGCGAGCGCGACTACCCGCTGCTCGCGCCGGCACAGATGGCGGAGCGGTTGAAGAAAGTGGCGGAGCTGTTTCCGGCAAATCCGGGGTTTGACTTCACGATTTACTACAAGAGAAGGACGTAAACCCTACTCCGTGTCCTCTGCGTCCTCTGTGGTTAAATCATCGATCCATGCCTGTGACGGTTCGATCCTTCGCCAAGATTAATCTCGGCCTCTGCATTGGCGGGCTGCGGCTGGACTGCTTTCACGATCTGCGCACCGTCTATCAGACCATTGCTCTGCACGACGTCATCCAGGTGCAGGTGGGTCGCGGAACCGGCATTGAGATTCGTTGTGATGACGATCATGTCCCCAAAGATGCGTCGAACACCTGCTACCGCACTGTGGATCGGGCCATGGCTGCGCTTGGTGCCCGCGGCCGCGTGACCATCACCATCGATAAGCGATTGCCGGTGCAGGGCGGTTTGGGTGCCGGTTCCGGAAATGCGGTGGCCACGCTGCTGGCGCTCGAAGGTGCGCTGAAGAAGAAGCTTCGGGGAGCGGAAAAGCTGCGTATCGCGGCCGAGGTCGGTTCGGATCTGCCACTGTTTGTCTTGGGGGGGACGGTACTGGGAGTGGGGCACGGGGAAGAAGTTTATCCACTGCCTGATCTGCCGTCTACCCACTGCGTGGTGGTGATGCCGGAGATTGGAGTATCGACACCCAAAGCGTTTGCGGATTGGGATGCGATGATGTCTGGATCCACTCGCGGCAGAGGCGACCGGGATTGGCACGATCGGGAAGGGTACGGCTTGAGTCGCGTCACAAATGCGCCTCGAAGTGTCGCCGCTTTAGCCGCTGCTGGGGTGGCCGAGCTTCGCTCGACCAGGACGGATCAGAGACCTGTCCCCACATGGCCGGAGGAGGGCTCAAAATTGACGGCCACCCTCCCCTCCGATAGAATGTTGGCGTGCGGTCGCGCGGTTTCTGCGTGGCTGAGTGGTCAACCTTTATCCGGTGTCCCTGTGAGTAGAGGCAGGGGCCGGGCCGAGACCTCGCTTCTCGACCTTGTCCGTACCGGGATCGAAAACGACTTTGAACAGGTCGTCTTTCCTAAGTATCCCGAATTGCGCGAGGTCAAGCGTGTGCTCGAACGTGCTGGGGCGTTTTATGCCTCGCTCTCAGGCTCGGGTTCCGCGATTTATGGGCTGTTTGGGTCGCGGGCGGCGGGCCAGAAGGCAGCGGCCAGGTTGCGGCGCGACGGCGTACCGGCAGTGGCCACTAGTACCCTGACGCGACGGCAGTACTGGAAAAAGTTTCCAGTTTCCGGTTTCTAGTTTCGAGAGGATAATGCGGAGCACAAGGTTTACGTGAAACCAGAAACTAGAAACTTGACACTGATTTTACTGGGCCGTCGACTAATGGTAGGTCAAGTGCCTTTGGAGCACTTTGTCTAGGTTCGAATCCTAGCGGCCCAGCCAGAAAACCAGCTTTCAGCTGTCAGCCTTCAGCTCTCAGCTTCTGCTGGGGAGCAGGTGGCTTGGACTGAGAGCTGACAGCTGAAAGCTGAGAGCTAACAACATGGCAACTCTTGCGACAGCGACCGAAAAGAAGGCCCAATCGAACGCCGACGAGAAACCTGAGCGCAAGCCCCAGCGCAGTCGGGTAGACGACAAGTTCAAGATCTTCTGTGGCACGGCCAACGAACCGCTGTGCGACGAGGTCTGTGCCTTTCTCGGGTTGACGCGCGGACAGGCGCAGGTGACGCGCTTCAGCGACGGGGAGGCTTACGTCCAGATTCAGGAGAACGTTCGGGGCGCGGATGTGTTCGTGCTTCAGCCCACCTGCCATCCTGTGGACGAGCACCTGATGGAGTTGCTGTTGATGATCGACGCACTCAAGCGGGCGTCGGCCCGGCGCATCACTTCGGTGATTCCGTATTTTGGCTACGCGCGGCAAGACCGCAAGGACAAGCCGCGAGTGCCGATTTCGTCCAAGCTGGTGGCCGATCTGCTGACCACGGCGGGCGCCGATCGGGCCTTGATCGTGGATTTGCACGCGCCCCAGTTGCAGGGATTTTTTAACATTCCGGTCGACCATCTGTTTGCGTCGCCGGTGCTGGTGGACTACTTCAAGCGGCTGAATTTGCCGAACTTGACGGTGGTCTCTCCCGATGCGGGCGGTGTGGAACGCGCCCGGTTCTTTGCCAAGAAAATGGACTCAGCCCTGGCCATCGTCGACAAACGCCGCTCGGAGATGAACGTGGCCGAAGTCATGAATGTCATCGGCGACGTCAACGGCCGCACTTGTCTGGTGATCGACGACTTGATTGATACCGCAGGCACGCTGGTAAAGACCGCCGCCGCGCTCATGGAAAACGGCGCTAGCCAAGTTTTTGCCTGCGCCTCGCATCCCGTGCTTTCGGGCCCAGCGGTGCAGAACATTTCGCAGTCCTGCATTAGCGAAGTGGTTGTAACGAACACCATTCCGCTGGGCGAAGCGGCCAAGAGGGAACCGAAAATCAAGGTGCTTACCATCGCTGGTTTGATCGGACGCGCAATCCAGTCGATTCACGAAGAAACGTCCGTCAGCAGATTATTCTTATAGGAATCTAAATTTATGGCAACCGCAACTGAGAGCAATGTTCTAGAAGCGCAATCGCGAACCCCGGGCAACAAGAATGTCGCCCGCCGGGTGCGTCAGGGCGGCAAGATTCCCGGCGTGCTCTATGGTGCCGGCAAGGAGTCGTTGACGGTAACTCTCGATCCCCGCCAGGTCACGCGTATTCTGCATTCCGCGACCGGGCACAACACCATTTTCGATCTCGCGGTCGAGGGCGGTGAGCGCACCAAGGCCATGATCGTGGACTGGCAGTATGAGCCCATCAAGAGTTCACTGCTGCACATCGATTTAAAACGCATCGCCATGGACCAGACGCTCACGGTCAGCGTGCCGGTCGTGCTCAAGGGAGAAGCCGCCGGAGTAAAGCAGCAGGGCGGCATTCTGGAGCAGATTCTGCGCGAGGTGGAAGTCGAGTGTTTGCCCGGCGACATTCCCAGCGCCATCGAAGCCGACGTCAGCGAACTGGTATTCGGCAAAGTTCTGCGCGTATCCGACCTGACGCACGACGAGAAGAAGATCCATTTCATCACCGACGCGAACCAGCCCGTAGCCCACATCACCACGGTCAAGGAAGAAGTCGCGCCGGCCGCGGATGCAGTGGCCGCGGAAGTTGCTGCCGCCCCGGCTGAGCCCGAAGTCATCAAGAAGGGCAAGCAGGAAGTCGAGGGAGAAGAGGGAACAGAAGCTGGCGAGAAGCCGGAGAAGCCCGAGAAAAAAGAGAAAGAGAAGAAGTAAGCCGGGGGTGGTACCGGCGGTGTGGGGACGGGTACTAGACCCGTCCTGGTCGAGCGAAGCTCGACAGGCCTTGCTGTTGAGGAATGTTAACCAAGCGTGAAGCTGATTGTCGGGCTGGGCAATCCGGGCATGGAATACCAGTTCACGCCCCACAATCTGGGATTCCTCACCGTTGACCGCATCGCAAACGACTGTGGCGTGGAAGTAAGGAATCGCCAGTGCCGTGCGCTCACGGCCCGAACCGTGATTGGCGACGAGCAGGTCCTGCTGGCCAAACCAGAGACCTTCATGAACCTAAGCGGCATGGCAGTTCGTGAACTGGTGGCCAAGCATGAAATCAGACCCGAGAACGGCCTGATCGTGATTTACGACGAACTGGATTTGCCCCTGGGCACGATTCGCATCCGCCAGCGAGGCAGTTCGGCGGGCCACAACGGCATGAAGTCGATCATTGGGGCGCTGGGCACGCAGGAGTTTTTGCGCATCCGACTGGGAATTTCGCCGGAGCGGAAAATTGCAGATGGCGTGAAGTTTGTGCTGACTCCATTTCGGAAGTCGCAGCTGAAGAAAGTGGACGCAGTACTGGACAGCGCCGCCGAAGCAGTAAACGTAATTTTGAAGGAAGGTCCGGCTGCGGCCATGAACCGCCTCAACCGGAAAGCCGAGGCAGAAGAGTAGCCACGGATTTACACGGATGAACACGGATCGAATTCGGATGCAGGCGTCGCGCCTACGTCTAGCGTCGAAACGTGCTGATCCGTGAGAATCCGTGGCGGATGGAGAGAAAATGAATCGCGCTTATGAATTGATGTTTATCGTCCGCCCCGACATGGTGGAAGAAGAGCAGGACAAGCTGATTTCCACGCTTGAAACCGCCGTGACCTCGTCAGGCGGAAACGTAAGGAGCGTGGAAAAGATGGGCAAGCGCCGCCTGGCGTACATGGTCCGCAGGTTTCACGATGGCATCTACGTGCTGCTGACAGTGGAAGGCGGCGGCGGACTGATTCACGAACTGGAGCGCCGCCTGCGCGTCACCGAACCGGTGATCAAGTTCATCACGGTGCGTATCGATGAAGAGCAAAAGCGTCTGGACAAGATCAAGGCGATCCGCGACGCCAAGCGCAAGACCCCGTCGCCCGCCCCGGTTGCAGAAACTGGTGGAGAAACGGCAGCGGTCACGGCGTAAACCCGTCGGCAGTCTTAGGTCTTCAGTCGTTGGTCGTCAGACCGAGCTGAAGGCCCATGACTGACGACAGACGATCGATTTTAAGGAGCATCATGGCTGAAGAAATTAGAGCAGCAGCAGCGGAAGCGGGTTCTGCGGGGGAGCGTCCGGCGGGCGGCGATCGCCCTTCTGGTGATCGGCCTTCGTTCGGAGATCGCCCCGATCGGGAACGGCGCCCCCCACGTCCAGGTGGCCCGGGTGGCCGCGAAGGTGGACGCAAATATTTTCGCCGCAAGAAAGTCTGCAAGTTCTGTGTGGAGAAAATTGAGGCTATCAACTACAAAGACGTTCGGTTGCTCGCGCAGTTTGTGGCGGAGAGCGGCAAGATCGTCCCACGGCGCTTGACCGGGGTTTGCACACCGCATCAGCGGCGTTTGTCCTTGGCCATCAAGCAGGCGCGGAACATCGCGCTGCTGCCGTTTGCCGGACGCGCCTCGTAAAGAACCTAGCCACGGATTTAACGCGGATCTTCACCGATTTTTTCTTTCTTGATCTAATCCATCAAGGTCCATGCAAATCCGTGGCGAAACGAATTTCTATAGGGAGTCATCTGATGGAAGTCATCCTCAAAGAAGATGTGCCCAAGCTGGGCTCGCGCGGCGACGTGGTGAAAGTCGCTGAAGGTTTTGGACGTAACTACCTATTGCCGCACAAGCTCGCGATCGAAGCCTCGAAAGGCAACAAAGCAGTCATCGAGCAGATGAAGGCTGCGTCGGTACGACGTTCCGCCAAGGAAAAGACCAGCGCTGAAGCGCTGGCCAAGCAGTTCGAAGGGGTATCGGTTTCTTTCCAGCGACGCTCCGGCGAACACGATCAGCTCTTTGGCTCAGTCACGTCGGGCGATATCGCGGACGCGCTGGCGAAGAAGGGCTTTGACGTGGACCGCCGGAAGATTCAGGTCCACGAGCCACTCAAGACCGTGGGCGAGTTCGCGGTGCCGATTAAGCTGCATAAGGACGTGACCACACACCTGAAAGTGGTCATCGAGAAGGAAGCTACGGAATAGGTACGCGTGCGGGAGCTTGCCCTTGGCCTGCCACGCGAGCTTCAATTCCTGTTCCCACACCCGCCGTCTCCGGCACGCGAGGTAGTGTCCTAAATCATTTGTACTGGTTTTGTTCGCGAACTTTGCGAAGTCCTGGCGTACTTTGGCTTAAGGCTTTGGTCTCTGTAAATCGGCAGAATCTTGAATCGCAAAGTTCGCCTAGAAGGGCGCAAAGGATAAGGACCAAGAAACTCCTACCAGAGGCGTCTTGATGGGTTGGTTTTTCCTATTCTTCTTTGTCTCCGGGTTTTGTAGCATCCTCTATGAGATCGTCTGGCTGCGGCTGTCCATGGCGCAGTTCGGCGTCACCAGTGCCCTGGTCTCCATTGTGCTTTCCATGTTCATGGCCGGGCTCGGACTGGGCTCATGGGGAGCTGGTTACGCCATCCGGCAATACGGGGACCGCATCAGGATCCCCGCGCTGCGCCTTTATGCGTTTGCCGAATTGCTGATTGGGATCTCCGCGCTGGCGGTCCCGGCTCAGCTATGGATGGGGCGAAGCCTCCTGGAGCGGATTTCGATCTCTTCTTCCGCGGCCTATTATTTTTTCTCCGGGGTCTGGATTGCCCTTACGTTGATTCCGTGGTGTGCGTGCATGGGGACGACGATCCCGTTTTCCATGTTGGCTATCAACAAAAGCTTTCATCGGGAGGCCCACCGGTCTTTCAGTTTTCTGTACCTGGCAAATGTCCTGGGCGCAGTGGCGGGCGCGACCGTGCCTCTGTTTCTCATCGAGATGTACGGATTTCACGGCACACTCAGAGTAGGCGCGATGCTGAATGGTCTGCTGTTCGTATTGGCCATGGGCCTCACGCTGCGGTCTGCTGCCGGAGAAAATCAGCCGTCGCACGGAACTCCCATGACTCCGGCCTCAGCCCGATCCTCGGCCGGCAACAAACCGCTGCTATTGCTGTTTCTCACCGGGCTCACCAGCATGGGCGCGGAGGTAGTGTGGATCCGTCAGTTCACTCCCTATCTCAGCACCGTGGTGTACGCCTTCGCGGCGATTCTGGGCGTATATCTGGCCGCGACTTTTACGGGATCGCGAGTGTACCGCTACTGGAGCCGCAGCCATGATCGGGAAGGTGGATTGGTCTGGGGCGTGCTCGGATTCGTTTCCCTGCTGCCGTTGCTCGCGGCCAGTCCTCAAATTCAGGCCCCGGAGTTCCAATCGTCGCTGCTGCGCCTGGTGTTGGGCATTGGCCCGTTCTCAGCCATTTTGGGATTCGTAACTCCCATGCTGGTGGATCGCTGGTCTGGCGGCCATCCTGATCAGGCAGGCAAGGCTTACGCGGTCAACGTCGTGGGATGCATCCTTGGGCCGCTGGTCGCGGGATTCGTTCTGCTGCCTTTGATGAGCGAACGCTGGGTGCTGTTCACGTTCGCCCTCCCGTGGTTGATCATCGGCATCGTGCCTCGGTGGTCGGTGGGTCGCGAAAAAGCGGCAAAGCAGACTTTGCAACTCAAACTTTCACTGGCGCTCGCGGCACTGGCGCTGGTTGGGGTGTCCACCATCAAAGGTTTTGAGGACCAGTTTGCCCGGTATCAGGTGCTGCGCGACCATACGGCAACCGTCATCGCCACCGGAGACGGGATGACCAAGCAGCTGTTGGTGAATGGGATCGGAATCACCTCCTTAACTCCCATGACCAAAGTGATGGCGCACCTGCCGCTAGCCTCCCTCGACCACGCTCCCCGAAGTGCGTTGGTGGTGTGTTTCGGCATGGGCACGACCTATCGTTCGCTGATGTCGTGGGACATCCGGACCACTGCAGCGGAGCTGGTGCCCAGCGTTCCCCGGCTGTTCTCGTACTACCATTCCGATGGCCTGGAGTTGATGCGATCGCCGCTGTCCCGTGTGGTGGTGGATGACGGTCGGCGCTATCTTGAACGCACTTTGGAGCAGTATGACGTGATCACGATAGACCCGCCACCGCCGGTAGAAGCGGCGGGCACTAGCCTACTTTATTCGAAGGAGTTTTATTCAATCATAAGACGCCGGCTGACGCCAGGCGGTGTCCTCCAGCAATGGCTGCCCACCGGGGACGCGGTGGTCAAAGCCGCGGTCGCCCGGGCCCTAAAGGAATCTTTCCCTTACATTCGCCTTTTTCATTCCCTGGATAACCGAGGGTTTCACTTTCTGGCGAGTGACCAACCCATAGTCTTGCGTACACCCCAGGAACTGGCGGGGCGCATGCCGGCCAAGGCGGCGCAGGATTTGGTCGAATGGGGGCCGGAACCCACGCCCGAACGGCTTTTCGCCATCATCCTCAGCCGGGAGTTGTCCCTTGACCAGATGACCTCCGGCGCTCCCGACGCTCCTGCCCTGCAGGATGACCGACCGGAGAACGAATACTATGTCCTGCGCCAATATCTGCCCGAACGCGGGTTGTCCCTGATGGCGGTACCCCACTAAGCCCATGCACGGACAGGGCCAAACTCCTATAATCGCTGCTCACGGTTCTTTTGCTGCCACGTCCATAGCTATGCAACCGGGAAGAACGGCAAGGCACCCGGCTTAGTCGAGGACAACTAGAGATGCCGGCCGATGCATGGGCAGTACAACTAGCGGTTGGCGGGTGTTCGCATCCGGACGCGAGTCGCGGGTTGGAACGAAGCAACGATTCCCAGGACCCCCTCCCTCGGGGCCAAATGGCTGGGCACAGTTCAGGCCGTATTGATGATACGTTACTGGTCCGCGAAGCGCAGCGCGGTAATCGCGCCGCCTTCGAGGAGCTGGTGCGGCATTACGACCAGGCCGTCCTACGGCTAGCCATACACCTCACGGGGTCGGAGCACGAAGCCCAGGACATTTATCAGGATGCTTTTCTGAAGGCGTACAAGAGCGTGGGCAACTTCCGCTTCGAGTGCTCCTTCTACACCTGGATCTACCGCATCGTGACCAATCTTTGCCTGGACCACTTGCGCAAGAAGCAGGTGCGAAAGGAGGACGCTCCAGTCGCGGTGGATGCGCAAGGCGAAGCTTACGACGTCCTGGCCCAGGTCCCCGACGGTCGGGCTGGCGCCAATCCCGAGCGGGATCTGATGCGCCGCGAACTGGGAACGCGTATCAACCATGCACTGGACAAACTCACCCCCCGCGAGCGCATGGTCTTTGAGCTAAAGCATTATCAGGGGCTGAAACTAAGAACCGTAGGCGAGATTTTGAATACGACGGAAGAAACGGCAAAAAATACTTTATTTCGGGCCACCCAGAAGTTGCGTGGCTCTCTGGCGGACATGCGATGAAGAAGATTTTTGGAGGGACGGGCTTTCCGCCCGTCCAGACAGACAACAAACTCCCCATTATTACGGGGGTGAAACCATGAAATGCGATTGGGTCCAGGAAAATATTCTGCTGCATATCTACAACGAGCTACCCGACGACGCTCGTTACGAACTGGAGCAGCACGTGGCGCGCTGCACCGATTGCGCGGCTGAGCTGAAAGCAGCCCGCCAGCTTCACGCTACGCTCTCCCAGGTTCCCGTGCAGGAGCCTTCTCCCAATCTGGTTACAGCTTTGCGCATGCGCCTGCAGGAGGCGCTCGAAACCACCGAACAGGGCGGCTTCTGGCAGCGCCTGATCTTCGATCCGGGCGCATGGCTTCGCCCCATCAAGCTGGCTCCAGCCCTGGCGGCGGCAATCTTTATCGTGGGCTTTGCCGGTGGAATTGGGGCCACCTATCAAGTGATGAATGGCCGCAACCCGGTTGATCTCTCCGCTGCCACGGCGCCCACAGAATCTTCCATCACCGGCATCCAATCCATCTCGCAACAGCCTGGGTCGTCTCAAATCAGCATCCGCTACAACACGGTTTCGACCCAGGAAGCGCAGGGCTCGCTCAACGATCAGCGCATCCAGCAGTTGCTGCTGTTCGCTACGCGGAACAACTACAACTCGGGCGTGCGTATGGATTCCGTGGACCTCTTGACCCAGGCGCCAAACGATATCCGCGTGCGCGAGGCACTTTTGTATGCCTTGCGCTATGACTCGAATCCCGGAGTGCGGCTGAAGGCCATCGAAGGGCTGGGGTCTTATGTAAAGAATGATGTACGGGTGCGCGATGCCGTGCTCGAGGCCCTGGTGAACGATTCCAATCCGGGCTTGCGGACGCAGGCACTGCATCTGCTCGAACCGGTGCGCGCCGACAGCAGCGTGCGGGTGGTACTGCAAAAGCTGGCGGAGTCCGATCAGAACCTCTACATCCGCACGCAGGCCCGAAATGTGCTTTCACAAATGTCAGAAATTGATTGAGGAAGATCGATTGAGATCGATGGCTGTAGGCAGCCGTCGGTGCGGGGCGAAAGATCGGAAGGTGAGAGTTGAAGAAAGTTCCTAGAATCGTTGCCGTAATGCTGCTGTTGCCCTTCGCGGTAGCCCAGGAAGTGCGTCCTGACGAACAGACGCGGATCTATCAGGAAAATGGCAAGTGGTCGCGGCAGATTACCGGTTCGCTGGCGGCGGCGAAGAACTTGCGGGTGAAAGTCGATTCCGGCGTGGTACGGGTAGCGGGCGGCTCGCACACCACGATCAATTATGTCATCAGCAATCATTCGTACGCATCATCCGAAGAAAAGGCCCGCCGCGAATTCGAATCCTACAAGATCAGCGTATACGTTCGCGGAGATACGGCTTGGGTGGTGGGCGAATGGGAAGGCCGCAGACCCCGGCGCTCGTCCAGCGAATTCGTCATCAACGTTCCGCGCGGTACCGAGCTGGTGAAAGTCGAAACTGACGGTGGGGACCTCACGGCTACCGGCATCGCCGGTCGGGTCGAGGGGGAAACCGGGGGCGGCAGCATTTACCTGGATGATATTGGAGGCGTGATCAGCGCCGAGACCGGGGGCGGAAGCATTGACGTAGGCACGGTCGGCGGAGAACTGACGTTGCGCACGGGCGGCGGCAGCATCAAGGTGTCTTCCGCCAAGGGGAAGATCAACGCGGAGACCGGCGGCGGCGGCGTGAAGGTGGTTTCCGGCATGCAAGGCGCCGTGCTCGAAACCGGCGGTGGCAGCATCGAGGTAGAACGCTGTTCCGGGTCCCTGAAAGTGACGACCGGCGGTGGCAGCATCGATCTGGGCGAGATTGCTGGCCCGGCAGAAATTGAAACGGGCGGTGGCAGCATCCGTCTCAGCTCAGCCACCGGAGCGGTGCGGGCGGAGACCGGCGGCGGCAGCATTACGCTCAACGGCGTACCCGCGGCCAAGGCTGAGACCGGAGCCGGCGGTATTGTGGCGAAATTCGTTACCGGAGGGGAACGCACGGATTCGGTGTTGGAGACTTCTGCCGGGGACATTACGGTTTACCTGGCGCCTACGCTGAATATCACCATTCGGGCGTCCATCGAACTGGCGAATGGCCATCGCATCCGCTCCGATTTTTCCGAGATCCGAGTTACAACGGAAGGGGGCGAGTGGGGCCCCGGTACCGCCACCGCCGAGGGTAAATTGAACGGAGGCGGCCCGACGCTAAAGGTGCGCACTACGACTGGAGACATTACCTTTCTCGCCAGCCGCTGAGTCTGGAAAGAGTTGAGTAGAGAGAAGGGGGACGAACATGGGTAGATCACTCCTCGCCATATTGATTTTGCCGATGTTGGCCACGGTTGCGAATGGAGGGCAGCTGTACTCGCCGGAGCCCTTCCGCGAGGCCTTCGGCTACTCGAGCGAGGACTTCGGCGGCGGATCGTATCTGGGGGTTGACACTCGTGATGTCACTGCGGATCGTCTGGCCGATCTGAAGCTGAAGGAAGAACACGGCGTCGAAGTCACGCTGGTCGATCAGGATGCTCCCGCCGGCAAGGCCGGACTCAAAGAGCACGACGTCATTCTCAGCATCAACGGCAATCAGGTGGAAAGCGTGGAGCAGTTGCGCCGCATGATCCGCGAAATTCCTTCGGGACGCTTAGTGACCCTCGGAATCAGCCGCGATGGCCAGTCCATGACGCTCAAGGCCCAGCTGGCGGACCGTAAGAAAACCTTTGCCATGGCCGGACCGGGCAAGGCATTCAGGTTCAACATGCCAGCCCTACCTGCGATTCCAGCCATGCCTGCGATGCCTGCCACCCCATTTGTTCCTGAGATGGATTTGCCGGTCTCCATCGTTGTTGTGCATTCTTCCGCGCGCAGTGGGTTGATGGTGGAAAACCTGACTCCCCAGCTGGGCGACTTCTTCGGCGCGAAAAACGGCAAGGGAGTTCTGGTCCGCTCGGTAGAGAAAGGCAGCCGCGCCGAGCAGGCCGGGTTCCGGGCCGGCGACGTGATTGTGAAAGTCAACGGAGAATCCATCAGTGACAGTGGCGATTTCACGCATGCCATGCACGGCCGCAAGGGCAGCACCGTCACTGTCAGTATCATTCGGGAAAAGAAGGAACAAAACCTCACGTTGACCGTGCCGGAACACAACCAGTCACAGCTTCTCGATACTGACGAGAGTTTAGACGTTCCTGACGTTGACGCTGAAACTGTGATTGACTGGGGCGACGCACAGTCCCAGCTCGCGCGCGTTAGGCCCGAGATGGAGCGAGCCGTCCGTGAGATCCGGAGAATAAGACCTAGCGTAGAGGTAGTCACGCGGGAAATACGCGACCATCAGGAAGAGCTGAAGCTGGAAATGCGGGAGCTGGAGCGCGAACTCATGGACCAGGAACTCGAAATGCAAGAGAACCAGACGGTGGCGCCCTGGCAGCCTGAAGCCGATATCTAGCTTTACTTGTCTCCGTAGTATCCGTTTCGAGCCTGGACGACGAGATCCTTCTTCTTCGCGGCAACCTGGATCTTGTGATATCCAGGCTCGGCCGCGCTGGGGGTGTAGCCGAGGTTGTATTGGTTACGCAGCTCTTCTTGAATCTGGGAATAGATTTGTTCAACCGGCTGCTTTTTGGAGACCTCAAACAGGCGTCCACCGGTTTCGTTGGAGATACGCTCCAGCACTTTCTTTCCGTCGACATGCTCTTGTGGGAACCGGCGCCCACCTCTCCCTGGCCCTCCCATCCCGCCGCCGCCCATTCCTGGGATGCTGATGCCGGTCCGGCCGAAGCCTCCGCTATTTCCGTAGGCCTCGTCATCCTTGAACAGAATGGAATAGACGATGGTGTTGGCGCGCTGGGCCGACTCGATCGCCGACTCAAGACTCTCTTTGCTGCCCATGTCCACGCCGTCCGAGAGCACGATCAACGCCTTTCGGCCAGGGTGCTCCTCCATCAATTCGTCAGAAGCGAGAAAAACCGCGTCATAGAGAAGAGTGCCGCCGCCATGATGGCCGGAACCACGTCCGGAACCGGGCCATGGTCCGCCTCCGCCTCCTCCACGGGTGCGGGTGAACTGCGGCGTTTGCAGTGACTGCAAAGCGGCCCGCAACTTTTCATTCGATGACGTGAGGTCCTGCGAAAGCTCCACCTCGCGGTCGAAGTGGATGACAAAGGCCTTATCTTTGTCTTCGCGTAATACCTGCGCCAGAAAGTTTTGACTGGCGTCGCGTTCCTTGCCCAGCACCCGCCGCTGGCTCATGCTGGTATCTACCAGCAGGCCAAGCGTGAGCGGGAGATCAGTTTCGCGAGCGAAATACTTGAGGGTCTGGGGGCGACCATCCTCGGTCACGGTGAAGTCATCTTTGGTCAGGCCGTTCACAATCTTGCCGTGCTTGTCGCGCACTGTGGCCAGCACATTCACCACTTTGACCTGGACCGACATTGTGGTCACAGGCTGGTCCGGCGAACTGGCGGTGGCCATGGAATGATTGTTCGCCAGTCTTTCGCCCGCGGATTGCGCCATCGCCGCGCTGAAAGCCAGGACAACGATCGCGCTCAACACTGCAAGGCGGTCGAAACTTATCTTCACGGGTGGCCTTTCAGCCTGGCAGAACGGGTGGCTCGCCCTGTCGCGAAACAATTTGCTCCGCAGTGGTGAGAACGCCGGGAAGCGGGAATTGGTTGTGAGCTTGATCGTAAAACTTTGTAAAGGAGTTGAAGGATATTCTCACGGGGACAACCCTATAATGAGTCAGAATGGAAGCCTTGTCTGACGTCGCGATGCCGATCGGCCCTCTCGTCGATGGCTCGGCGGCCAGGCGCCCGGCACGGACGACGCTGCCGGGGCGAGCGGTTACGCTGGCGCCTCTTGACCCTCGCGCCCACGGGGAGGCGCTTTATGAAGGGACCCGCGGGGAAGCCGGAGACCGGTTGTGGCAATACTTGTTTGAAGGACCGTTCGCCGATCGCGCGGCTTTCGACATCCATCTGCAGCGGATCGCGGCCTCCGAAGATCCGCTGTTCTTCGCGATCTTAGATAACGACAACGGCTCGAAAAGCGCGGTGGGATACGCTTCCTATATGAGAATCGAGCCGATCCACCGGGTAATTGAGGTTGGCAGCATCCTCTACACGGCGCGTCTGCAACAAACCACGTTGGCCACCGAAGCCATGTATCTGATGGCGCGGCATGTTTTCGAAGACCTGGGATACCGCCGCTACGAATGGAAGTGCAACGCCCTCAATACACCTTCCCATCGAGCGGCGCTGCGCCTCGGTTTCAGGTTCGAGGGGATCTTCCGGCAACACATGATCGTCAAGGGGAGGAACCGGGATACCGCCTGGTTCTCCATGCTCGATTCCGAATGGCCGGTCCGAAAGGCCAACTTCGAGCGCTGGCTTGATCCATCGAATTTTGGCGAGGACGGACGGCAAAAGGTGGCGCTCTCCCGGCTTAATCAAGTCTTAGAAGCCTAGCGTTCGCCATCCCGGGGGATTTCGCCTTTGTTGAGGTAAGCCCACTTCGCGCCGCGGTAAGAGCCCGACCCGTCCTTTGGACCCTAGGCGCCACATCCCTGTTGGCAAGGTTACGGAAAGTTACTCTCGTTCCGCCTTTACGACGGCCAACTCCTGATTCCGGTTTTCCGACGAAGTGCCTTTTAATCCGCAAATGTCTCATTTTCAGGGGACAATCTGCCAGAGACGGAACAACTAACAGGCGAGCGCACTTAGGGGAGTCTGCGGGATGAGTTCTACAGGGATTGGCACTGCGATGGGTCGTGTGCTTCTTGTCTGCGACGATTCGGCCGCCATCCAGCAGCTGACCGAGGGTATGCAGCAATTCGCCATCACGACTGAGGTTTGTGTTGACTTCGCCATGGCTCTTGGCCTGCTGAACCGCAAGAAATTCGAGGCGGTTATCGTCGACTTTGGGATGGTGCGGGCGGATGAACTGCTGGAGCAGATCCGTCTCGCTCCATCCAATCGGACCGCTGTGACTTTTGCCATTACCGATCCCGGTAACCCGTCAAGGTTCGATGTCCAGCCGAATTTTGTGATGGAAAAACCCCTATCCATAAGTTCGGTCGTGCGTACATTAAAAGCGGCTTTCGGATTGATTGTGCGGGAGCGCCGGCGTTCCTTTCGTTGTCCGATCGAAATTCCAGCGGCTATCCAAGGAAACGGCGAGGAAGTCAATTGCCGTCTGGTGAATATCAGCGAGGGCGGCCTGGCTATCAGTGAATCGCCCGTCCTGAAGCCAGGAGCGCAGGTGAGAGTTCTGTTTACTCTGCCCGGAGAGTCGGTTCGCTTCGAACTCGAGTCCGAGGTTTGCTGGTACGACGACAAGGGCCGCGCGGGGCTGCGTTCACTGACGGTGCCATCCGAGCAGAAATCCATCCTGCAGCAGTGGCTGGCTACAAAACTCGAAGAGGACTTGCCCGAATCGGTGGCGCGACAATTCCGGAAAAAATGAGTCTGCGCAGGCCGTCGGCTCCTGCTGGGCCCTGAGCAAGCCCATCTTTTGTCCGAGTCGATCCAGGGGAAGAGCGTCCATCCACCACATCTCTGCCCGATGAATTCGGCGGTTACCGTAGACACTTGTCCTTCGGGACAGGTAACCGACCTCGCAGTTACGTGGCCCGCGGCGGCCGCATTTCAGGCACTTCGTAACTTGTCGCATTAACCCAGCCCAACTAGTCTCATTACTATGTGGCCACACTCTCTGCTGTTCTCCTCCGATGAGGAGGCCTCACGCGCCCTGCGTCTTGCTTTCAGAGATCTCGAATTCGAGGTTGAGTCGAGCCCGGAAATCTTCAGCGCGGTGGAAAAAATCACCAGCCGGAGTTTCGATGTCGTCGTGTCGGACTGGAACGAAGGACTGGAAGCTGTCTTCCTGCTGAAGACCGTGCGCGAGCTGAAAGCCAACCGCTCCGCCTTTACGCTGGCCATTGCCAATTCCGAAGCCGCCCCTGCTGCCCGTGAAGCAGGCGCCGATCTCGTTTTGAGCCGGCCGCTGATTCCGGACGAAGTCAAGTATGCCTTGCTGACCTGTGATTCATTTCTTGCCCAGATGAAGTCCTGGTTGCCCAGGCTGGGTCCGTCGCCAGTGCCCGATGAGACCGCAGCCCAAGCGGTGACCAAGCCACCAAGCAAGGCTCAAGAAAACAAGAGTGCAGAAGAAAAGACTTTGGAAAACAGAACCTTCGATTCGTTGCCGCGCCTTCGGGCCTGGCCCTCCCCTCCTCCCCTGCGCTGTACGGAAAGCGCTTCGCCGGTGGTTGCTGCCGAATCGATTTTTGACGACGACCTGCTGTATCGATCCCGGGTGCAGACCTTGTTCCAGTCGCCCGAGCCAAGATTTTCGTCGTCGGTGAGCCTGCAGCAAAAGGGCAGAAGCCGAGTGCTGCCGAGCCTGGCGATTGCGATAGCCTTTCTTTCCGTAGGTTATGTATTCAGCGAACCGCTGCGCGGACAGGGCACAACCAATTCCGTCGCCAAGATTTGCGGGCGCGTACTAGAGCGGACGGAAGGATGGCTGCATCGGCCCAGCGGAGACCAGACTCCGGCGCCTGAGGTTCAGGAAGCCCAGAATGACCCTTCTCAGTTCGCGCGCCCCGGCCGGGCGGTCTCGCGCATCAGGATTACTCCCGTCAGAGATCCATTTCAAAACGACGCTGCCACACCTCGGGAGCCGGCACCACCGGCACCGGTTGACCCTCAACCGCCAAGAGAGCGACCGACGGCGGCCGCAAACGCGGTGCGGATTCCGGAGAGCTTGAGGACACAGGTCCAAAGCGCGAGCATGCGCAGCGTGGCGGAGCGCATTACTCCATCGCTTCTCGCTGCTCTCGAGCCAGTATCCCTGTCCGAGGACCTTTCTCGCCGCCTGCTGCTACAGAAAGTTCTGCCCAGCTATCCCGAACAAGCGGTCAGGGCGCGCTTGCAGGGTCCAGTGGTGCTGCAGGCATGGATTGGCCGGGACGGCACCATTCAGGACCTCAAGTTGGTGCGCGGCTCTCTGCTCCTCGGCCAGGCTGCGTATCGGGCCGTGAAGCAATGGCGCTACCAGCCTTACCTGATTAACGGCCGCGCGGTCGAAGCAGAAACCTTCGTCACGGTTGATTTCAGACTGCCGTAGCTCCCCCAGCCGCAAAGACACTGAACCCGCCACGGATTTTCACCGATCTTCAGGGATCAATATCTTCTTGCTACGATCCGTGTGAATCCGCGCCAATCCCCGGCCGCGTTCGGTATTGCACCTTCCTGATCAACTAGTTCACAACTTTTTACGTATTTTTACCCCCGTTTGACACCAGCCAGAGCCCACTTGACTATGTTGGTTGTGGACTGACACGACACGGTTACGATCAGACCGGATACGGAATTCCGAACATGACAACGAAACGGCGGAACGAAAAGACCCGATTGCTCCTGACTCTGGAGCTGGCGGTCATATTGCCCGCCGCCGCCCTGGTGATTCTGAGCGCGTGGCACGTGAAACACATTCAGCGTGACCGCGCGGTGGAAGCCGCCTTTCAGCGCGAATACAGCCAGGTGCTGGCCATCTCGGAGAAACAGATCAACCACCAGGCCTACGAACTGGTGGACGACGTGCGGACTGAATTCCCCACCCCTAGCGAGCTGTGCGCGCCCACTCTGGACAAGATTCTGGCCGCGCATCCCTACGCCGCGCACGTATTCATGTATTCCCCGGAGACCGGCATGGTGTTCCGTTCCCAATCGAGCCGGTTGAAGAAAGATGAAGGGTTTCGCGACGAGGCCGACTACCTGAACAAGATGTACGAGGGCTGGCTGAAGATGGACTTCCACGAGATGTCCGAAAAACTGGAGCATCTCAAGAAGAAGGGATCGCCCTATATCTTTGAGGGGGAATGGGTGCCGCGTGGCGATAAGAAAGTTTATCAATCCACCGCCCTGTTTACGGTAAAGGACGAAAAGACGGGATCGTTCGCCATCGCAGGTGCGGCTCTCGACGCCGACTACTTAAGAGACCAGTTTTTTCCGCAGACACTGGATGACGTCATCAACCGTAACGTGGCTGATGCACAGAGCGACAAGAACCACGCGGTCATGATGCTCCGGGGCAAGTACGAGTCTACTGCCCTCGCCCAATCTCCCGGGTGGGATGGCGGTGCGCCCGAAGTAGAGAGAAACCTTGAAGGCGCATTCCCGGGATTGACACTGGCCATCAAGCTACGGGGAAGCACGCTGGCGGCTATCGGCGAGCGCTTCGCGCGCATCAGTTATCTTACGCTGGCGGCGCTCTCCCTGGTGCTGGCCGTAGGAATTGCGCTGACCTATCGCAACGTCACCAAGGAAATGGCGCTGGCCCGGCTGAAGTCCGATTTCGTCTCCAACGTCTCGCACGAGTTGCGCACGCCGCTTTCGCTGATCCGCCTGTACGCCGAGACCCTTGAGATGGGGCGGCTCACGAGCCCGGAAAAATATCAGGAGTACTACCGCATCATCCGCAAAGAAAGCGAACGCCTGACCGCGCTGATCAACAACATCCTCGATTTTTCGCGCATCGAGGCGGGTCGCAAGGAATACGACTTCCGCGAGACCGACATGAGCGAACTGGTGCACAACACGCTCGACTCTTATCGCTACCAGCTGGAGCAGGGCGGCTTCCAGTTTGAAGAGAAGATTGATGAAGTGCCGCCGATGCGTGTGGACCGCGAAGCCATGGCGCGCTCGCTGCTGAACCTGGTCAACAACGCACTCAAGTATTCGCAGGACAGAAAGTATATAGGCGTGAACCTGTATCGTGACAATGGCTCGGTGAAGCTGGAAGTGGTGGACCAGGGC
Source organism: uncultured Terriglobales bacterium (assembly GCA_955652395.1). Taxonomy (GTDB): domain Bacteria; phylum Acidobacteriota; class Terriglobia; order Terriglobales; family Acidobacteriaceae; genus JAIQFF01. The sequence continues at coordinate 23,210 of CATPBJ010000035.1, read as the reverse complement.
ATCGGAATACCCCACCACGAACAGCAGAAGATTTTTGAAAAATTTTATCGCGTGGGGGATCCGCTGGTGCATAACACCAAAGGCAGCGGCCTGGGCCTTTCGCTAGTGCGGCATATCGTGCAGGCCCACGGGGGCGAAGTCTCGGTGGACAGCGCGCCAGGCCAGGGCAGCAAATTCACCATCGTGCTGCCGGTTAAGGCCCCTCAGAATGCGGCAGTGAACGCGTAGAGACAGCCCGGCCCGGCTTTTCGGCCCAAGTAAGTCAGCCCAGCAGCGGCAAGGACTACGGATGACCAGAATCCTGATTGTCGAAGACGAACCCAACATGGTGGCGGGCTTGCGCGACAACTTCGAGTTCGAGGGATACGACGTCATCACCGCTCCGGACGGCGTCGCCGGCCTGGAACGCGCGTTGAACGAGGCTCCCGACCTCGTCATCCTCGACGTGATGATGCCCCGCATGAGCGGGCTCGACGTCTGCCAGCAGCTCAAAGTCAAACGGCCCTCAGTGCCAGTCATCATGCTCACCGCGCGCGGTCAGGAAGTGGACAAAGTGGTCGGACTCGAACTGGGCGCGGATGACTACGTGACCAAACCGTTTTCCATTCGCGAGCTGCTGGCCCGGGTTAAGGCGGTTCTGCGCCGCGCCAAGACCGTCCCGAAAGAACAGGAACGTTATTCATTTGGCGAGGTCGAGGTAAATCTGAAAAGTTGCCAGGTTTCACGCAGTGGCCAGGCCATGGATTTTTCGTCCAAGGAATTCGAGCTGCTCAAATATTTCCTATGCCATCCCGGCGAGACTCTGAGCCGCGATCGTCTGCTCGAGGATGTGTGGGGCTATGACCGCTTTCCCACCACGCGCACCGTGGATGCGCACATTGTCCGCTTGCGCCAGAAGGTTGAACCGAAGCCCGACGAGCCTCGCTTCATCCTGACCGTGCACGGGACGGGTTACAAGTTCGTCGGGTAAACGGAGATGATTGTGCCTGAGAGCAGCAAAATTCCTGAGACGCCATACCTGAACCGCGCGGCCCTTGGTCAGGCCAGCACAGGCGCGCCGATCCGGGTGGACGATTCCGCCCTGATTCGCCTGGCCCAGCAGGGCAACACTGCCGCTTTCGAAGAACTGGTGCGGCAGTACGATCGCGCCGTGCTGCGTTTGGCCATCCACCTCACGGGGTCCCCGGAGGATGGGCAGGACATTTATCAGGAAGCGTTTCTCCGGGCTTACATCAATCTGGCGCGCTTCCGTTTCGAGTGCTCGTTCTACACCTGGATCTATCGCATCGTCACCAACCTGTGCCTGGATCATTTGCGCAAGAAGAATTCTCGCGGCCGGGACTTGAACACGGCGACTTCTCCGGATGGCGAACAGGAAGATTTGCTTGACCGCATGCCGGATCACAGTCCCGCGGCCAGCCCGGAGCGAAGCTTCGCCGGACGCGAACTGCAGCAGTGCATCGTGCGCGCCTTGGGCCAGCTCTCGCCCCGCGAACGGATGGTATTCGAGCTCAAGCACTACCACGGTATGAGGCTGCGTACCGTTGCCGGAATGCTGAACACCACGGAAGGCACGATCAAGAACACGCTGTTCCGCGCCACGCACAAACTGCGCACTCAACTCGCTGAAGTGCGCTGACCCGCCCGGTTGCACCTGGTTCTGCTAAACTCCGCGGAAGAGCAAGCCTCGTAGAGAATAGCCCACCATGAATACTCCCATTAAAGCAGGCTTGTTGCTGCTTCTTTTCGCGGTGCCGGCCTTCGCCGGCCGATGGGAATGGCACGGTCAAAGATCTTTCCACCGACTGCCCTCAGGCGATCCAGTTCTTCGACCTCCTTAAGGAAGCGGTCAGCTCGGATCAGCCTGCCCGGATCGCACCCCTTGTCCGTTATTCGTTGCGCACCACCATTGCGGGCAGGCGAACTTTGGTGCGCAGCCAGCAGCAGTTTCTGAGCAAGTACAAACAGATCTTCACTCCCGCCCCGCTGTGCGTTGCGCTGTTCTGGCCAGCAAGAGTTCCGACGTGTGGGAGAATTCCAACGGATTCATGATCGCGGACGGCACCGTGTGGTGGAACGCAATTATTCCGGCCGCTCCGTCTGGCTCCGCTCCTCCAGATATCACTCCGGGCAAGTATCCTTTCAAAGTGATCACTGTGAACAACGGGAACGGAGGGAAACTGGAGTACCCGGCAGGCGAGAGCAAGTAGCCGGATTGCCCCGAACCACGTAGGGGCAGATGTCCTCATCTGTCCGGCGGAGCGAAGCTCCCCTATGTTTCGCTGCATGCAAGATCCTGTCGAGCTGCGCTCGACTGGACCGATGAAGATATCTGTCCCTCCTTGGCTGTTGCTTCGCTCAGGCCCCAAAAGAATGGGTTTCAATCCGATCCACCGCGGATTTTCCCTAGCCTGGGGGTTCGGGATCAAACGTCTGGTCCAGGTAGATCCAGAGGACGCGGGCGAAGAGTGAGATGCTCGGAGCGAGAGGCAGGAACAGTATTACTGCCCAGATTACGTCTTTGGTAATCCACCAGCCTGTGATGGCCCGCAACACGACCGCGATCAGCCCGATGATGGCGAGCGCCAGGCCAAAGCTGATGTACATGGCCCCGAGGAAGTATCCTTCCTCCCGCCGAAATTCGAGGCCGCAGACGGAACAGCGTTGGCTCATCTTGGGGAAACCCCGAAAGATCGAGTAGAGGAAAATTCCTCCCCGGCGGCAGCGGGGACAGCGCTGGTGAAAAATAGCTCCCAAGGTCGACGATTTTGTCGAGTTTGTCATCCGTGAATCGGTGTCAATTGTGAAGACAGTGTATCTGCAATTGCCCGAGGGAAATTCGGCGAGGCGATCGGTGCACTCCGCGAGCCAAGGTGCCACATTTGATAGAATCCCCGTTCCCAGAGCCGCGCTGTTCGGACTTCCTCCCATCGGAAATGGAGTCTATGAGGTACGATCCGGAAAACTGTTGTTCGCAGTCGATCTATCTGGGACCTTGCTCTTCGCGATTGAAGGAGCCACGGCCGCGATCGGGGGCAACCTCGATTTGCTGGCTCTGATGGTGTTTTTGCGACTGGGTTACCCGGAGGCATCATTCGCGACCTGCTGATCGGTGCCGTCCCGCCCAATTCACTGCGTAACTGGCGCTACTCGGCCGTGGCATTCACCGGCGCAGCCATCGTTTTCTTTTTACTTTTGCGGCGGGGCGTCGTCTGCGAGCACTACCTGCGCCTTCGGGGCCGCGGCGTGAGCGGCGCGGGCTTTGCGGGCAATCTCTCCCAAAGACGGGTTCAATGGCGGCAAGGCTTTCGGTTGCACCACGGGGGCGGGTCGCTGCGGCGAGCCCATGGCAATCATCTGCTCTGTTGAGGCTGCAGACGGCGAAGCAGGTTCCTGAGCAACTACGGCATGTTTTGGTTCCTGGGCGAATCCCGCCGTCAACAGTACCAGACCGGCGATGAGCAGCTTCAGCAGTAGCTTCATAAAATCTATCCAAGGGCCTTGCTATTTGAATACAGAGCAGGTCTAGGCCCGTCGGAGCGCCTTTCTATCTGTCTGATAATAAATCAGATAAGCAGATGTAGGGTGACCAAGAAAAAGCGGCGGAAGATGTTTTCCACTTTTTGGTGGAACTGGCTTTCCCTCAATCTTGAAATCGGACGAACGCTCTAAACTATACCTCCATGTCCACTCCGTCCATTCCGTCCACGCGATCCATCCTGGTTGAGCCACGCATCGTCCGTATTCCGGAGGGCTGGTTCTGGATGGGATCGGAGACCGGCCAGGACAATGAACGTCCGGCTCATCGTGTGCGGGTAGACGAATTTCGGCTGGGCTCTTGCGCTGTGACGAACGCCGATTACGCCCAGTTCGTTCGGGCCACGGGAAATCCGCCGGCGCCGTTTTGCAACAATCCTGATTTCAAGAATCCCACACAACCGGTCGTCGCGGTTTCCTGGTTTGAGGCAGTCAGATATTGCCAATGGCTCAGCTTGTGCACTGGCCTGAGTTATCGCTTGCCGACAGAGGCTGAGTGGGAACGGGCAGCTCGCGGCGCCGCCGAAAACCAGCTCTATCCCTGGGGAAATGATCCGCCGCAGTCATTGCCCGACTACGAAAAGCGTTGGAAGAAGGGCCCCGAGCCCGTGGCCCAGTACGCGCCTAACGCATTTGGCCTTTATGATATCTGCGAAAACGTGCATGAGTGGTGCAGCGACTGGTATCAGGCGAGCTATTACGCGAGTTCACCAGAGAGCAACCCAGCGGGTCCGGACCAGGGCGATCGTCGGGCGTCGCGAGGCGGCTCCTGGCGACATCACATTAAGGCAAGCCGCTGCGCGGCCCGCTCCAGCATCCCGCCGGAATTTCATTACGCTGACTACGGATTCCGCGTGGCCTGCAATCGGTAGACTAGACCTTATCCGCTCGCGTAGGGGCAGGTGTCCTCACCTGCCTGGCCGAGCGAAGTTCGGCAAAGATGTCGATGCGAACTAATTCCGGTTTCTTCCTGTCCCCGCCAGCCAGCGGAAGAACATGTTGACCAGCGCCAGAACGATCGCTCCCACGAAGGCAGCGCCGAAAGTATCCACATGGAAGCCGGGAACAACGGCCGAGGCCAGCTCAATCATGGCAGCGTTGATTACCAGCCAGAACAGTCCCAGCGTGAGCAGCACCAGGGGGAAAGTGACAATTTTCAGGAATACTCCGAGGGTGGCGTTTACGAAGCCGATCACCAGCGCCGCGATCAACGCCGCCAGGGGTCCATTCACGTGAAAACCCGGCACCAGCCGGGCCACGATCCAGACTGCCAGCGCGCTCAACGCCCAGTTGAGGAGATGTCTCATAGCACTATCCGAAAGCAACGGTGACTATAGACTGCCTCACGATGGCGTGCAACTTGCAGGAGCAGCCTTTGCGTCCTTTGCGAACTTTGCGGTTTAAGATTCTGTTTGGCTCGCGGCGAGATCAAAGTCATGAACCGCAAAGTGCGCCAAGGATTCCGCAAAGAATGCAAAGGAAACTCAAGATCCAGTCGCCCATTCGGCCTCAGCACCGGGCTACGAATGCTCTTTCCGGCGAAGCAGGGCCGCGCCCATAGCTCCTCCCAGTCCGGAGAAGATCACGAAAGCCACCAGTGTGCCGATCACAGCAGTCGCCAGCAGCAGGACGATACCGTCAGAAGACTTGAAGAATTCCAAGGCTTGCTGGGCTTGCGGGTCTGGATTGCGAGCTGCGGTTTGCTCGACCACTTCGATCAGCTTTCCGCGGATGGTATCCCAGGCGTGGAACAGTATGGTCCCGATCGACAGCAGTGCGGCGAAAATGCCACCGCCCAGGATGCCGCTTACCATGCCCAGGCGGGCCCCCATCCCGGGAGTGACGTTGGCCACTGGGATCCGGCGCCGGTAGAACACCACCGATAGACTCCCACCGATGAGCATCCCTAGTCCAAAGATGGCAAGAGGAGTCATCATGAGCACGGCCGCGATCAGTCCGGCCAGCGCAGTGGCGGGTAAAGCCTGCGACCATTCAATACGGGTGGTCAGAGGCGAGCCGAAGTAAGCCGGCAGTGACGAAGCGGCGGAATCAGAGCTGATCGCTGAGGGCGTGAAGGTCTCAGGGACGGCAACCCGAATTTGCGGCGCGCGGCATTGCGGGCAGAAGGCAGTCCCTTGTTCCACGGCCGCTCCACACTGATGACAGGGATACTCCACCGAGTTTCAAGTTACAGCAGTGCGGCGAGCAGAGGCAAGGAAGGCGGAGAGACTTCAGATCTTAGATTGCAGATTTCAGATTGAACATCCAACTTCTGAAATCTTCAATCTACAATCTACGATCTGAAATCTCCCTTTCTTCAGATTGTGTCCTTGCCGCCCCGCATCTGGATATAGACCAGGCCAAAATCTGACCCCTTGCCATCGTCGGCGGGTTTGATGGAGACGATGTGCTGGTTCTGCTCGGTACCGACTTTTAGTTCGACCGTCTTGCCATTCTGGTCGTCCTCGCATTTTAGTTTTTTGGAGTCGCCGGAAGTGTCTTCGCCATTCATGTTTGTGCCCGGATGACGGTTATGGGTGTGGCACTCCAGCACGTTGCCATATTTTTTAAGTTGGTCTTTGTAATACGCGACTAGCTTTTCCGGCGGATCATCGGACAGAAATTCGATGGCCACCACTTTGATGCCGAACAGGCTGGTGGAAATATTGATGTGGGCACCGTTGTCATTCCTGTCGTCGGTTTGCTCCCTGCGGCGGGCGCCGGAGTAAACGGGGAGTCCGAGGTCGCGGACGTCTGCGTCTTTGGCGACGTGAAGTCCACCCACGGGAGTCTCGATGTCCACATTCTTTTCTTTGCCCTCGCCATCTTTCTTCACGTTGACGTTGCAGCCGGGAAGGGTCAGCAAGCTGCCGAAAGCCAAGGTCAGGACCAAGATTAAGGCCAACCACGAATTACTTTTGAGCCGCTTGGGTATGCGCATGTTGCGATCCTTCCTCTGCGAGTTGCGGGAGCCGCTCGATCCCGGCGCCACGTTGAGCGATATTGGGAATGCTGACCGGCAGATGGCCGCGAATGGCGATTTCGCCAAACAGCGCTTTGACCGCGCTGAGTTCCGAAACGCTGGCGTTAGAGAAAGTACAAAGATAATTCTGTATCGCGGGAAAGTCCTGGGCCACGTAGGGATTCCCCATAGCAAGGACAGCCGTTTTCGTGGCCGCGCGATCCAAAATCGTCTGCAGCAGCGTGCCGCTGACGTCGTTGAGGGAAACCGAATTGGTCAAACCGTTCGCGCTCTTCATGGCCTTACCGGCACTGGGCACCACGTAGACTGCCGCAATCACGGCCTGCGCCTGGTCCACGGCGTTCCATATCACTTCTGACAGGGCAGTGGCGATGCGTGGATCCACATAAATCACATTGGCATCGGGCACGCGAGCCTTGATCGCGCGCTCCAGAGCACGGCCGGATTCGGTGCGTACGTCTTCAGAAAGCACCAGCGCCACCAACCCGTTGCGCACTTCCTCCAAGTGTTGATACGGAAGCCCGTTGCTCACAGTTCCCGATGGTTTCAGCGGCATCAGCTTGCCGTTGTCCCGGACCAGGGTGACGGCGTCGTCGGCAATCTGCTGTCCCATGGCCAGGTTCTCGGGTTTGCCCACGATTTCAGGAAGAGCGTCTACATTCACGAGTCGGGCCTTGTCCAAACCCAGCGAAGCTTTTGCCTTCAACAGCTTAAGAACGGACGCGTCGAGTTGGGCGGAGGGAATTTCTCCGCTGCGAGCCGCTCCGACCACGGCGTTGTACGAGGCCTCCAGGTCGGCCGGGATGAGCAGCAGATCGCTCCCGGCTTTGAAGGCTTCCACGGCAGCGCGACCGATGTTGGCGGAGTAGAGACGGGTGAGGCCGGCCATGTCGAGGGCGTCGGTGACGACGATTCCCTGAAAGCCAAGCTGGTGCTTGAGCAGATCGGTGACGATCGTCGGGGAAGTCGTGGCCACGCGATTGGGATCGGGCTCAAGCGCGGGAACGGTGACGTGCGCAACCATCACAGAATCGACTCCGGCTGCGATGGCCTTACGGAAGGGCGCCAGCTCCACGGAATTCAAGCGCGCCCGGTCGCCGCTGACCTGGGCCAGGCTGAGATGGGAGTCGGTTGCGGTATCGCCGTGGCCGGGGAAGTGTTTGGCCGTCGTCATCATTCCGCTGGCGCGCGATCCCCGGATGTACGCGGCTACGAGATCCCCAACCTGCTGGGGATCCTCTCCGAAGGAACGCGTGTTGATGATGGGGTTCGCCGGATTGGAGTTGACGTCGGCATCAGGAAAGAAATTCCAGTGCACGCCGATGGCGCGAGACTCCTGGGCGGTGATGCGGCCGAAGGCCTCCGCGTACTCTGCCTTTCCGGCCGCGCCGAAAGCCATGGCGTGCGGGAACGGGGTGGCGCCATTAAGACGCATGGTGACTCCGCGCTCGAAATCGGCCGCGAAGAGCAGCGGCAGTTTGGAGTCCTGCTGCAAACGATTGAGCAGTTCAGCGGCCTCGTACGGCTGGTTGCGGTAGAGGAATGGAGGCTCCCAGCGTACGGTCATGGCAAATGATCCGATGTGATACTTGCGCATGCTGTCGCGGAGCTGAAGATACTCGGGGCTGTTGACGTTGAGGAATTCCGCCCGCACCCAAACCATGAAAATCTCTCCGACCTTTTCTTCCAGAGAGAGTTTGCGAAGCGTCTTCTCCGCCCACTTTTCACCGTCGCGGTCGAGATGAATGCGGCCACCGTGTTGATACTTCTCTTTAGCCATGCCGGGCACGGCGGTGGACAAAAGCAGGAAGAAAACAGCCAGGGCTCGAATCATGGAAGGACAATAGCACGGATGTTAGGCGGAGCGCCGCCGTCTCGGCGGCTGTCGTGGGAACGTCCTGCCCGTAGCGCCGAGGGCGAGCCGCCCCTCACGGGACAGCCGGCAGAGCCTGCCCCTGAGCGCAGTCGAAGGGATGCCGGCGCTACTTGTGCGCGCGAACCTTGGCGAACTCTTCCACGCGCTCATGCACGCTGAGTACGTGCTTGGGCAACTTGAGCCGGCTGCCCTCTTCAAGGAGGGGAATCAGTTTGTCCAATTCCGGTCCGGAGTGCGAACCGGTGATGACGATGCGAATGGGATGAAACAATTCCTTCCCTTTTGCGCCAGTCTCAGCTTTTACTTCATTCACGATCTGTTTGAAATGTTCCGAAGCGAGCTGCGCCGCCATGGCGGATTCGTCTTCCAGAATCTTGACCGTGAATCTTGCCAGGACGGCGTCCGTGTTGGGCCAGGCGAGCACCTCGGCATTGTCGGGCGCAGCCGAAGCGGCGATAGGGTCGTAGTTGAAGATCAGCGACGCACGTTCGGGCAGCTGGTCGAGGCGGTCGACGGAAGGTGCCAACAACTCCGTGACCTTGGCGAGCCAGACCTGGATTCCGTCGTCGAGGCGAATGATCGGGATGCTCTCCGCACTCAACCACTTTGCGTCTTTAAGTTCGATGCACCCTGCCTGGGAGAGAAACCACGCACCCAGTGCCGTAAGGTTTCCCACTGCCCAGCTCTTGATGTAGTGGCGGTTGAGCCAGTACAGCTTCTCCATGTCGAACACGGCTGCCGAAGGCGTTACCCGTTCCAGCGTAAATTCCTTCTTCAACTGTTCGGGACTGAAAAGTTCCCGGGTGCCGCCGGTTGGCGCCCATCCCAGAAGCGCCAGATAATTTACCAGCGCCTCAGGTAGCACGCCCGTGTCGCGAAAATTGGCGATCGAAGTTGCTCCGTGCCGCTTGGAGAGCCGCTCTCGGTCGGTGCCCAGAATTGTCGAAAGGTGAGCAAACTCCGGCACGGGCCAGCCCAGAGCCTCATACAGTGCAACTTGCTTGGGCGTATTCGAGAGATGATCGTCGCCGCGAATCACGTGCGTGATCTTCATCAGCCCGTCGTCAATCACTACCACGTAGTTGTATACCGGCATCCCGTTCGAGCGCAGGATGATGGGATCGCTCACCACCTCGTTCGAGAACTCCACAGCGCCATGCACAATGTCGTGAAAACGGATAGCATGCTCGGGAATTCTCAGCCGGATGGCACAGGACTCTCCCGACGTTCGCCGTTGACCGGCTTCCGCAGGATCGATGGCGCGACATTGGCCGGAGTAGATAGGCTGGCGATGCTCGGCCTGGGCCCGTTCGCGCTCCTTCTGCAAATCTTCTTCGCTGCAGAAACACAGGTAGGCTTTGCCCTGATCGACCAGGCGTTCGGCGTGTTCGCGATAAGAGTCGAGACGCTCGGACTGGCGATAGGGCGCATACGGTCCGCCGAGGTCCGGCCCTTCGTCCCAGTCCAGGCCCAGCCACTTGAGGTCGGCGATCAGCTGATCTTCAAAGCGGGCCTCGCTGCGTTCGACGTCGGTGTCTTCGATGCGCAGCACCATGGCGCCCCCTTTTTGCCGGGCGAAAAGCCAGTTGAACAGGGCCGTGCGCGCATTGCCAACGTGGAGATGCCCGGTCGGAGAGGGAGCAAACCGCACGCGCACGGGAGAAGTTGGAGTCACCAAGAGATGTTAGCAGACCACCACGACCCACGTAGGGGCGGGTGTCCCACCCGCCCGGCGGAGCGAAAGTGCCACAGTTCTTCTGGAGATTTAACTGTTGCCCTGATGCGGCGGAGATTGCGCAATCTAGTGAACGAGCAAAAAGGCCAAGCGCCGGCATCATGCCGGCTGCCTCCGAGGGCGTCTCGCCCTCGGCGCGGCGGGCGAGACGCCCGCCGGACCGCCGAGACGGCGGCACTACGAGGACCGTTCGCTCACCCGCCCAGATCGGGCGTCTGGGCCTCCATGGCTTGTGCCACTACCGCTTTTTGGGCGCCATGTAGGTTCTGGTGATTCGGTCGTGCCAGCAAAGTCTGTCTTCGTCGAGGAAGCACCAGGCGTAACCGAGACCCAACGACAGGCCGGAAAGTACGGACGTCAACACGCGCCAGCGACGGATCCGGAGCGGCACGGGACTCCCGTCAAAGCGGTGCAGTTCGAGCTTGGCCAGCTTCAGGCCGGGCGTGGCGCCGCTGTAAACCAGCAGCAGGTATTGATAGGCGGACCACAGCACTCCGATGAGGAGGACTCCGGTTCCGGCTACCCTACCCAGTGGTGGCAACTGGGCAGTGATGCGAAAAAAAATATACGCAAAAGCGGCGAACGCCGAAACCACCAGGGCGGCGTCGATTGCAGAGGCGGCCATGCGCCGTGACATGGCCGCAGCCTGCAATGGAATCTCGAATCCAGGCCGTCTCTCATTCGCAGGTTCTTCGACCGGCTCGATCAGGATGCCACCAAGCGCCGGTGGCGGAGGCGCTAGCTCGGGGGTATCGATGATTCTTGGACGGTCCAGCACCGGTTCGGCCAGTTCGTCCAGCGCTCTGGGCGCCGGGTTGTAGCTGGCAAACTCAATCACCTTGGCCGTTGCTTCCGTGTTGACGGCCGGCAATATCCGCGGATAGTTCGACGGCTCAGCCAGGGTGATGCGTGGGGCAGGTGCCGTTTGGACATAGTCCACTGTCTCGCGCACCTCAAAAGCAGCGGCTGGCAACGTTGGCTCGGCGGGAGTGGTGGAAATCGGCTGAGTCTCGAACTTCAGTTGCAGCGAGGGATAGCGCGGCTCTCGCGTACGCCGGCGCGCTCGGTAATGACTCAATCGGGCAGCTACCTCACGCCGCCACGAATCGGGATCCGGCGGCGGCTCGGCCGTCACCGGAGCCCACATTGCCGCTTCCTGATTCTCTGCACTGCGTACTTCTGACGGCAGCCAGGAGCCTTCAGGTTCAGTCTCCTTCGCCGACTCGAGCGCGTTGTCTTCGACTACAAACCTGGGTTGAGCGCTGAAAGGGGTTTGCTCGAGGCTGGCAGCAAAGTGCTGCTCGCTGGCATCGTACGCTTCAGGATCAATCAGGCTCGCGGAGAGACCTGGGTTCGCCTCAGATGGAACATCGGGTTCGAATCTTGGTTTCATGAAGGAACGATCGAGTCACGACTGCAATGCGATGAAACATAAACTGATCCTGCAAAAAATTCAGAAGCCAAATAGATTCGAGGAAGCCTCGCCTGCTTTGCCTCTCGGGCTGGCGCCGTGCTAACGTCACCTGAACCCCGCGTGGATTTCCTCGGCAGGGGTTTCGTCCGTTTGCGATGACATCCCGCACACGATTCCTTATCACGGCGGCGTTGGTTTGTCATCTGCTACTCGCTCCGTCCGTAGTTACCAGCCAGTTGCTTTCCGCGTCCCGACAGCCCGGCGCACCGTCTTCGCCGCCGACTGCGCCTTCCACCGTGAGAGAGCAGGATGTTATCATCCGGGCCCTACAGCAGGAGAAGGACGGCGTGGTGTACAAGCTGCGCGGGCAGGCGGAGATCCGCTATGGCACTTACATTCTGTATGCCGATTCCGTGGACTACAACTCCGACACGGGAGACTCGATCGCGGATGGCCACGTGGTGCTCGACGGGGGATCCAACGAAGAGCATGTAGAGGCAGCTCATGCCACCTACAACATTCGGGCTGAATCCGGTCGCTTCGACCACGTAGTCGGGACCACGGGAATGCAGTTGCGGGGGAAACGGATGGTCCTGACCACCTCAAATCCATTTGCCTTTACCGGCGGAGTGGTGGAAAAGACCGGTCCCGACCACTACGTCGTTTACGACGGAACGGTCACTACTTGTGAGCTGCCGCGTCCCAAGTGGGAGTTCAACGCACACAAGATTGTCGTGGAAATTGGCGGCAATGCCACCATTTACCGCAGCACTTTTCGTATCCAAGGCGTTCCGGTTTTTTATTTTCCTTTCGCCACCCACCCGGTGGAACGGGAGCCGAGGCAGACCGGGTTTCTGATTCCCAATGTCGGAAACTCTTCCATCAAAGGGACAATCTTCGGAGATTCAGTATTCTGGGCCATCAATCGCAGCATGGACCTGACCGCGGGAGCCGAGTATTTCACCCGGCGCGGTTGGGCGCCGCAGATAGAATTTCGTGCCCGGCCGACCGAACCAGCCTACGTGGACCTGAACTATTTTGGGGTTTTCGATCGCGGCATCGCGCAACCTCCCATCAATCAGGGTAGCCAACTCGTGCCCCAGCCACCAGTCGACCAGGGCGGCCACGAGGTGCGCCTCAATGCTGAAGACACTTTTGCCCATAACTTCCGCGGTGTCGCCAGCATCGACTATCTGAGTTCTTTTGTTTTCCGCCTTGCCTTTAACGATGTCTTCAGCCAGGCAGTGAATTCGGAGGTGAAGTCTGAAGCCTTTCTTTCCAACGCTACGCGGGGATTTTTCTACAACGGGTCGGCGCAGCGTTATCAAAACTTCGAAAGCACTACTCCAGGCGACGTCATTACCATTCTGCATGCTCCGAGCCTGGAGTCGTCGAGCGTGGATCACGGGATCGGGCGCTCGCCTTTTTACTGGTCCTATGACGCCGCTGCGGAAGGACTGTCCCGCAGCGAACCTTCGTTTCGGACAGCGCCGCTGGTGGGGCGCTTTGATTTTCGCCCTACGGTCTCTTGGCCTCTGGTGCTGCACGGTTGGTCGCTGCGTCCCGAGCTTTCCCTGCGCGAAACCTTCTACACCCAACAACTCGTCCCCAGCAGCGGTGGAGTGGGTGTGGCGAAGAGCGACGTCATCAACCGCAGGGCGGTCGAGGGATTGGTGGAAATTCGACCGCCTGCTCTGCAGCGGGTTTACGACCGCGAACGGTTGGGGCGCAAATGGAAGCACGTCATCGAGCCCCGCGCCACTTATCGCTACGTCACCGGAGTCGGCAATTTTTCCCGCATTCTGCGTTTTGACGAACGCGACATTCTGAGCAACACCCGTGAAGTTGAATATGCGGTGGTGAACCGGCTCTACGCCAAGCGCATGACAGAGAAACCGGCGGACTGCGACGCAACCAGCATGTCATCTCTGATCATCGGTCGCCCAGCGGTGGAGAGCAGGATCCCATGGGAGCGGCAGCTGGATCGAGGTGAAATCCCCTGCCCGGCTGAACCAGCTGTGCGGGAAGTCGTCACCTGGGAACTGGCCCAGAAATACTTTCTCGATCCAACCTTCGGTGGGGCTCTGGTCTCCGGGCAGCGGAATGTGTTCACCACGACAGCCGACTTCACCGGTATCGCCTTCCTAACCGAGGCCCGGCGGCTCTCGCCCCTGATCTCCCGGCTAAAATTCCAGGCCACCAGCCGGACGGAAGCCGAGTGGGACATCGACTACGACTTCAAGAAAGACCGGATCAACGCCAGCACCGCGTTCGTGAACTATCGCTTCGGGCCCTACACCATCGGCGGCGGCGATGCATATCTGCTGGCGCCCAGTGATACTCCCGTTCCCACCGGGCAACAGGCTTTCAATCAGTTCCGGGTGGTGTTTGGCTATGGACAACCCAACAAGCGTGGATTCAGTGGAGCTGCCAACCTGGGGTTCGATGCCAATCTGGGCTTCCTGCAGTACACCGCGGTGCAGACCGCCTACAACTGGGATTGTTGTGGTTTGAGCGTGGAATACCGCCGCTTTGCCCTGGGGTCAGTCCGCAACGAAAACCAGTTCCGTTTCAATTTCGCCCTGGCCAATGTCGGTTCATTCGGAAACCTTCGGCGCCAGGAAAAATTGTTCTGACCATGTAGGCGCGAGCGTCCCGCCCGTGCAGGGGCAACAAGGGCGATATTTTCGATGGGCGTTTCGATGGAACGTGGGCTGGGCCAATCCCGGTAGCCCTGTGCCGCTGCCGCACGAGCGGGACGCTCGCGCCTACATTTCTTACTGCACGTTTACCGTGACCATCGCCATGCTTCGCCCGTACTGGTTGGTGGCATATAGCGTGTAAGTGGTGGATTGGGCGGGCTGGACCGTCACGCGGGTGCCTCGGATCGCTCCTGCCTGCGGCGAGACGATGACGTAAGAGGCATTGCTGACGTCCCATGACAGTGCCACGCTGCCCCCGGCACTCACGCTGGCTGGCGTTGCTATAAAGCTATGGATGGCCGGGGCCGCACCTTGCGGAACGTTCGAAGCGGTGTACACCGTACTCATCTGCACCACTTCGAATGCCGAGGCCGGTACCTGCCCGAGGTTGTGCAGATCGTCGTTGTCCCAACGACTGTCGGGCGCACCGCTGATGTACATGGCGCTGCCATTGTCAGCCATGATCAGGCCGTACTTCTTCATCGCGGACAGGATGACTTGCACATTGGTGGAAAACCCGGAAATGTTGTAGGCAGCGTTCAGGCGTAAGCGCATGCCCATCGGGGGCGCATCCACACTGGTGGAGTTGGACGCCCAATGTGTCGCGGGCAGGACCACTGCGGCCCGGCTCTGCGGCAGGGTGAAGCGAATGGCGTGCTGGATCTGTCCCGCGGCCACTTCGTCGTAACGTACCAGGCCGGGAAAGATCGGCAGGCCCGCGGCGTCGGCCGAGGTCCATGTCCAGGGACGCTGCTCATTGCCCAGTAAGTCCCAGACCGCCGCTGAGGCGGCATTCCAGCTCCCGTTGCCGTTAGGGACAGCACTGAACAACTCGTAGAGAAAGCAATTGCTGTTATCGAGGACCAACACGTGGCGATCGCCGTTCCCTGGATTCGGATCGCCCTCGATCGAGGCATTGCCCGGCACCGGCATCGGCCCCGGATCACTCTCGGAACCGTAGGCAGTGAAGGTGATGTTCACCGGCGCTTGCGTACCGCTTACCACCGAGTACGGGATTCCAATATTCGAACCCTGGTACTGTCCCGATCCAAAATCGGCGTGCATTCCGATGGTTGGCCCGATGAAATTGATGATGGCATTCGAATTCGGGTCGACGGGCGAACCGGAAATATCCTGATTCCAGAGGTTGTCGCTGCCCAAAGGACGGAAGCCATTAAGGCTGGCGCCTTGTCCCGTGCTCATCGCACTACAAGCGCTCTGGTTGTTACCGCCCGACCCGGATCCGCCCGAGCCACCGCCTCCTGATCCGCCACTGCCGGAACCACTTCCGCCACCCGATGACAGCGCCGACGCGGATGTACGCCCGCCGCAATTCACGCACGCCAGAACCAATACCAGCGCGCCCGTGGCGGCCAGTAGTCTCCTCCAGGAAAGCTTCATGCCGCTATTGTCACAGGAAATAGCGGGCAAACCACGTGATGTCAGGTCATGCCCCGCGGAAAATCGGGACATGTACTCTTAGCACCTGGCCAGGTAACCGCCTCAATGGCCTTACTCCCGCCCGCTGAGAGACTACAAGCGGCTGGCGATCTTGCGGGCCATCTTCTTGGCTGCGTCCGCGCTAACGCCCGATTCACGCAGATCAATATTCACCATCACGTCGCCTTTGCGCATCATGAGGGCCGAGTTCCCTGGAGCCAGATAGGCCTCATCGCCGATGCCGTCCACCGTGGTGAAAGTATCCATACCAGCCACATGCTTCATGGCGCCGTGAGCGATCCCCATGGTGATACCCCCGCCTTCCCAGGTGTACTCGACATCGAAATGTTGGCCACCGGAACCGTAGCCGTACGCGCAAGCCGAAGTGCCGCGCTGTTCCACCGACGCGACCGTTTGGCCGAGGGCATCCGATGCTTCGCTGGTGGACAACATGGCGCAGGGCTGGCGCCTGCCCGTGTAGGGCTTTGCGTCCCCACCCATCGACCGGGAAAACTCGTGGGCTCGCTGCTTCACCCGGTAGCCGATATAAAAGCAGCTTCCAGCCGCCAGAAGGCTCAGAAACACGAAAAAGCCCAGGATGCCGATAATGATCTTGATCGCAGTGTTGCTGCCTTTGGAAGCAGGAGCAGCGGACGGCGGAGAAACGGTTCCAGCCGGCGCCGACGGCTGGGTTGCACCGCACTTGCTGCAGAACTTGGCTCCGTCCGCCAGCGGATTTCCACAACTTACACAGAATGCAGCCATTGACCCCTCCATTGAAGGGCGAATGTTACGAAGCTCCTGAGCGCACGTCAAGGGCATTCCGGGGATGGTTCAGACGTCACAGACAAGTTTCCGGCTTCTAGTGTCTACCGCAGTATGGACAAGCGCGTGGGTCACTGCTCGAGATGGAAAGCCAGGTCGTTATAGCCGGGAACCTTAGGTGTCTTTCCCGCGAGACGGTCGTAGGGTTGATGACTCGCTCCGGCGAGGTTAGCCGACTCTTGCACCGACTAATCCAGTCGCTGCAACCGGCTGAATCCCCATCACAATTCAGAAACTAGAAACCGGAAACCAGAAACCGTCCTGAGTGCTAAACTATGCCATCGGTATGGCTGAAAACGGACGCTCGCGCACTCTGCTCTGGATCGTGATTGGGGGAGGAGCCTTCTTCCTCTTTGTGCTGGCGGTGTTTACCCTGGTCTATCTCTCGCTGCATGCTGGGGGAGATAGCACCTCGCTGCGCGCCAGTTTTGGAGACAAGATTGGCGTGGTCGAGCTGGAAGGCGTCATTCTTGATCCTAGCACGGTAGTACAGCAGGTCAAGAAATTCGGCGATGACGATTCCATCAAAGCCATTATCATCCACGTGAATTCGCCCGGTGGCGGGGTGGCCGCGTCGGAAGAAATTTACCGCGAGGTCAAACGCGTCCGGGACGAAAAGAGGAAGCACATCGTCGCTTCGATCGAGACCGTGGGTGCCAGCGGCGCTTACTACGTTTCTTCCGCCACCAACAAGATTTATGCCGATAACGGCAGCGTGGTGGGATCGATCGGCGTCATCTCCGAGTGGGTCAATTACGGTGACCTGTTGCGCTGGGCCAAGCTGAAACCCGAGGTGCTGACGGTAGGCGAATACAAGAGCACCGGCGACCCTTCGCGCGATATGACCCCCAAAGAGCGGGCCTACCTTCAGTCGCTGATTGACAACATGTACGGCCAATTCGTTAAAGCCGTCGCCGACGGGCGCCATGCCAAGGTGGAGGACGTCAAGTCCCTCGCCGATGGCCGGGTCTGGACCGGTGAACAAGCCTTGTCCATGCACATGATCGATCAGATCGCCGACTTCGAAGCTGCCGTAGATGACACTGCCAAGGCGGTCGGCATAACCGGCAAGCCCGTCCTGGTCCATCCCGACAAGGAACGCAAGACGGTGCTCGACCTCTTGTTCGGGGATGTCTCTCAGTGGCTCCCCAGCCGGGAGAAGCTGCTGGATCAGCACACGGGATTCTATTATTTGTGGAAATAGAAGCCGCTCGGGGGGTCACGTGTTACCTGAGTCCTGAATTTCAAGGCCAGGAAGCTGACGTTTCGGACGCTGGCCCGGAAAAGCTGCTTGCATAAAACCCCTGAAATTTGAGAAGTTTATACAGGATTGCGGCGCCTACAATGTCGCCATCCCATATAATCCTGACGGACCGAGGAGCGTATGACAAAAGCTGATCTGATCGACGAAGTCTCCAAGCTGGCGGAATTAACGCGTAAAGACAGTGAGGTCATCGTCGAGACTATCTTTGACAGCATTGTGCGCTCGCTCCGCGTGGGCGACAAGATTGAGATTCGCGGCTTCGGTAGTTTCCGCACTCGCCAGCGCAAACCACGCGTCGGCCGCAACCCAAAAACCGGCGAGCGGGTGGAAGTTCCCGCCAAGAAAATTCCCTTCTTCAAACCCAGCAAAGAATTGAAAGACCTGGTCAATACCGGAGGCGGCCATGCTCCGGCGCCACCCGCACCCGTAGCTCCGAGTCCCGTATAGGGGCCGCTCATCTCGCGTCTCACGTAGGCGCGAACCTGTCCTTGAGCGCAGTCGAAGGATGTCCTCATGTGCCCGGCCGAGAAAGGCTCGGCTACTGGGCGCCCGGCACAATCTCAACAATCTCTCCCGAAACCTCGCCGGCTTTCACGGTCAACCGCCCGACCGTCACCGGCAGCCAAAACCTCCTCGGTCCGGCGCTACCGGGATTGAAGTAAAGCACGCCTTTCTTCATCTCCTGCTTGGCTGCATGGCTGTGCCCGTACACGACGACACCAAATCCCGCAGCCTCAGGTTTCAGGTCGAGTTCAGCCAGGTTGTGCACTAAGTAGATAGACACGCCCTGAATTTCGAGCAGGCTGGTCGTGGGAATTTTCTTCGCCCAAGCTTCGCGATCTACGTTGCCGCGAATCGCACTAACAGGTGCAATCTTGGCCAGCTCTTTCAAGATCGCGGCATCGCCAATATCCCCGGCATGAATGATGTAATCGGACCCGCACAGGGCGGTAAGAGCCTCAGGACGAAGCAGCCCATGAGTATCGGAAATGACGCCGACGATCTGCATGGCAGGTGTCCTCAGCTGCCCGGCCGAGCGAAGCTCGGCTCCAACGCCGGCACCACCCACACCCAGCGATATTTCTCTGGAGAATCCACCCATCCCTTCCTCACAGGATGATCCAAAATGTAAGCAGTCTTTTCATCAAGCTTCTCCGAAACGCACGAGACTCGATCGAACGATTCTTTCTGCCATACACGTCCTGGTCCACCGTGCTGGCGGTTTATCAAATGCGCTGAGGTGCCCTTGATCGCCTGGGTAATTCTCGCAAGGAAAACACCTCTGACCTCTCAACGTCAACGAGCAGAGTAAAAGACCTGTTAACATGATCAGGCATCACGACAGCCGCGTGTAGGTCAAACCTCCACTGATTGCCGCGCAGAGAGGTATCCATCACGATCGTGCGAGCCCAGTCAGGCAGTATCGATCGCTCATAGATAGTGAAAAAAAGTCAAGAGGTGCGGTTTGCAATCGCGCTGAAGATGTGGGAGATTCCCGCTGGGCAGGTGGGACAGCTGGCCCAACCCTGGACCGTGCCCATTTGGGAGGGCTTACAGGCTGGCGCTCTTCTCTGCAATCAGCTTCCTGATCTTCTCCACGAACTCTGCCGCCGGCATATCTTCCGTTTTCTCTTTCCCGCGGGTGCGGACGTTCACTTTGCCGGCCTCGGCCTCTTTATCGCCGACCACCAGCAGGAACGGGACTTTCTGCATCGCGTGTTCGCGGATCTTGGCGTTCATCTTCTCGTTCCGGGCATCGACTTCCACGCGAACGCCTACCTCTTTTAATTGTGAAGCAACTTGGTTGGCGTACTCCGCGTGGCGCTCGGAAATCGGGATCATCACCGCCTGTACCGGCGAGAGCCAAACTGGGAATGCGCCCGCATAGTGCTCGATCAGCACACCGAAGAAGCGCTCGACGGATCCGTATAAAGCACGGTGCACCATTACCGGCTGCTTGCGCGATCCGTCTTCGGCGACATATTCGAGATCAAAGCGCTGCGGTAGATTGAAATCGAACTGAACCGTGGAGAGCTGCCACAGGCGTCCGATGGCGTCCACCAGTTTGATGTCAATCTTCGGCCCGTAGAAGGCCGCTTCGCCCGGAATGGTCGTGTATTCGATGTTCAGTTGCTTGAGAACTTTCTCGAGCGAACTCGTGGCCAGGTTCCACTGCTCCTCGCTGCCCACGAAATTTTTGCGATCAGCAGGGTTCCAGGTGGAAAGCTCGGTCTGGAATCTATCAAAGCCGAAGTCCTTGAGCACATCGCGGGCAAACTCGACGCAATCGGCGATCTCTTTTTCAATTTGCTCAGGAGTGCAGAAAATATGGGCATCATCCTGAGTGAAGCCGCGCACGCGCAGCAGGCCGTGCATCACGCCCGAACGCTCGTAGCGATACACCGTCCCCAGTTCGCCCAGGCGCACCGGCAGGTCACGATACGATTTCAGCGAGTCTTTATAAATCAGGATGTGGAACGGGCAATTCATGGGCTTCATGCGGTATTCGGCGTCGTCGAGCTCCATGACGTCGAACATGTTCTGCGCGTAATAGCCTTCGTGCCCCGAGGTCTGCCACAACTGCCGCCGCGCCACGTGCGGCGTGTACACCAGCGAGTAGCCGCGCTTCAGATACTCGGAGCGCATCCAGTCTTCCATCTCTTTGCGGATGATCCCGCCCTTGGGATGCCAGAAAATCAGCCCCGGCCCCGCCAGCTCCTGGATGGAAAACAGGTCGAGCTGCTGGCCCAGCACGCGGTGGTCGCGCTTCCTGGCCTCTTCCTGCTTGTTCAGGAAATCGTCGAGGTCTTTTTTCGAGAAAAATGATGTCCCATAAATGCGCTGCAGTTGCGGGTTCTTCTCGTCTCCCAACCAGTAAGCGCCGGCAATGTTCAGCAACTTGAAGGCTTTGATCTTGCCGGTCGAAGGAATGTGCGGGCCGCGGCAGAAATCGAGAAATTTCCCCGTCTTGTAAATCGAAATTTTTTCATCGGGCTTGGTGAACTGCTCGATGAAGTGGCACTTCATGAAGTCGCCTTCGCCCTTGAACTTCGCGAGGCCCTCGTTGCGCGGCAGAAATTCGCGCGCATAGGGAATGTCCTGCTGCACCAGTTCCTGCATCTTCTTCTCGATCTTCTGCAGGTCTTCCGGCGTGAACGGAGTAGGACGATAGAAATCGTAAAAGAATCCAGTATCCGTTGGCGGCCCGTGGCCCAGCTTGGTCTCGGGAAATAATTCCAGCACCGCCGCGGCCAGCAGATGAGCGGACGAGTGCCGGTACACTTCGAGCGCCTCGGGATCGCGATCGGTCAGCAGGCGAAGATCCGTGTCTTTCTCCAGTGGCCTGGTAAGGTCGATGAGATCGCCATTGGTTTTGGCCGCGAGTGCCGCATCGGCCAGCCGCTGGCCGATTGATTTCGCGATATCGAGCGCGGTCGTCCCCTTGGGGACATCTTTCACGGTCCCGTCAGGAAGCTTGACATGGATGCTGTCTGACATAGGCTAGAGCCTGTACTGTTTGCGGAATCTTCAGTTTATTGGAGGGTGCGGAGTGGGTCAAACCGTGCAGGCGGGAGCGCGGTTTACATCACCCTGTTCAAATCAAGATGCGCGCTGGTTCGGAATCAAGTCGGAGTTTGCTTGACGTTCGTCCTTCAACCTGTTCCCACCACTTCAGCACTCGCAGCGCGCGCAGAGTATTCCAACGACTGGCCGCACCGAGTCGCTCCAGTTCGAAATACGTCTTGCCTGGGTAGCGGTTCTGTAAGGGCCAACGGCCATCGGCTCGCTGGCTGCGATGAACGATGTCGATCGCCTCGGCAAGGCGTTGGTCGTAAGGCGCGTTGACGGCTTGGAAATAGTCGAGGGCGCGAAGGATGTCGTAGTGCCACCGAGGGGGGAACGAGAACCGAATGAATGCAGGTTTGATGATTTCGCCGGTGCGGTGCGACCGGAAGAGACGATGCACCAGAAGGAACTCACGGCCGCGACGCTGGGCGGCGTACACTGCCCGAAGTTCGCGTCCTCGAGGTTCGGGTCTACGGTGCAGTACGTAATATCGCAAGCCCTCGAGTACGCTTATGGTCGTGTGGACCGAAGCATGAGTTGCACCCTCTGGTCGCCGGCAATTCCATCCGCCGTCTGTCATCTGTCGCTCTAGCAGGTGGCGGGCAATGGTGTCGAGCCGAGGGTCTTCATATTCGAAGTACGAGAGGATCGAAAGGACCATTCCCGTGACGCACGTCTCGCTCCGACCTATCCATTTTGCCCAGACGCCATAGTTGATACCGCGGTCGCGCTGCAGTCCAGCATCGAGAAGCAGCCCACAAGCCTTTCGTGCCTGCTGGCTGCCGGGGGGCAAACCAAAGTCGCGGAGCATCAGCATGGGGTAGGTCGTCGAGGTCCATTTGGGCCGAGTAACGCCCGCCGTCCGACGACTGCCCGCGTGCCCACATGCCCCCGGGATCCTGCCGGGCGAGCAGACGAGCTCCCCACCCTTCGCGATATACCTTTTTACGCTCTCGTTCCGCAGTGCGTTCCGCGGCCCCGACCAGGTCACGCAAGGTCTGCCATCGGATGGCCGGATCGCCATCCAAGAGCCATTGGACCGTCTTATCGGCCGGCGGTCTCGAAGTCATCGCCGCGGGACCCCACCACCATTTCCAATTGTCATCCTTCATCACATAAGCCCACGGCAAGCTCGCATTGTGGGTAGACACAGTCGGAGACGTAGACGAACAAGCCTGACACCCAAACAAAATCGCGCGCCCAGGGGCGCGCGATCAGAACCAACGACTAAAGCCTATCGACCAGTACTAACTGGTCTTGCTTTTCAGCACCTGAATCGCCTTGTGCAGTTGTTCGTCCTGCTGCGGGGGCTGCTTCTTTTCTTCGTCCGCCGGAGCCGCGTTGTCGTCAGCGTCGGGCAGCGCTGCGTCATCGTCGCTATCCGCGACCACGACGCTCGGCGTGACTGCACTGTCCTGGATGGCCTTGCCGCCGGGCGAATAGTACTTGGCAATCGACAAAATCAGCGCCGAGCCGTCGGGGAGCGGGATCGTTTTCTGGACGGAGCCATCGCCAAAAGTCTTGTCGCCGACAACATCTCCACGCGCATTCTCGAGCACCGCGGCAGCCACGATTTCCGCGGGTCCGGCGGTCCCCTTGTTCACCAGCACGGCCAGGGGCAGGTTGGTGATTGCCTTTGAAGCATCAGCATTGAAGGCCTCACGAGGAAACTTCTGGCCTTGCAAATACGTGATCGTTCCATGATTGAGGAACAAATTGGCAACCGCGATGCCTTCCGATTCGTCACCCTCGGCGCAATTGCGCAGATCGAGAATCAGCTTTTTGGCTCCGGACTTCTGCAGCGCCCGGACTTTGGCCGCGACTTCCTGCGCCTTGCCCTTGTTGAAAGCGTCTACCTGGATGTAAC
>CATPBJ010000034.1 GCA_955652395.1 uncultured Terriglobales bacterium | reverse complement strand
TGTTGCCACAAACGTCGCCACCGCCGCGCCTGCGTTTTCCATCAGCGTCAGCGATGGAACGCCGAAACGCTCGCTGGTGACGCGGTCAATTTCACGCATTTCGGAAGCAGTGACGATTTTCATATTGGTCGTTGGTCGTTATTCGATTCGCCAGCCAGGCTTGGCGCGAGTTCGACTATCGACGAGCATCAATGACCGACTATAAAACAAAGCGGCCCTCCGTGGTGTGCGGAAGGCCCTTCGAACATCCGTCTCCGACCTCGGCTCTCTACTTTCCAGAGTTCTCCGGCAGCGCTTGCACTTTGCTGTGCTTCTGGCCGTAGGTGAAATACACAACCAGCCCGATGGCCAGCCAGATGATCAGGCGAAGCCAGTTGATCCCACCCAATCGGATCATCATGTAGCCATTGAAGAGGACGCCGAGAATGGGCACCACCGGCACCCAAGGTGTCCGGAAAGGACGCGGCTGATCTGGATCTGTCCGCCGCAGCATTATCACTGCGATGCAAACGATCACGAATGCCAGCAAGGTGCCAATGTTCACCATCTTCCCGATATCGTCGATGGGCACCAGACTTCCCACTACGGCAGCTAGCAATCCCACCAGAATGGTGTTTTTCCAGGGCGTGCGCCATTTGGGATGAATGTCGGCAAAGAATTTCCTGGGCAGCAGGCCATCGTTGGCCATGGAGTAGAGAACGCGAGTCTGCCCCAAAAGCATGACCAGCATTACGCTGGTCAGTCCGGCTAGCGCGCCGAGTGTAATGATGTGGGAGGCGCCGGTCAATCCCCGATCCATGAAAGCTCGGGCGATCGGGGCTTCGATATTCACTTCGCGCCACGGCACCATCCCGGTGAGCACCGAGGCCACGAGAATGTAGAGCACGGTGCAAACCAACAGGGAAGCAATGATTCCAATAGGTAAGTCGCGCTGCGGGTTCTTGGCTTCCTGGGCGGTGGTGGAGACCGCATCAAATCCGATGTAGGCGAAGAAGATATAGGCCGCGCCTGCTCCGATGCCCGAAAATCCCATGGGCGCAAACGTCTTCCAGTCTCCACCCCAGTTGGTGGCGCTCACGTAACGGAAGCCCAGACCGATCACGAACAGCACCACCGAAACCTTGATAACGACGATGGTGGAGTTAAAGCGTGCGCTCTCTTTGATGCCGATGGCGAGTATGGCCGTGATGATCAGGGCAATCACGAAGGCCGGCATGTTCCAGCCCACCTCGACTCCGAAAATTGTGGGGGCATTCAACCGGTCGTGCGCCGCCTGCAGGAGTTGCGGAGACTGCGCCGCTATAATGTCGGATACTTTATTGAGAAAAGCCTGAGTGCCGGGGAGAAGGGAGGAATCCGAAGCCTGCGCCATCTGCCGGGCAACAATATTTTCAGCGGCGCGCAAACCCGTCCAGTGGTCGTAGGCCAACCATAGCGGCATCTTGATATGGAAAATATCAAGAAGTTCGATGAAGTGGTTGGACCAGCCGGAAGACACCGTGCTCGCTCCCATGGCGTATTCAAGGGTGAGGTCCCATCCGATAATCCACGCAAACAGCTCGCCCAGAGTGGCGTAAGCATAGGTATACGCGCTGCCGGCCAGGGGAATCATGGCGGCGAATTCCGCGTAGCAAAGAGCCGCGAAGGCGCATCCCGTTCCCGACAGGACAAACGAGAGCATGAGGCCCGGCCCCGCATAGTGCGCGCCCAGACCTGATAGGACAAAGATGCCGGCACCGATGACCGCGCCTACTCCCAATGCGGTAAGTTGGAAGGGTCCGAGCGTTCGCTTTAGGCTGCGTTCGCCCGACTCCCCGGCTTCCGCCAAGAGCATCTTCATCGGCTTTCTAGCCCAGAGATTTGCCATCCCTTGGTTTCTCCTTCGATCTTGAAACTCGCGATCTTAACGGGCTACGGGTCGAGACAGCAAACGCAGCGGTTTAAAAGCGGCGCTACTATCAAAAGTTGCGCCACGACTGAAGTCGTGCCCTTCCCGGGTCTTGCCGTTCCCAAAACCATTCGAAGCCGCAGAAATTGCTAAGACCCAGCTGCGATTTCGTCACCGGAACGCCGCGACCACAAGAAATACACCGGAATTCCCAGCAGCACAATGATCAGTCCCGGCCACGTGAACTGCGGCTTGTAGCGTAATAGTACGACATCGATAAATAAAGCCATCACAATATAAATTGCCGGAAGCACCGGGTAACCAACCGCCCGATACGGGCGTTCAACGTTCCGACGTGTGCGTCGCAGGACGAATAAGCCAAAGATGGTAAGGATGTAAAAAACCAGCACCGCGAAGATGATGTAGTCGAGCAGTTGCCCGTAACTGCCGGAGACACACAGGATGCACGTCCACACCATTTGCACCATGAGAGAGACGGCCGGGGTTTTGTAGGTGGGATGCAGTTTGGCCACGCTCTTGAAAAATAGTCCGTCCTTCGCCATGGCATAGTAGACGCGCGAGCCCGCCAGAATCAGGCCATTGCAGCAACCGAACGTGGAAAGCATGATGGCAATGGCCATCAGCGTTCCCCCCGTAGCGCCCAGCATCTGGGACATGACCGCTGTGCCCACTCGGTCTTCAGTGGCGTATTTAATACCGCGCTCCAGGATGGTCGCGCCCGCCGGATTGCCATCCAGCGGCAGGATGTTCAGGTAGATGAAATTGCAGGCAACATACAGCGCGATGACCACGCCGGTGCCCAGGGCCAACGACAGGGGCAGATTGCGCCTGGGGTTCTTCACCTCGCCGGCGGTAAAGGTCACGTTGTTCCAGGCGTCGGCGGAGAAGAGCGATCCCACCTGCGCGACCGCGAGAATGGTCAGCGTGCCCACCAGCACAGTGGGACCGCCCACTCCCACCTGCACCGCGTGTTGCGCGCCCAGGCTGGCGTTATGCCAGAAGTTTCCCTGAAAATTTGCCGCGAGAGCCTGCGCATTGCGCCCGATCAACAGTCCCAGCAGCGCCAGACCCAATAATGCGGAAACCTTGGCGAAGGTGAATACGTTTTGAATCAATGCGCCGGTCTTCAGGCCGAAGATATTGATGACCGACAGCGCCGCCACCACCAGAATGGCGGCCAGGTTCTGCGTGCTCAGCCCGGTTTCCATGTTTCCCAGGACCATGGGGCCGATATGTATGGGAGGCACTTTCCAGAAGTGCACGATCCAGTTCGAGGAAGAAATCGAGGGGAAGAAAATGCCGAGAAACTTGCCGAAGGCCACGCCGACCGCAGCAATAGTTCCAGTCTGGATCACCAGAAAAAGCGTCCAGCCGTAGAGAAATCCCCAGAGCGGCCCGAGCGCCTCCCGCAGGTAGACATATTGACCGCCCGCACGCGGCATCATGGCGGCCAGTTCACCGTAGCTCAGGGCCCCGACGATGGTCAGGAAGCCCGTCACCAGCCAGGCCCCGATAAGCAAAGCCGGTGACTCGACCTCGCGAGCGATTTCGGCGGAAACAATAAAAATGCCAGAGCCAATCATGGAACCCATGACCAGCATGGTGGCGCTGGTCAGTCCCAGGCCCTTTACGAGTTCTTTATCTTGTCGGCTGTGGAGGTCCCAGTCAGTGGTAACTGCTGGCGTGGGTCGCTTGGTCTCGGTACTCACAGCCCTCCTGATCGCTTGGTGCAGCGCCGGCATCCCGCCGGCTGTCGCGAGGGGCGTCTCGCCCTCGGCGGCCAAACTTAATGGGGACTTTACCTCAATATCCGAAAAAATTCCTCTGCTGATTTGCGCGGCTCCCGTATCAAGTCGGATATCACCGCGACTGAGTCCGCTCCAGCCTCGATGACTGATCGACAGTTTTCACGGGTTATCCCGCCGATTGCCACCAGGGGCTTGCGAGTCAACGTTCTGGCCTGGCGCACGCCCTCAAGGCCAATTATGGGGTCGGGATTCGCCTTGCTTGCGGTTGCGAACACTGGTCCGATCGCGAGATAGTCTGCCGTAGTCTTGTCAGCAGCGGCGAGTTGTTCGGGATTGTGGGTGGAAACGCCCAGCCAGAGACTTTTTCCGATCACTGCTCTTGCGCCAGCAGGCGACAGGTCGTCCTGCCCGATGTGGACTCCATCGAAGCCGGCGGCCAGGCATAAGTCCGCACGGTCGTTCATGATTAGTTTGACGGAAGTGCCCAGATGGCCCCTGAGTTCGATGGATTGCTCCAGGGTTTGCCGCGCGTTTCCGGATTTATTGCGATATTGCAGTAGGGTCACTCCGCCCGCGACCCGTTCGCTGGCGGATCGGCAGAGAGCTTCGGTATCCGGGAAGTGGGAGCTGTCGAGGATAGCGTAAAGCCGAGGTAGCAGGGTCATCGGATGCGTACAAGCGTCACGAGTAGGGGTTGCGCGAGAATCGTGCTGCGGGATGAAAAAGCAAACCGCAGCGGCTGAAGCCGGACTCCTTTCGGCCTAACGGCACGACTAAAGTCGTGCCGTTCCCGTCCGGAATCACGGCACGCACGCCAGAAGTCGCGCCCTTCCCATCGGGAACTGTGGCACGATTGCATCGAGCCTACGTTTTCGAGGCCACTTCCCGCTTCCCCCTCGGTCCCTCTGCCGTCGTCTCAGTCTTGCTGGGCGCCAGAAATCTTTCAATGAACGTGGTGTCCACGCTCCCTGCGCGGAAATCGGGATCGGCGAGAATTCTGCGGTGCAGCGGAATAGTCGTGTAAATACCCTCGATGATGAACATCTCGAGAGCGCGGCTCATGCGGGAAACCGCTTCGGCGCGGTCTTTGCCGCGCACGATCAGCTTAGCAATCAGGGAGTCGTAGTAAGGCGGGATCACGCCTTCCGCGTAGGCAGCGGTGTCGATCCGGACTCCGGTACCGCCCGGAGGATTGAACGTAGTAATTCTGCCTGCCGACGGCGTGAACTTCTCCGGATGCTCGGCATTGATGCGGCATTCGATGGCGTGTCCGCGATGCAGGATGGGGCCGTGCAGCACGTTCTCCAGGCGCTCGCCCGCAGCCAGCAAGATCTGACTCTTCACCAGGTCGACGTCTGTGACCATCTCCGTGACCGGATGCTCCACCTGGATGCGCGTGTTCATCTCGATGAAATAGAGCTTGCGGTCTTCATCCATCAGGAACTCGATGGTGCCCGCGTTCACATAGCCCACGTCGGAAAGTGTCTTGCAGAGCACCTGCCCGATCTGGTCGCGCATTTCGGGCGACACCTGGGTAGAGGGCGACTCCTCCAGCAGCTTCTGGTGACGGCGCTGGATAGAACACTCGCGCTCGCCCAGGCTGGCCACGTTGCCGTACTGGTCGGCCAGGATCTGGAATTCAATGTGGCGGGGCCGCTCCACGAATTTTTCCATGTAGAGATCGCCGTTGCCGAAAGCCCCCGCGGCTTCGGATGACGCCGCCTTAAACAAGGCCGGAAGCTCTTGTTCGCTCCGCACGATGCGCATGCCGCGCCCGCCACCGCCCGCCGACGCCTTGATGATCACGGGAAACCCGACCTGGCGGGCCCACTCCATGGCCTCACCGTCGCTGGCCAGAATTCCTTCCGAGCCGGGGAGAATGGGAACTCCCGCGCGCTTCATTGCCGCCCGGGCCTTTTCTTTTTCGCCCATCAGCCGGGTGATTTCGGGAGGCGGACCGATGAACTTGATATTGCAGGTCTCGGCGACTTCCGCAAAGTTGGCATTTTCCGCCAGCAGACCGTAGCCGGGATGGATGGCGTCTACGTTGGCGATTTCCGCCGCGCTGATCACCGAAGGGATGTTGAGATAGCTCTGCGCCAACTGCGGCGGGCCGATGCAGATAGCTTCGTCGGCAAAACGCACGTGCAGGGAGTTGCGGTCCGCCTCACTGTAAATCGCCACCGTGCGGATGCCCAGCTCTTTACAGGCGCAGATGACCCGCAGGGCAATCTCTCCGCGATTGGCGATCAGGATTTTCTTGAACATGCGCTAGATTCGTGCGGCAAGCAAAACACGAGGACAAGCCCTTTCTACCAAGGAGACACGGAGGAAAGAGGAAAAGTAAAACATTACACAAAATCGAAATATCTCGCTATCGAGGTTTTTCCTATTCCCTTGGTTTTCTCCGTGTCTCCGTGTCTCCGTGGTAAAAAGGGGGTTGTCACCACTCGGACTACTTCTGCGGGCGGATGGCGAACAACTCCTGCCCGTACTCGATCGGCGCATTGTTCGCGACCAGCTTCTTCACGATCTCTCCCGCCACGTCGGACTCAATTTCATTCATCAGCTTCATGGCTTCCACAATGCACAAAATCTGGCCGGCTTCGACGATGTCTCCGGGCTTCACAAAAGGCGGAGATCCGGGGGAGGGCGATTCGTAGAACGTGCCCACGATGGGGGAGCGCACAATGTGCAATCCTTCCTCAGGTGCCGGCGGTTTCTCGGGAACAGCTGGCGGCGCGGGCACAGTCCCCGGGACCGGGGAATTACCGAGCTCGGGCGCGGCAGGCGGGGCCGCGTGCACGGTAAAGAAGCGGGTGTCCGGGGCGGATGCCGAGGCCACGGGCTCTCTCCCGCGTCTGATCCGCACTTTGACATCACCGCGTTCCAGTTCAAACTCAGCGATGTCTTTCTCGATTAAGAACTCTATGAGTTCCTTTAGCTCTTTCTGATTCATCTTTATGCGGTGGGACCGACTTCTGCCTTCTTGGGCGCCCGCCGGAAAGGCACAACCAACTGCCGCAACAACTCCCGCTGTCAGGAAGATTACCGCCGTTTCAAATCGTTACGAGTTCCTTGCTTGTGGGTGTCAAAACCTCGCACCCGCGTTCCGTGACCACAACCATGTCTTCAATGCGCAGGCCCCACTTGCCGGGAACATAAACTCCAGGTTCGATGGTGATGACCATGCCCGCCTGCAGAACCTCATTCTGCCCGGCAGCAACGCGGGGCGCCTCATGGATTTCCAAGCCTACGCCGTGGCCCGTCGAATGCGTGAAATATTTAGCTAAGCCACTTTTTTGCAATGACTTGCGGGCGGCGTGGTCGACTTCACCTACGCTGATTCCCGGCCGCACGGCGTCCACTGCAGCCTGCTGCGCCTGCTTCACCGCCCGGTAAACTCCGCGGGCCTGCGCAGAGGGGTGACCCACATATACGGTGCGGGTCATGTCGGAACAATAACCCGAAAGTATAACACCGAAGTCACAGACCACGAATCCCTGCCCCGGGATGGCAGCTTGCGATGCCCGTCCATGCGGCAGCGCCGAGCGCCTTCCCGAGGCGATGATTGTGGTAAACGACATTTCCTGTGCCCCGGCCTTATGGGCCGCGTATTCCATCTCTGCGGCGACCTCGGCTTCGCGGACGCCCGGGCGGATGACGTCGAGCGCCCGATCGAAGAGGCTGGCGCCTAGAATTACGGCGGATCGCAGGCATTGAATCTCGTTCCTGTCCTTTACCATGCGGGCCTTCTCGACCAGAGCGGGAGCCCGGCGCAACCGGAAGTTTGAGGGGAGAGTGCCGGCCAGCAGGGATCGAGCAGCCACCGTCATGTGTTCGCTCTCGATACCGACTCTGAAAGGGGCCGCGCGACGGGCGCCGCCCTGCTGGTGCGCCGACAGCCACGCGGCGGCTGTAGCCAGCGGCGCTTTGCTGGCGATGACGAGCTTTGCGGCTTTCACTTCGGCGCGCGCCTGCACCGTGTAACGTCCGTCGGTAAAAAACACGCTGCCAGCTTGGGTGAGCAGCAGAGCGCCAGCGCTGCCGGTGAATCCGCAGAGATAGCGAATGTTGGGAAGATGGGTGACCAGCAACCCGTCCAGACCATGAGCCGGTAGAGCTTTTTGCAGACGCAGTCGGCGGCCTTTATGGTCCATGCCTGAAGTCTAGCAGGCAGGAACAAGGAGGCTGTGCGGGGCTGTGCGGGCGCGTCACAAAACAAAACCGCCGGTCCTTGAGTGTTTCAGGAGGCCGGCGGCTGTCTTACTTCTACCTTGTGCTAGGTCTGAATGATGCGCGGGGTAATGAAGAATATCAGCTCCTGGTTGGAGGTGCTGACGCTTTGCCGCTTGAACAGGTTGCCCAGATACGGAATATTTCCCAACAACGGCACCTGCGAGATGTTGACTGAGTTCTGGGTCTGGATAACGCCACCGATGACCACCGTGCCACCGTCGGTCACGAGGACCTGAGTGGTGGCCTGCTGGGTGATCAACGTCGGGTTGCCCTGCACCGTATGGCCGAAGTCGGGACTTGTATTTTCCACATCCACGTTCAGGAAGATGGTGCCTTCCGATGTGATCTGTGGAACGACGGTCAAACGCAGGAACGCATCCACGTAGGTCACGGTGGGTGGTCCGCCTAGCTGCGCCTGGGTTACGATGGGTACGCGCACGCCCTGGCGAACCAGAGCCTGAATATTGTTCTGAGTTACTACCCGCGGACGGGACAGGATTTTCAGCAATCCGCGCGACTCAGCCATGGTAAGGACGGCGTCGATGCGCACATTGTTGCTGGCGTTAACGAAGGAGATGCCGCTGTTCGGACTGGTGACCGGCAAGTTCGAGAAGAGCGGAATCTGCTGGCCGGTGGTGGGCGAAGGTACCGAAGTTCCAACGATCGGATACTGCGGCTTTAGGCCGAAGACTGACGTCGGCGAAGTGCCTACGGACGAAGCGCCGCCAACGGCGCTGGGTCCATTGCCCCAGCCGAAACCAAGTTGGGTGCCGATATCGCGTGCGAAGCTGCGGGTTGCGGCCACGACGCGGGCTTCAATTTCGACTTCCTGAGTCTTGCGATCAAGCTGGGTAAGGAGCCGGTCAATGCCCGGCATCACCGAGGGAATGTCTTGGATGATCAGGGCGTTGGTGCGGTCGTCAGAGATGACATCTCCGCGCTGGGTGAGGAAATTCTTGACCGTGGGGACGATATCCTTGGAGTGCGCGTAGCTCAGAAAACGGGTGACCGTAACTTTGTCCACCGCCAGCGCTTCGGCTTCCACCTGGGCGCGCCGTGACTCGGCTTCCTTGCGCATGGTTTCCACGGTCGCGATGCGGAGTACGTTGCCTTCGAGCTGCCGCGACAGATCGTTGTTCTTCAGGACGATGTCTAGCGCCTGGTCCCACGGTACGTCGTCGAGGACGATGGTGAGAGTGCCTTTGACGTTGGGGTCAAGAACGACGTTCAGTCCACTGATTTCGTGGATCAGGCGGAAGAAGTCCTTCAGGTCCACATCCTTCAAATTCACTGAGATGGGCTCGCCGGTGTATTTCGGGCCGGTGATGGCGGGCTGTTGCGCGGCTTGCACCTTCTGCTCGGCAGCCATGTTGACCGCAGGTTGAACGGCGCCGGACTGCATGGCGGCGCTGGCCTGGGGCAACAGGTTGCCCTCGGGTCTGGCGGCAAACTTTCCGGCGGCCGCCGTGGCCCGGGCCGAGGGTTCAATCGCGGCCGACTTGGAATCGTCGGACGCGGCCTTAGGAGAGTAAGAAGGTTCGATAAACGCGAAATCCGTGGCGCGAGCCGAGGCCTGGGTCAGCGAGGCCTGGGTCAGCGGAGTCTGGGTAAACGAAGTCTCGATCAGCTTGGCTTCCTTGGCGGGAGCGACGATCTCGGCGACCGGCGGCGCGACTGCGACTTCATTCTTGGCAGTCACGATGGGCTGCGCGGCCGAAGCCTTGGTGTACAGCTTCAGGACCAGCGTGTTATCGCTGCCCGGCACCAGCTCGTGGCGGCACGCCTTGGTCAGATCGACCACGATGCGAGTCGTCGGAGTGCTCTCGCCGGCCATTCCGATCCGGACGTCCTTGACTCCGTCGCCGTCAACGCTGATGTGGCCGCGCGAGGTCGCCACTACCGTATTCGGCAGTTCGACCACGATGCGCGCTGGGCTGTCCAGTGTGCTCAGCCGCGGCTTAACCGCTCCGCGGGCGCTGATCTCAACGCTGAAGCCGTCGCCGGTGCGCACGACGTTGACCTTCTGCAGCGCGGCGTGCATCGGAGCGTCTGTGCCCGCGCTCTGCGTCTGCGCCGAGGCGGTAATGAGTACCACTACCAGCACCGGCAGTAAAACAGTCAGAAATTGCTTTCGCATTTCGCTCTCCCCACGGGCCTTGCGCTTGGCTCGCCCCGTGATCTTTCTAGCAAGATTCGTTTCTGCCGGGTTCCCGGCCAATCCCATCGCCGGCCTAGACTGCCGACGTCGTAATCTTCTTGGTCACTTCCCGGGTTAGCGGCTTGCCCAGGCGGTCCTGAACCGTTTCCTTGAAAATGATCGAATCGCCGGTGATCTTTACCACAAAGCCGTTGAACACCGGATCGTTCTCGCGCAAGAAATACGCCTTGTTCAGGCTGTTGACCACGACCGCGATCATCCCGGAGTCAGCCTTCACCACGCCCCTGAGGTTGATCTGATCGATAGCCAGGCAGCGCTTGCCGGTAGCGCAGCCCGAACCCGCCATGCTGCGATTGACCACCGGGCTGATGAAAGGATCCCGTCGGCTGCTGAGATTGACCTGCTTGGGCACATCCGTTTTCGGTTCCGCGGGTTTCTTCTGGTTCTCGACCTCAATCCGCTGTTTGGGCTGTGCTTTCTGGTGCGCCGCTACAGGCTTGGCTTTGGGCGCGACCGACTGGGCAGAAATCTTGGCCGCCGAGGCGCCGGCAGTTTTCTTGGCCGGGCTGCTGGCAGGCATGGCTGGATTGGCCGCGCCCCCTCGCTGTGAGGCCGACAAGGCTGCGTTCGAGGCGACCGCTGGTTTCTGCGGAACGGCCTGCAGCGTGTCCCTCGTGTTGTTGATGACTGCGGGGTTCTGCGCCCAGGCAGTTCCCGCAACCATCGCCAGGAAAACAATTCCAGTCGTCAGCTTCATATGGTCCCCTGCTTTTTCACCGGCGCGGGCTGACCGGGTCTTCCGGCAGCACTGCCCGATGGATCCATGTCGTGACTGAAGAATGTGGTCGCTGTGCAGGTGGCCACAACGCTCTCGTTCGGCGCGTACTGGTACGTATGCTTCGCCTTGGCGTCGGTTGGCTTCTTGGTGGTTGCCACCTGTAGGCCCGAGACATCCACGATGCGCTCCAGCTTGCCTACTCGGTCGAAGAAATTCAGCATCGAGTAGTACGGGCCATCGAGTTCCATCTCGAAGGGCACTTCGGTGTAGAAATCTTTCGCCGCAGTTGGCTTGGCCGTGTAGCGCCGCAGTTCGACCCCGGCCCTCATGGCCTCTGCGTTCATCATCTTCATGAAGCCCGGCACTTCCTTCTCGTCAGGAACGATCTTGCGCTCGATTTCCAGCTGCTGCTTGAGGCTGGCCAGCTGGCGCTCGATATCCACCAGCTTGGGCCGGTAGGATTCCAGTTCCGCATTTTCACGGAGCTTGGTGTCCAGGGCGGCCTGTGCCGCCGCGTTGGTTTCGCGCTGGCTCTTGAACAGGGTGAAGTACAGGGCGACGGTTACCAACACCGCTACACCCACTGCGGCTGCCCACTGTTTAATCCCCGAGATTTCGTTAAAGTTGGCCATATTTTTCCGCCTCCCTAGGACTTCGCCTTCGAGCAGGTCAAGGTGAAGTTGAATGCCTGCATTTCTTTATAGGTATCGTCCTGGTAGGTCTCTTTGATTTCGATGTTGCTGAAGTATCCGGTCTTTTGCAGATTGGAGATCAGGCTGGCTACCGCGTCCGTGCTCAGGGCCATGCCGTCGATATCGACACTTGCGCCCTGGTCCTTCATGCTGTTCAGCCAGACCGCTTCGGTGCTATTCACCGTCTGGCCAATCGTATTCAGCAGATTGACTGGACCGCCCTGGGCCGCCCGCAGCTGGTCGATCACATCAACCCGGCGCTTATAGTTCTCGGCTTCACGCTGGCGCTCCAGATAACGCGCCTTTACGTCGGCCAATTCGGCGTTCTTCCGCATCGCCACCTCCATCTTGGCGGCGATGTCCCGGTGCTGTTTGTCCAGCTGGTACCAGTAGCCCACGTTGACCAGGGCGGCCAGAACCAGCACCACCAGGATCTTCAACTTCGGAGAGCCTACGTCACCCACTTCCATGACGGCGGCCGCCGAGGCGGCGGATCGCTTGTTCTTTCCCTTTTGTGCTCCCAGCAGGTTGATTCGGATCATAAGTCTTCAAAACTCCTTAAGGCCAAACCCACCGCAACTGCCATCTGGCCTGCATTCTGCTCAATCAGCTGTACTCCCGGACCTTCGGTCGGCAGGCCGATCTTCTGGAACGGATTGAAGATCTCCACCGGCAACGAGAACTCCTGGCGCAACGCATCGACCAGGCCTGGAACCTTGGAGGAACCGCCCGCCAGATAAATCTTCTCGATGTGCTCTCCCGCCGAGCTGGCGCGGAAGAAATCGAACGTCTTCTGGATCTCGAGTACGATAATCTCGGTCACCTGTTGCAGGATGGGCGTCTTGGCGTCTTCGCTCACCGTACCCACTTTGTGGCCCAGCTTCAGGGACTCGGCGTCGTCGAAGCTCAAGTCCAGTTCCTTCTGCAGCGAATCGGTGTACTGGTGTCCGCCCACGCTGACGTCGCGCGGGAACAGCGGCGTGGTGCCCTTCACAATATTGATGTTCATCACGCTCGCGCCCAGGTTCAACAGAGCCACCACTTGTGCCGGTGCGGGTTCGTAGTTGTACTCGTAGCAGTTCTGCAGCGCCAGCGCATCGATGTCCACAATAGCCGGAGTCTTGCCCGCCATCGAGAGTACGTTGGTGTAGTTGAGAATCTTGTCTTTCTTGACAGCCACCAGCAGGACGTCCATCTGCGGGTTGCCGGCGTCTTCGGAAAGGATCTGGTAGTCGAGATTGACATCTGCCAGATCGAAGGGAATATGTTGGGCCGCTTCCTTCTGGATGGTCTCGGCCAATTCCTGGTCACTCATCGAGGGCAGCGAGATCTTCTTCACGATCACCGAGTGCCCGCTTACCGCCGTGGCCACGGCCTTGGCTTTAATCTGGTTGTCGGTGAACAGCTTCGAGATCGCGCTCGACACCGTTCCGGAATCCACGATCATCGAATCGACGACGATATCCGGCGCCAGCGGTTCCAGACCCAAGTGCGCCACTTCGATGCCGTTGCGCCCCTTCTTCAGCTCCACAGCCTTGATGCTGGAAGAGCCCACATCCAGACCAACAATCGTTTTTGATCCCAATCCAAACATGTGCCCGCCTTTTACGGTTGCCCGGCAGCCTTACCAGCTGCCTTCGGTTTCTTCTTGCTTTTCGCTTCCATCTGGCTTGACTTCTCTTCCATCCACTGGTCCAGCCTCGACTTCTTGAAGCGCCAGCGGTTGCCCAGCTTGAAAGCGGGAATCTTCTGCTCGCCTACGTACTTGTAAAGCGTGTCCGGACTCACCCCCAGGTACTGCGACGCCTGGCGAATGTTCATGACTTCACGCGAGTCGGCCATAGTTCCAAACCTTTCCACAGATCAGGCCCTGTATCGCAGCCGGTTTCCCAGCTGCTGGGCAAACTTTGGGAGAAAATTCCTCGTTCAAAATCGCGTTCGAGTGAATTTAGGTGTGCTGAGCATATATCAACCGGTAAAGTGCCAAGGTCAAGGCGTATCTTCAGGTTTTACTGGGTTTTATACCTGTTTTCTGGAAAGTGCCTCGGCGGGAGTTACGCAGTGACACTAGGGATAGTAGCTTAGCAAAACATACATACAACTAAATGCGGTGTTTATACAGTCGGTTCAAACAGTACCCTCATTGCGTAACTAAAGTACTAGAGACGTTACTCAGGTATCTGGACAGACGGGAAGGGGTGGAAACGGGCAATTGGCTGCAAATACCGACCCTTCTTCGTAGCGCCGGCCCCTCGCCGGCTGTCGCGGGAACATCCCTGCCCTCGCACCTGCTGGCGGGACGGCCGCAGGACAGCCGCCGGGTGGGCGGCGCTACAACGAACCTAGTACTCCGACAGCTCTTTCATGGCCTGGAATAGATCGCTGGTCTGGGGCAGGATGGCATTTTCGAGGTCCGGGTGGTAGGCGACAAAGACATCCATGGCGGCCACTCGGCGCACCGGCGCATCCAGATGCTCGAACATCTGGTCTGCGATGCGGGCGGCGATTTCCGCCCCGTAGCCCCAGCTCAGGGTGTCTTCGTAGGCCACCAGCGCGCGGTTGGTCTTTTGCACCGAGGCTTCAATGGTCTCCCAGTCGAAGGGATTCAGGCTGCGCAGATCGATCAACTCCGCTTTGACCCCATGCTCGCGCTCCAGTTTCTGTGCAGCCTGTAAAGCCCTGGGTACCACGGCACCGTAGGTAATTACCGTGAGATCGGTTCCCGCCTGCACCACTTTGGCCTTGCCGAACGGCACCATGTAGTCCGGGCCGGGATACGCTGCGCGGCCGTAGGTTTCCCTATAAAGCCGTTTGTGTTCGAGGAAGAGCACCGGATCGTCGCAACGGATCGCGGTACGTAGCAGGCCCGCAGCGTCGAGCGCATTTGATGGAAACACAACCCGCAGGCCGGGAATATGGGTAAAGACGCTCTCGCCGCATTGGGAGTGATAAATGGCTCCGCCGGTAAGATAACCGCCTATGGCCACGCGAATCACGCAGGGCGCGGAAAACGTGTTGTAGGAGCGCCAGCGGATCAGGGGCAGTTCGCTGCGCAGTTGCATCATGGCGGGCCAGATGTAGTCGAAGAACTGGATTTCGACTACGGGCTTCAGTCCGCGCTCTGCCATTCCCGTCGCACGACCCACGATGTTGGCCTCGGCGATCGGTGAGTTGAATACGCGGTCGGAACCGAACTCCATCTGCAAACCGGCGGTTAGCTTGAAGACGCCACCCTTGCC
The DNA here is from genome assembly GCA_955652395.1 of uncultured Terriglobales bacterium. Taxonomy (GTDB): domain Bacteria; phylum Acidobacteriota; class Terriglobia; order Terriglobales; family Acidobacteriaceae; genus JAIQFF01. The sequence continues at coordinate 20,713 of CATPBJ010000034.1, read as the reverse complement.
TTTGACCAGTTTCTGCTGGAGGTACTCCTCGCGGCTGCAGTCGGCCACGTCTTCTCCGAAGATCACAACGCGCTCATCGCGGCGCATTTCGTCGCGCAACGTAGCATTGATCAGATCGGCCATGGTCTTGGGCGCCGGCTTCTTGCCATCCGGGGCCGCTACCTCTAGCTTGGACGGCGCCGGCTGGGTTTCGAAGGCGGACGACATGGGATCCAGGTTGGGCGAATACACATACTGCAGCACCTTCTCGGGCGAGGGTGCGGGCGCCTCGAGCGCGCGGTCAACAGCAACCTGCAGATCGTCGTCCACCTGCTTTTCCAGGCGGTTGATGCCCTTCTCGTCGAGAATGCCCTCGCGGATGAGGAACATTTGCATGCGGGTGATGGGATCGCGCTGCGCATCCCGCTGACGCTCGACATCGGGCCGATAGAGGCGTTCATCGTCAGAAAGCGAATGGGAGTAGGGCCGGATCACGTGCGCGTGGACAAAAGACGGACCATGTCCGGCGCGACTGTGCGCTACGGAGCGCACGAAGGCCGCATAACTGGCAACTGGGTCGGTGCCATCTACCTCTTCAAAGTGGAAGTTGGGAAAGCCGCTGACCAGGCGAGAAATGTTTCCCCCCGCGGTCTGCACCTCGACCGGAACGGAGATCGCGTAGCCGTTGTCTTCGACGACGAAAATTATAGGCAGCCGGGAATTGGAAGCGGTGTTCAGCGACTCCCAAAACTCGCCTTCACTACTGGTGCCTTCGCCCAGAGAAACGTAGGTAATCTCGTCGCCGTGGAACTTCACGTCTTTGAACTCCCGGTAATCGCCCGTGGCTTTGCTGGCGGCATCAGGATGAGCTGCGAAATAGCGGCCGACCTCGGCGCAGCCGACAGCCTGCAGAATCTGCGTTCCGGTGGGCGAGGAACCGGTAACGATGTTGAGGTCGGGAAGGCTCCAGTGGGAAGGCATCTGCCGCCCGCCTGAGCTGGGATCGTCTCCCGAACCTACGGCCTGCAACAGCATGTCGTAGGCAGTGGCGCCCAGAGCCAGACAGAGCGCCCGGTCGCGGTAGTAAGGATAAAACCAGTCGTAGCCCGCTTTCAGGGCAAAAGCTGCAGCCACGCCCACGGCTTCATGGCCGGCGCCGGAGATCTGGAAAAAGATCTTCTGCTGGCGCTTGAGCAGGATCTCCCGGTCGTCCAACCGCCGGGAGGTGTACATGTGGCGGTAGGCTTCAATGAGCTGTTCGCGGGAAAGACCCTCATAGGTCTTACCGGCTTTCTTGACATCGCGTTCGGATACAGCGGCCGATTTAGGGTCAGTCTTGGTGGTGGCCATCCGGTTCCCTTAGATGCGAGTGTACAAGATGCCTTTGCATTGTAAATCCGCGGCAGACTTCCGAATATACTGAATAGTTCAAAAAACAACCGCCCAGCACGGCGAGGCTGCGGAGAACCTTTTCCTTGTTTGCTCGGCGTACTCGGCGGTAAGACCCTCTGCATGATCAAATTCAATCGTCCATTCGATCCAGGTACCATCCGACTCCTGATCTTCGATCTTGATGGCACACTGATTGACTCCCGCCTGGACCTGGTGCACTCGGTCAATGCCACACTGCGGCATATGAAGCGTCCTGAACTGCCCGACGATGTGATTGCCAGCTACGTCGGGGATGGAGCGCCCGCGCTCATCGAACGGGCCCTGGGCAACCAAGCCAATGACACGAAGCTGGTGCGCTCGGGCCTCGATTACTTCCTCGCCTACTATCGCGAACACAGGCTGGATCACACTCATTTGTACGACGGGATATTGCCAGCGCTGGCGACCCTTGGGAATTCACACAACCGGCTGCCACGCAAGATGGCGGTGCTCTCCAACAAGCCGGTGAACTCGTCGCGGGCCATTGTGGAAGCGCTGGGGCTGGGTAAATTTTTCGCCCGAGTTTACGGTGGCAACAGCTTTCCCAGCAAGAAGCCCGATCCGGAGGGCGCGCAAACCATCCTGCGGGAGATGGGGACCGGGCCGCAGGATGCCCTGATCGTGGGAGACTCCGGCGTTGATATCCTGACCGGCCGCAACGCGGGGATGTGGACCTGCGGCGTGACCTACGGCTTCGCCCCCCATACCCTGCACGATACTCACCCGGATGTAGTGCTCGACAAACCGTCCGAGCTGGCGGAGTTGTTTGCGTAATCGCCCGATTCGTGACTCCCTGTCCTCCGTGTCCTCGGTGGTTAACGCTGTTCTCGCTTTGATCAGCTAAACTGCCATCGAGGATGAACAAGCCGATAGAGACAGCCAGCATCACCCCCGCCGAACGGCGCAAGCTGCGCAGCTTGAAAGATCCATACGGAATCCAGCGCTTTCTCGACGACATGCCGTACCATCTCGCCGATACCGCATGGTCGCCCCGCCGCGTACTTCGTGAAAACACTTCACACTGCCTGGAAGGGGCAATATTCGCCGCGGCCGCGCTGCGCGCGAACGGCTTTCCCCCGCTGCTGCTGGATTTCGAGGCCGAACACGACACGGACCACGTTCTCGCCCTTTACCGGGTAAAAGGCCACTGGGGAGTGGTGGCGAAATCCAACTACACCGGCTGCCGTTATCGCGAACCTGTGTATCGGTCCTTGCGCGAGCTGGCCATGAGCTTTTTCAATCTCTATTTCAACTTGCGGCGGGAGCGGACCCTGCGTACATTCTCCCGGCCGGTAAACCTGGCCCGATTCGACCATCTGCAATGGATGACCACGGAAAAACCGGTCTGGTTCATCGTGGACTATCTGTTCGAAATCCATCACTACAAGCTGCTGTGCCCGGGTATGGCTAAGCGTCTGCATCGTGTGGATGAGAGGCTGTATCGCGGCGAGGTGCTGGGGAAGGCGCTGAAATCCGGCTGATGTGGCGGGAAGCAGGATTTCTTAGGAGCAACTGCCCACTCCGTAAGGGGCATGCATGAAGTAGAAAGTAGTGGCAGGAATGGATTTTCCAGCACCGCTCCGTGAGACTTCGTAGCGATTGTGGTGTTGGCGTAAGTTCGGCCCTCTCTTTCGGTAGAATGGGGACTCGATCACCTCTTGGGGGAATTCACCATGCAGCGGGCATTCGGACTAAGTATTCCGCAAACGCTGGAAGATGTTTGTGATCCGACGCGCCTGGGGTTGGTCGTATATGACATGCAAGTCGGGATCATGAATCAGATCAAGAATGGGCAAGAGATCACTGACAAAGTTCTTCAGGTTCTGGAAAGCGCACGCCAAGCTGGAGTTCGTGTTTTCTTTACGCGGCACATGTCCCTGCCCAAGGAACTCATGGGAGTCTCCCAATTGCGAATGGCTATGGCCTGGCAACGGGTGACGTCAGTTCCTGAGGTCAAGCCTTGGTTCCTGCGGGACTCGCCGGGTTTTCACCTGATTCCCGAAATGACTCCGCTGCCCAGCGAGGCGGTATTCGACAAGATCATGATGTCGGCTTTTGAAGGCACTCCGCTGGACATCGCTATGCGCGATTGTGGCATTGACGCGTTTGCGATTGTGGGTGTCGCCATGGAAATCGGCATTGAACCAACCGTGCGGCACGGCGCCGATCTTGGCTACATTCCAGTGCTGGTTACGGACGCCTGTGGCTGCGGCCACAACGACGCGGCGGCACGTTCCATCGCCAGCCTCGAATTCGCGGGCGATGCCTTGCTTACAAACGTCGAGGCGATCTGTGCTCAATTCCGGCGCATGGACGATAAACGAACAGCGGTTACAGCGTGATCGAAACGCCTCGCAGCTCTTGAGGATGGAAACTACGCTGGTTCGGCACCCGAGCTCGGGGCCTCCGAGCGCCGACCTGCCCTGACAGCGCTTGCATCTACGATGCCGATCGGCACATTTGCCGTCCCTGCTCTCAGGAATACAATTCGGTCATGAAGTCCCGACTCCTGATGCCGATGCTGTTGCTGTTGGCACCCATAACCTGGGCTCAAAGCGCGCCGGACATGGCCGCGGCGCTCCATTACCGGCAACTGCTAGCGAACGACCAGGTGCGCGTGTTTGCGGTCGCTCTCAGACCTCTGGAGCGCACCATGGCGCGGCATGACCACAATTTCCTGGTGGTCGCACTGGTCGATTGCGATGTAGTGATGTGGCCGGAAGGCGACTCGGACATTTTGAGTTTTCGCTTCAGCCGGGGCGATGTGCGCTTCAACCTTGGCGGACGCGCAGTCGGCATTCGCAACGACCGCACCAGTGAATATCGCAATGTAACCATCGAATTTCTCGATCCCAAGGTTACCTCCTACGGCTATCAGGCCAACACCGGCACCTGGGATTATGGCGCCATCTCAATACGTCCGCCGGTCGATCCCCACGCCAAGTTCATGAACTCGATTTTGCTGGGAGGAGCCAGCGTACGCGATGTTCAACTGCTTTCCCGCGATCCGCTGGCGCCGCCGGAGACGCCGGGCCCGGAACTGCTGATTCCGGTCACCGACATCGACCTGAAGGCCGGGGAGTACGAGAGAATACGCAAGTCGTCTGGCGATGCAGTCTGGATTCCGGCGGGGCGGAAGTCTACATTTCTGAACGCGACGGCTGATCCGGCGCGGTTTATCGTCGTCCTGTTCAAGACGACGGCCAAGAACTGATTGAAGGAGACACTGCGGAGAACTGATTCGGGTTTGAGCGTGTATATATCCCATGAAGCAAGCGGCGTCTCTCTTTTTTCTAATTCTGGTGTCATGGTTTGCACTCGCACAGAACCACCCGGCACAACCCGTACCCCACGACCCGGCGGCGCCTCAGCTTTCCCAGGACCAGATCCGCACGCTCATTCGCCAGGCCGCCGACAAAGACATTGAGAATGACAAGAAACAACGCGAGTACACCTACATCGAGCGCGAGGAGGAGCACAGACTCGACGGGAAAGGACAGGTGAAATCCAGCGAATCGAAGACGCACGAGATCATGGTCCTCTATGGAGAACAAGTTGAGCGCCTGATCGCAAGAGACGACAACCCCCTCTCGGAAAAAGACGCGGCCAAGGAAGAAGAGAGAATCCGGAAAGTGACCGACAAGCGCAAGAATGAAAGCGAAGAACAGCGCAAGAAGAGGCTGGCGGAGGAACAGAAAAATCGCGAAGACGCCCGCAAGTTTGTGGGTGAAGTTGCCGACGCGTATAACTTCCGGTTGATTGACATGGAGAATCTTGACGGGCGCGAGACTTACGTCATCGACGCCGAGCCTGGCCCCGATTTTCAGCCCCATTCAAGGGAGGCAAAAGTCCTGCCCAAGTTTCGTTTCCGCGCCTGGATTGACCAGACTGAATCGCAATGGGTCAAGCTGGATGCGGAATGCATCGACACCGTTTCCCTGGGCTGGTTTCTGGCGCGAATTCACAAAGGGTCGCGGCTGTTGCTCGACCAGACCCGGGTCAACGACGAACTCTGGCTGCCGCGGCACGTCGCGGTCAAAATAGGTGTGCGCGTCGCCCTGTTGAAGAACTTCAACGTAGAAGAAGACGTGACCTACCGCGACTACAGAAAATTCCGGACAGATACGAAAATTGTGCCCGCAGCAGACATCCAAAACCCGCCAACCCAGTCCTCACCTCATCCCTAATAGCCCTCTGTCCGCCGCATTTTTCATCAATTATTCATCAAAGCCGGGCAAACGTTTTGCAATTTCCTGACGACAGCTTGCTGCGGCACAACCAAGATCCATAAACAAGGAATATGGAGTGCAGGTGCGGCCATCGGTGCTGGCACACTTTTAGCAAGCCAGGCCAACGCGGGAGACGACGCTCACAGCGGCAGCCTTACCCAGGGCGACGCCGCCATCCTGCGGTTCCTTCGGCGGCCCAAATCATCGAGACCGATCAATGACTGCAATACCCGGAACTCGGAGGAACCCAGGACACCGAATTCTCAAGTTTCGTGGGAGGAAATCCGCTTTACACCGAAGTCCTCAAGATTCTGGATGGAGATATGGACCAATATATCCACGACAATATCGATGACGAGATAAGTCACTTTCAGTTCATCACGCTTATGGTTTCGAAACGCGCAAGCGCAGTTAATCTCGACAAGTTCCGTACCTTGCCGGGCAGCCAGGCCACGGGGGCCGACAAGTCGAAAAAGCGGCTTCCCAACCTATTGAACCTCAACGTGGACACCAGCTTTTGGAGTCGATACCGCATCGACAACGAAAATCCGGATCTCGATCCCAATTTCAAGTTTCCCCAAGCGGTTGTGATCAAGAACCGGACAGCCATCCCCAGAAACGATGACGATCTCGTTGGTCCGGCCACGATCGCTCCCTTCGACGTCCCCGATCACTTGAAGGCGATCGCCTTCACCGCGGGATTTCACTTCGCCTTTATCGAGGTAGGCGGAACCAGCCTCTACCCGTCATTGGCGCAGAGGGTGAGCCGTCCGGAAGTCTTGCGCATTCTGCTCAGCATTGGGCCGACCGAAACAGCTCATTTTCAGAGCTGGCAGGACCAGGCTGGCAATGCGCTGGCATTGACCGATGTGAATCCAATGACCGGGTCGACGGTCACATTCAACGACCTCACCACGGGCCAGCCTGAGTCGCTGCAGTCCAACTGATCGTGCCCGAGCCGTGCCCATTCCTGAGCCGCAAGTTCCCGAAGTGTTCGATCATTCGTCCGACAGCTACGAAGGGAGCTGCGAGCGGTCAAGGCCCTTACGGCGGATGGGCTGACGCGAAGCGCGAGTTCTAGCCGGGGTATGTAGCAGGAAGGTTCTCCCTCAGCGGGTGCTGTGCCTGGGTTCCCAGTCGCAGCGCCAGCCTTTTTGCTATGCGGCACGAGAGAATACTTGATTCAATGCTGAGATTTTCCCGCTACTTCCAGCCGCGTTTCGGCGCGCTTGAGCGCGTCTTCCGCGCGAGTGAAGTCGGCCTCGGTCTTGCCGTTCTGCAATGCTTCCTCGGCCCGGCGCTTGGACTCCTGGGCGCGCTTCACATCAATTTCCTGCGGCCGCTCGGCGGTTTCGGCCAGGATCGTGACCTTGTCCGGAAGCACCTCGGCGAAGCCCCAGGCCACCGACAGGTAGTGCGTCTGCCCACCCTTGCGATAGCTGATTTCGCCAACTGCCAACTCCGTAATCAGCGGCGCGTGGCCGGGCAGGATGCCCAGATAGCCGTCCTTGCCAGGAATCTGGATTTCCTCCGCCACGTCTTTCACCACCATCTTTTCCGGTGTCACGATCTCGAGTTGGAAAGTGTCTGCCATGGGGAACACGAACACCGGTATCGGACGTCGGCCCTCGGACTTCAGCCGAATCCATCAGGCTGACGTCCGAGGTCCGAGGTCCGCTCTTATGCCGCTTTCAACTTCTCCGCCGCTTCGAGCACCTCATCAATCGTGCCCTTCATGTAAAACGCTTGTTCGGGGATGTCGTCGTACTTGCCTTCGTTAATCTCCTTGAATCCTTTCACTGTGTCGGCGACTTTTACGTAGCGGCCCGGCGACCCGGTGAACTGCTCGGCCACGTGGAACGGCTGCGACAAGAAGCGCTGAATTTTCCGGGCCCGCGCCACGCTGATCTTCTGGTCTTCGCTCAGTTCATCGATACCCAAGATTGCGATGATGTCCTGCAGGTCTTTGTAGGTCTGCAGCGTCTTTTTCACGCCCTGCGCCACATCGTAATGGTCCTGACCGACGATGCGCGGATCGAGAATGCGCGAAGTGGAAGCCAGCGGATCGACTGCGGGATAAATTCCGATTTCGGTCAACGCACGCGAGAGCACTGTGGTTGCGTCGAGGTGGGCAAAAGTAGTTGCTGGCGCGGGATCGGTGAGATCGTCGGCGGGCACGTAAATCGCCTGTACTGACGTGACCGAACCTTTTTTCGTGGAGGTGATTCGTTCCTGCAACTCGCCCATTTCTGTCGCCAGGTTCGGCTGGTATCCCACGGCGCTGGGCATGCGGCCGAGCAGCGCGGAAACTTCCGATCCCGCCTGGGTGAAACGGAAAATGTTGTCGATGAACAAGAGCGTATCCGCTCCTTCTTCGTCGCGGAAGAATTCAGCCACGGTCAGCCCGGTCAACGCGACCCGCAGACGCGCTCCAGGGGGCTCAGTCATCTGGCCGTAAATCAGCGCCGCTTTGGATTTTTCCGGATCGCCGGGCTTGATTACGCCGGACTCGGTCATTTCCAGCCAAAGATCGTTGCCTTCGCGCGTCCGTTCACCAACGCCGGCAAACACGGAATATCCGCCGTGCTGCTTGGCTACGTTGTTAATCAGCTCCTGGATGAAGACGGTCTTGCCCACACCGGCGCCGCCAAACAATCCGATCTTGCCGCCCTTCAGAAAAGGCTGAATGAGGTCCACGACCTTGACGCCGGTTTCGAACATCTCAGCCGTAGTCGCCTGGTCTTCAAACAGCGGCGCCGGGCGATGGATCGGCATGGTCTTGCTGTGCTGGATCGGCCCCAGTTGGTCGACGGGTTGACCGATCACGTTCATCACGCGTCCCAGCGTGCCGCGACCCACGGGAACCGAAATGGGCCCGTCCTGGTCAATGGCTTTCATGCCGCGCACCATGCCCTCGGTCGCTTCCATGGCAACACAGCGCACGCGGCCTTCGCCCAGGTGCTGCTGCACTTCCAGAATCACATTGACCGGGTTGGGCACAGTGAAGCCGTCGCTCACGACTTTCAACGCCTGATAAATCGGCGGCATGGCGCCCTCGACAAACTGCACGTCCACAGCGGGACCGGAAATCTGGATAACGCGTCCAATTCTCTCTGGCATAGGTTCTAGCTCTCAGTCGGTTTCAGCCATTGGCAATTGGCTAAATGCCAAGTGCTAATTGCCAAGTGCTGTCTTACTGCGCTGCGGCTCCACTCACGATCTCAATAATTTCTTTCGTGATCTTGGCCTGACGCGCCCGGTTCATCGCCAGGGTCAGCGAATCGATCATGTCGGTGGCGTTGCTGGTGGCCGCATCCATGGCAGTCATGCGCGCCGCGTGCTCTGCGGCCACCGACTCCTGCAGGGCGCGAAAGACCTGGATGGCCACGTATTTCGGCAAAAGCGATCGAAATAGCTCTTCCGGTGACTGTTCGTAAATGTAGTCGACCGGCGCTACGGCAAATTTCGCGGCGGCGGCGTCAATGTCGCGCGTGTCCGCGGGACGTATGCCGACACCGGCATCTCTCGCGGCTTCGAGCGCGCGTTCCTTTTCCTTTTGGGTCATCCCTTCAGCCATGCTCACTGCGGGTACGCCAATCTGTTCAATGGGCAGGATCTGTTCCACAATGAGGCGCTGCGCGATCACCGACTTGAACTCGTTGTACAGCAAATACACCGAGTCAATTTCTTCCTTGCCGTAGCGTTCGATCACGCGCTCCGCCAAGCCTAAGGCCAGGTCATAATCGATCTTGTTCAACACTCCGATCTGCTCGCCCACGATGGTGGTTTGTGGCGGACCCTCTGAGTCCACGGATCTCGGCTCGGCCGCGCGGTAACGGCGTCGCAGAAAATCACGGCCCTTGCGGCCGATGGTCTCAATCTCGAGATTCTTGTCCGCCTTAGTCGCAATGAAGCGTGCCGCCGCTTTCAGGATATTGGTATTGAAAGCTCCAGCCAGCCCTTTGTCGCCGGTGACCACAATCAGCAAAACATTCCTTTCCGGACGGCGCGCCAGCAGCGGATGCCGGGGTTCGCCCGTTTCCGGATCGTAAATTTCAGCTCGCGACACCAGCGACTTCAGCACGTTGGTCAGCATCTGGGCGTAGGGACGCGCCGCCAGGGCGCGCTCCTGCGCCCGGCGCAACTTCGCCGCCGAGACCATCTTCATGGCCTTGGTGATCTGCCGCGTGTTGGTCACGCTGCGAATCCGCCGACGGATGTCGAGAATGTTTGGCATTATCTGGTCGTTAGTCGTTGGTCGTTAGGCAAAGTCGACTTCAGCATTTTTCGATCAGCCGCGCACCTGAAACATTTCACAAAAAACCAGTTAACAGTTCGTAGTCCACAGTTTTCAGTTGCTTCGGAACTGGTACTGGCGGCTATTTCGTCACGGCTTGCCTTTCGGCGACGAAGGCTTCTTTGCTCTGCTTGATAACTTTGCTCATTTCCGCTTTCAGAGCATCGTCCAAGACTCTTTTTTCCATGATGGTACGCAGCAAGCCTGGGTTGGTTGCGTCCACATACTGGTAAAGTTCGGTTTCAAAATCGCGCACCTGATCTACCGGGAGATCGTCGAAAAAGCCGTTCGTACCGGCAAAGATGATCAGGATTTGTTTGGAGAACGGCAACGGCGAAAACTGCTTCTGCTTAAGGACTTCAACCAGCCGCTGGCCACGATTGAGCTGCGCTTGCGTGGCTTTGTCGAGGTCGCTGCCGAATTGCGCGAAAGCCGCCAGCTCGCGGTACTGCGCCAGTTCCAGCTTCATGCTGCCAGCCACCTGGCGCATGGCCTTAATCTGGGCGCTGCCGCCGACGCGACTCACGGAAATTCCCACGTTCACCGCCGGCCGCACACCGCTGTTGAACAGGTCGGTCTCGAGGAATATCTGGCCGTCGGTGATCGAAATGACGTTGGTCGGGATGTATGCCGAAACGTCGCCCGCCTGGGTCTCGATGATGGGCAGCGCAGTCAGCGAACCGCCGCCCATCTTGTCACTGAGCTTGGAAGCACGCTCGAGCAGCCGAGAGTGGAGATAGAAAACGTCTCCGGGATACGCCTCGCGTCCGGGCGGACGCCGCAGCAGCAGCGAAATCTCGCGATAAGACGCCGCGTGCTTGGAAAGATCGTCATAGATGACCAGCGCATGCCGCTTGGTATCGCGGAAATACTCGCCCATGGCGCAGGCGGCGTAGGGCGAGATGTACTGCATGGGTGCAGGTTCAGATGCAGAAGCGGCCACCACGATGGTGTACTCCATGGCGCCCGCGTCGCTCAGAATTTTTACCACCTGGGCAATTGACGACCGCTTCTGCCCGATTGCGTTGTAAATACAGATCAGGTCGTTGCCCTTGCTGTTGATGATGGTGTCCAGGGCTACTGCGGTCTTGCCGGTTTGCCGGTCGCCGATGATCAGTTCGCGCTGTCCTCGACCGATCGGGATCATGCTGTCGATGGCCTTTAACCCGGTTGCCATGGGCTCGCGAACCGGTTGCCGGTCGATCACGCCCGGGGCGAGACGCTCCAGGGCGATGAATTGGTCAGTTGCGATCGGCCCCTTGTCGTCGATCGGCTGTCCCAGCGAGTTCACCACTCGCCCCACCAGAGCCTCACCCACTGGCACGCTCATGATGCGGCCGGTGCGCTTGACCTCGTCGCCCTCGCTGATTTCCGTGTACTCACCCAGCAACACCACGCCGACCTGGTCTTCTTCCAGGTTCATGGCGATGCCGGCCACGTCGTGCGGAAACTCGAGCAGTTCCCCGGCCATGACTTTATCGAGGCCGTGGACACGGGCGATGCCGTCGCCAAGAGTAAGGACCGTCCCGACTTCATCGACGGCGATCTTGGATTCGTAATTCTCGATTTGTTGCCGGATTAACTGGGTAATCTCGTCTGCTTTGATTTGTGCCATAAGTTCAGCTCTTAGCCGTTAGCGTTTTAGCTCTTAGGTCTTCTTCGCGTCCCTGGCGATCCGATTCGCGACCTTCGCGGTGAAGCGTTCAAGAATCTAGGGCTCCAAAATAGACTGGAAGACTCGTTCAAGCTAAAAGCTAAAGGCCTAAGAGCTAATAGCTTCTCTTATTCTCTCCAGTTGCCCTCTCACCGAGCCGTCGTAGATGGTGCTGCCCACCTTCACGATGGCGCCGCCCAGAATTGATCCATCCTGCGCGTAACGGGCGCGCACTTTGTGTCCGGTCAGCTTCGCGATTTGCGCCTCGAGTGCGCTTCGTTCGGTCCCACCCAACTCTCGGGCGCTGGTAATCTGGGCTTCGACGAATCCCATCCGGCGGTTGAGTTCCTGTTCAAATTCTTTCACGATCGGATCGAGAAACTTGGTGCGCCGGTGGTCCATCAACACCGCAACAAAGTTGCGCACCGGTCTGGAGAAGCCCGTGCGCGCGACGATCGCATCCAACAACGCACGCTTCTGTTCCGCCGGAATCGAGGGCGCTTCCCACACCTCGCGCAATTCCAGGCTGCTCGCCGCCAACTGGGCCAGGGACTGCGCCTCCTGCAATGTTTTCGCCGGATCCAGGTGCTGATCAAAGACGACATCGGCGAAGGCGCGGGCGTAGGTACTGGTCACGGAAGCCATGCCCTAGTGTCCGTCCTGTCCGGTTTTCGGTTCGCCGCCGTTCGGGTTTTTCGGAAAAAGCTCCCGGGCAAAGCCTTGCACCAGCGCCTGGTCCGTCGCGGTATCCACTTTGATTTGTCTGGCCGCCAACGATACTGCCAAATTTGCAGCGTAGGTGGTCAGTTCGCGCCTGGCCGATTTCGCCGCAGCCGCGATCTCCTGCTCCGCCGACTCCACAATCTTCCGTCCGTCTTCTTCCGCTGCTGCCTTGATCCGCGCCGCTTCCGCGACCGCCTCCTTCTCCGCGGTTGCTCGCATCCCCGCGATTTCTGTATCCAGCCGGGAGAGCCGCGCTTCGATTTCAGCCAGGCGCCGGTTGGCATCCTCACTCGCCCGTCGCGCCTCCTGCATTGCCTTCTGGATGGAAGCGGTACGATTCCGAAACGCGTCCGGCAGGTTCTTTTTCGAGAAATAGACTACCGCACCGGCGACGACCGCAAAATTGAGCAGTACGCACAGCCAGTAGGCATGATCCAGGCTCAGACCGGTGAGCTTCGCCACCATCTTCACCGACGCCGAATGCTTGAACTGCGCCTGGTCATCCTCGGCCGCCGCTCCGCGCGATTCCTTCGCCGGTTCGGCGTTCGCACCAGCGGACATTTCCGAGGAAGAACTTGCCTGGGCTTGAGCGCCGGTACTGGTGGTCAACAGGATGCCCACCCAAAAGAGCGAAGCCAGAATCAGACGCGGATGTCGGATGAGGCGTGGGGTCGGCATCAGTCGCCTCCCGCCGGGCTTTGAGTCGCCGGTTCGAGGACGGTGCGAATGATCGCAGTCGCGAGTTTTCCGCTCTCCGCTTCCAGACCAGCTTGCGCCGCCACCTTGTCCTGTGCGATGGCCGCGCGCGCCTGCTCAACCTGGGCTTGAGCTCTAGTTCGCGCCAGGGCTACAGCCGCGGCACGCGCTTGCAGCGCCAACTGGCGGTGCGCTTCCTGGCTCTTGAATACGGTCATACGCGCTTCCCGCAGTCGCTGCTCATATTCCGCCGTGCGCGCTTCAGCCTGGGCGATGTCGGCACGCGCTTTTTCGATCGCGCCTTCCGTCCGGCTGTACCGCTCTGCCAGCACCTTGATCAGTGGCTTGTGCACCACTGTGGTGTAAACGCCAAACAACAGCACGATAAAGATGATGGTTGGAACGGACCCAAGCAGTAATCCGCCTAGTTGTCCTAATATCTCGTCCATTGTGTGCTGATCAGGTCTAGAGCGTAAGGAGGCTTAAGACCATTGAAAGTAACATGTTACGGACTGAGTGTCAACGCGAACAAAGGCAGTTTCCAGACTGAAACCGGGGCTGCGATTTTTTTTGCCGAGATCGTGGAAAGTTGCTTGACATCCGGCATAACGGGTCTAGCATAAGAGATATCACCTCCGATCCAATCCGGATCGAATGGGCCGATAGCCAAGGAATGTCACCGCTTCTTGGTTGTCGGCCCATTTAATTTGGCTCTTAGCAATTGGCGTTTAGCTCTTAGCTCTGCCGCCTCGCCCGAATCCACGAGATCCAAGATAGGCATCCGACGCAGATTCATGCCAAGGCCAAGAGCCAAAAGCTTAAGAGCTGTTTACCACCCACTCCCTCATCCTCCGCACCACCGACTCCGGTGCTTCCACTTCCAGTTCCACTGACCCATCGCTGTATTTCCGCGAATAAATCCGCGAGCGCGCTTCCAGCAGCGCCAGCAGCTTCCCTTGTGTCTGGGGAACGCGCAGACGCACGCGGCTGATCGGGTCCTCCGACAGCATTTCGTCAATCCGGTCCAGCAGCGTGGTCATCCCGGTGCCCTTCACAGCTGACACATGCACTCTGGTTGCGTCGTCCAACAATGACTCGCGTTGCATGGGAGGCAGGAGGTCAATCTTGTTCATCACCCGCAGACGCGGCTTCCCGTCGACTTCCAGCTCCTTGAGCACCTTGTCCACCTGGGCGTCTTGTTCCGCTGAGAGGGGACTGCTGGCATCGGAAACGTGAAGCACCAGCGACGCGCGCTGCACTTCTTCGAGCGTCGCTCGAAACGCCGAAACCAGCGTGTGCGGCAAGTTGCGGATGAATCCGACCGTATCCGAAAGCAGCACCTTTCTTCGGGAGGGCAGCGCTACGGAACGAATGGTCGGGTCGAGAGTGGCAAACATTCTTGGAGATTCGATCACGGCGGCGCGAGTCAGCGCATTAAACAGCGTGGACTTCCCTGCATTGGTGTAGCCAACCAGCGCGACGGTCGCGACCGGGACCGCTTCCCGCCGGGCACGTTGCTGCGCCCGCACGCGCCGGACATTTTCTATTTGCTCTTTCACATGCCGGATGCGCCGATGAATTTTTCTGCGGTCGGTTTCGAGTTGGGTTTCGCCGGGTCCGCGGGTGCCGATTCCTCCGCCCAGTTGCGACATCTCCACGCCGCGCCCGCCCAGGCGCGGCAGCATGTACTCCAGTTGGGCTAACTCCACCTGCAGCTGGCCTTCCCGCGTGCGCGCATGTTTCGCGAAAATGTCGAGGATGAGCTGAGTGCGGTCGATCACCCGAGTGTTGACCAGCTTCTCGATGTTGCGCTGTTGCGAAGCCCTGAGATCGTGATCGAACAGCAGGAGATCAGCGGAAACGGAGGCGGTGGCGCCGGCAATCTCCTCGAGTTTACCACTTCCGATCAGCGTGGCCGGATCGGGACGGTCGCGGTGCTGTAGAAACTCGCCGACGATCTCCGCGCCGGCGCTGACCGCCAGGGACCGCAACTCGTCCAGCGACTCTTCGGCGCTGAACTCAGGGATGTCGGGAACCTTCGTCGCCAACAGGCCGGCGGAGGTATCGCGGGCGGCCTGCGCAGCCGCGGTCAGCGGGCCACTCCTGGCTCTGGAAGAGGCTTGCCCGCGGGATCGGGTACGCACGTCCAGGCCAATCAGAAACGCACGTTCTTTGGGCGGACGATTCCCGTCCGCTGTCGGGCCGCGCCCAACACCGCTGGTCTTACTCTTGTCGAAAGACCTCTTACCGAAAGATCTGGGTTTTGCAGTGCTCAATTTGCTGGATTCTCAGAAGCGAAGCTGAATCGCTCGCGCTCCAGTACGGCGGCAAAAGGTCGTCAAAAAGTCCAAAATCCGCCCGCCCGGTTGGACGAATGCGTGCTTGTCACCTCCGCAAAGCTGGAGCACTTCATCCTTCGGTTCCGGAAGGACGCGGCATCGCGGCCGCCTCCGGGCTGGCAGACGGAGTCACGGCGGGTGCGGGCAACACCGTTGGCCTCTCCCCATGGCCATGCAAGGCCTTTCCCATGGCCACGGTGGAAATGGCGTGCTTGAAGATCAATTGTTCCTGGTTGTTGGTTTCGAGCACGACCGAATACTTGTCGAAGGAGCGAATGCGTCCCGTGAGCTTGACTCCGCTCAATAGGTAAATGGTGATATTGCTTCGCTCCTTCCGTGCCGTGTTGAGGAAGGTATCCTGGATGTTCTGCGCCGGCTTATTTTCCATCGCCGATCTCCTTGGTCCTGACAGCCAAATCCTGATGGGTCAGGTCTGGTGCCACTGCTCCTCGGGGCTTGTGCTCGGCACCAGGAGCGGGGGAATGTACCAGCAACCCTGTGCACTATCGGAAACTCGGTACGCTAGCACAACTCCGGGCTGCCGACAGTTGGTACGATACGGCGTTGTTTCCCGTATTTCAAGCGGGCCTTGTTTTTGGTTGCCCCTGCGGAATTACCCGGCAGATCTGATTGACATCGCCACCACAAAATGCAACCATTCTCCGCTTCAAGAGCAGCTGCAGTCGAGGCAGGCTGAGCGCCCACAGTTGAGCTTCTGGAGTCATACATGCACCGTGAGATAGCCCTATTCGTTATGCCCATGCACACCGGCACGGAGGCGCTCGCCTTCATCCTGCGCTGGATTCATCTCTTGGCAGGCATCACCTGGGTGGGGTTGCTGTATTTTTTTAACCTGGTCAACGTGCCCTTCATGAAGCAGGTGGATGCCGTCACGAAACCCAAGATTTTCCAGTACCTGACCATGCCCGCGCTGCAATTGTTCCGCTGGAGCGCGATGCTGACGGTGTTCGTGGGCTTCTGGTACTGGTCGCAGATTTATGTCGCCGCCGACGCCCAGCGCATGGGGGTTGGCGCGGGAAGCACGATCGGGCTGTTTCTCCTGATCTGGATTGCGGCTTCCATGATCCTCTATTTCGTAATCTCAAAGACGCCGAGCGGATATGTATTGGGTGCCATTACGGCGGTGCTGGTCTGTGCCGCGGGCTGGCTGTTTGTGAACTACACGCCGGTGGGACAGGACGATAACCACGTGCTCTCAATCGGCATCGGGGGCGGGCTGGGCTTCATCATGCTGTTCAACGTCTGGGGAATTATCTGGCGCAATAACAAGATGATCATCCGCGGAACCCTGGCGGGCACCCCTCCGGCGAATGCGGCGGTCCTGGCAAGGCAGGCATTTCTGGCGTCGCGGATGAATTTCTTCCTGTCCGTGCCCATGGTCTTCTTCATGGCTGCCAGTTCGCATTACACGATTCTAGGGCGCTAGAACGGCTGACAGAAGCTGTTGGAAGCCCCCCCCTCGCGTATATATCTGGGGCGACTTCTTGCTAACCTCTCTCGGGCCACAAAAAAGCCCATCGCATTTCGCGATGGGCTGGCACAGCCCCAGGAAATGAGCCGCTAGAAATTCAGCTTCATGGCTACCTGTATTTGCCGTGCTGACGTCGTTCCGTCGGGTTGCGTGTAGGTATTCGTAATCACTCCAAAGAGGCTGCTTTCAATCAGGTTCCCATTGTCGTCGGGGTTGCCCGGGTTGAGGAAATGGGGATGGTTAAAGATGTTGTAACCCTCAAATCGCGTCTCCAGTTGGAAGCGCTCGCTGAGTTTCAGCCGTTTGGCAAATACTAAGTCAAAATTCCAGAATCCGGGCCCGTAAAACTGGTTTCGCCCACTGCCCGCTGAGCCGAACGGAGGCTCCGCAAAGGCACAAGTGTTGGTGACGTAGACCTTGCCTAGGCTGGGATTCGGTGCGCAGGCCGGACTGGCAGGAGCGGCGTACGGATCTCCCACCAGCGCCGCCCACGCCGGGACTCCCGTCCTCTGGCTATCCAGGGTACTGCGCGCCTGGAAGGGATGCCCCGTCTGCAAGGTAGTGATACCGGAGAGCTGCATACCCTCCAAGACTTTTCCCAGCACGCCAGTATTCATGTACGCCTTGCCCTTGCCTAGCGGCATCTCCCAAACATAGCTGACGACCCCGACATGGCGGGTATCATTGTCGGAATTCCCCCGATTCTCAGCCAAGTTGAGGGAGTTGCGAGGAAATGTGTGGCCTCCCACTCCAGGGTTGAAAGGATCAACGCTGTTGTCGATCGCGTGGGAGTAGGTATAGGCGCCTTGCAGCTGGAACCCGCGGCTGAAGCGATGCGTGAACTTCGTCTGCAACCCATGGTAAATGGAGTTGAAAACGGTCTGCTGATATGCTGGCTGGAGGAGGGCATTGTGCGCTACCGCATTGAACGGCAGTGCCCCAAATTCCAACCCCTGGTAGAGATTGCCACTTTGGACGGTAGCCGGAGTGCAGCTGTTGGGACCGCCAAAGTTGGCCTCTGTGAATTGGTTGTCGAAGCTGTTGTTGGGATCGCTGCAAAAGGTCACCAACTGCTGCACCAGGGCCGGAACCGGCGGGTTCCCGTCTCTGTGACTCCAGACGTGAACCCCCATGGAACCAACGTAGGTAACATCCAGTATGTTGCCGCCAGGCAATTCGCGCTGAATACCGAAATTCCAGTTGTTGGCGACGGGATTGCGGAAATGAGGATCCAAAATGGTTGTGCTCGCCAGGGCTGTGCCGTCAGCAACCGAAGCGTTAGGCGTTTGCGGGGGTGGAACCGCCGGAAATCCGCCCGTACCGAAGGGATCGCCAAGGGCATTACCAATCGTGTCTACCGGAAAGTTGGAGTAATCCTGCTCAAAGGGCGGAAGGGCTCCCACTCTGGTGAATATGTCGCCGAACACGCGATCATGGAATATCCCAAAGGCGGCACGGACCGAGGTTTTCCCATCGCTCCACGGATCCCAAGAGAAGCCAACTCTGGGCTCGATATTGGAATAGTCCGTCTTATACAAGGACTTGCCGGTTCCTGGGCCCACGGTCGAGAACACGACCGGGAATGATGCCGGGTCGGTTAGCAAGTTGGAGACGTTTGCATTCTCTTCGTAAGGCACTCCGTTCAGTTGGTAGCGCAACCCCAGCGTCAAGGTCAGATTGCGGCGTAGCTTCCAGGTGTCCTGCCCGAACCAGTCGTACTCGTGTTGCCGGAAAAACTTGTTGTCCGTGGGCTGGCGAACTTTGTTTTTGTCGAAGAACTGGGCTGCCTGGTCCTGAATCACAAATCCCCACAGCGCGAGCGCGGCGTCCTGAATGGGCTCCGTGGCACCTGGGATATTACTAGTTAGGCCCAAAAAATCAGTTCCAAACAGAAACTGTGCGTCGGTAGTCAACTGACGGCGGGTGTTGAAGTTGTTAGCTCCGCTCTCCCGTACGTTGCGGAAATCGAATCCGAACTTGAAAGTGTGGCTGCCGCGAACTACGCTGATAATATCCGAGTAACTGGTCGTTCCAGTCTTCCGGTTTTGATTGTCCGCGGCCAACCCAATGCAGCCAAAGCTGGTGAACGGACGCATCCCATAGTCGCGGCCGTTTCCGAACTGATCGAGCCCACCGGGGCTGTCCAGGACATTCAGGCCGCTGCAGGTAAAGTTGGCGTAGATGTGGTTCCAGCCGAATTGGAAGTTATTGAGCAGACTGCTGCTTAGAGTAGAGGTCAATTGAGCGCTTAAACCCTGATTAATGTTCTTTTGTTTCGTAGCTCCGACTCCGTTGGGCAAGATAGCCGCATGACTCGGGTCGGGATCGATGAAGTAATCGTAGCCAAAGCGTACGCTGAAAACTTCGCGATCAGTAAAGTGGTGATCTATTTTCGCGGTTGAGTTGTACGCGTTCGTCGCCGATGAACTGGGAAACAACAGCGTTCCGGAAAAGCCATCGCCGTTTGATATCGTCGGATTTGGATACAGCGAGAACACTTTCTGCATCGTCGGATCCAGGGGGAGGCCTGCCTGATTGTTTCCCTGGGAGTTCGCTGCGGTGAGATCCAGCTGATGCTGATTCCCTTGCGAGTCGACATAGGTAAATATTCCCGTCTTGAAGGCCGCTGTGGGAACCGTAGCTATGTTGGTCAAGGTAGTGCGATAGCGGTCCACTTCCTGGTTAAAGAAGAAAAACGTTTTGTCTTTGCGGATCGGGCCGCCAATCGAGCCGCCAAACTGGTTCCTGACATAGGGATTCATCGGACCCTGGCTCGACCGATTGAAATAGTCACGGGCGCCGCCAAAGCCATTCCAGCGGCCAAACTCGTAAACGCCCCCATGAAAGAGATTGGTTCCGCTTTTGGTCACCACATCAATGATGGCGCCATTATTCCGTCCGAACTCAGCATTGAAGTTGTCGGTAATGACGCGGAATTCTTCGGTGGAGTCCGGATTGGCAGAGAGTACGCCGCCAGCGATTCCAGGGACTGAAGTGTCGTTATTATCGACACCGTCGAGGACAAAGTTGTTATTGCGGTCCCGCGCGCCGTTTACCGAAAATCCGCCGGTGCGTGAGTCCGTCTGCGAAGTCCCGGGAGACAACAGTATCAGTTGGTAGGGATCACGCGTAATCAGAGGCAAGTCCTTGATTTTCGCCTCATCCACCAGATTGCTGACCTGTGACGTTTCCAGGTCGACATCGGGAAACTGATCCGCGCCCACCTGAACTTCTTCCGTGACCGCTCCCGGTTGCAACTCAACATCCAGGGGAAGCACTTGGGCAACAGAGAGCTGAACATCGGACGCGTGGAAAGTCTTGAAGCTGGCCATCTTTACCGTAATGTCGTAGGTGCCAGGGACAACGGAGGGGATGCTATAGGCGCCATTGCCGCTGCTGGTCGCCGTGCGCACGGCGTTGGAGCCCAAATTCCTGACCGTGATTTCCGCGCCCTGTACGACGGCACCGGCAGAGTCGGTCACCGTGCCTTGAATCGAACCGGTCTGCGCCAGCGCGAAGGTCGCTGCCAACGCCAGAAACATGCTCCCCAAAAGAAATCTCAGCCTGTGCATTTCTCCTCCTCTAGTTCAACTCTGCATTCGCCGCCGACAAGCCCGTACCCGCAAGCAGGGAAGAACGTCTGCAATGGCGGGAAATCGCATCTGGATCGTACTCTACGACAGGCTGTTGTCGAATCGTGATGGCAATTGGCCGACCAGTCCAATTGTCTATGTGAAGTGACTTATTTCAAAAGGTTTACTGAAGTGGGAGAACCTGCGGATACACCGGTACTTTAGTCATTCTACCGAGTTACAAATTGGGGCTCTACCAGATTTCATAGACCGAGCCTCTATCGCGACAGGAATCCTTACC
>CATPBJ010000033.1 GCA_955652395.1 uncultured Terriglobales bacterium | reverse complement strand
GGCTTTGTTGTCCCACAGACTGATGGCGATAACATCCACGCTGCCGGGATTTGACAGTGTGATTTCATCCGTGAAGCCCTTCTGCTTGCGAAGCAAAGGAAGAGTGTCGTTCTCAAAGGCCCGGGAGTAATCAGACAGCATGTTCGATTTCAGATGAATAGAGACATTGCGTGCAAACATATAAACCTCCTAAAAGGTTGTTAGCGCTAAGAGGAGAGAACTTCAGATGGGCTGACTTAGTTCAGGAAACCTGAAAGAGGAGAAGGATGCTCACTCCACCTAGCTGCAGCATTTGAGTGGCCCTCTGCCTCAATCGCACAACTCATTGATTCGATACGTCACAGAGCAGATCCGGCACCGCAGAGTCTCGGTTCCGTCGTGCATCTTTGGCGGAAAACGAGCACAAACGGCAACCTGACCACGGCAACCGCTCGTCAGGAAATACTTGGGCAGGTTTTCAGATTTTTCACCAACAATTCGGGGATACCGGTTGCGGACCAAACAATCCCACCAACCAGTTTGCCAAGTCATTCCAACGACGTGCTAGTAAGCGGCGTTGAACTGGACCGCACCGGGAGATACAGTTGTAAAATACTGTGCGGACACAGTCTCGGCATCGTATGAGATTGCCTTGGCTCTTGGCTTTTCATTGATTAACCGTAACGACATCTTGTTCTTTGTTTAGTGAACTATGAAAACGAAGCGTTCTTCCACAGTCCTGGTCTTCCTCATATTGATGGTGCCGAGTGCGTCAGCATGGAGCGCCGACAGAGAGACGGTCCAGTTGGAAAGCCAACTGGAAGCACTCCAGGATCAGACGACGCGAATGCAGCAAGCCTTCGATGAACGTGTGGGAAGTATGCACAGCCTGAACGAGAAAAACGCCGATGCCATAAACAAGCTTTCGACGACCTTAACGAGACTTCATGCTGCTCTCGATCGGGAACAGGTCGATTATTCGAATCGTATGGACCGGATATCGGGCCAGATTCAAGGGCTCAATGATACCCTGGACGAGCTTAAGGCACGCTTGGCAAAGGTGAGCAAACAGCTCCAAGACATAGACAGAATGCGACAAGACTCGAAAATGCGCACCCAAAAGTCACGCTGATCATTACGGGCGAAAGCATCCTCTAAGACATGGATAATGGTGGGGTCTCTCGTAAAGGCAGCCGACTTTATGAATCGGGCCACACATTCGAGCCAGCATTAGATAACCCTCCAACCCTAGTTCACATCTCATGAATCCAGCAAGCCAGTGTTGATCGCTTATGAAGCTGCTCCGGCTCTCAAGCGGTGTGATGGCAGGGCGTGCGAAGAATCGCAATAGGCTCCTCCCGTTTGTTCTCTTTTGGGCAGCTTCCGCAACATTCTTATACGCTGACCCTACTTGCTCCCTCAGCGTAACTCCCCCGGTCGGCAGCGCCCCTTTAAATGTGACCGCCTCAGGTGGCTGCACCGATCATTCGATCATTGTCGCTGAGGTTGTCGATTGGGGAGACGGATCGAACACGGTGATTCCTCCTGAATCGTTTGCGTCGTTTATGGTTCAACATACCTTTGCTGCAGCAGGCACCTTTACCGTTGTATTGACGGCCATCGACACTGGCGGCAATCAGGGGACATCTTCTCAGCAAATTGCCGTTACTTCACCGAACGCACCGCCCTCGTGCACGCTCAAGGTCGCTCCGAGCAGCGGTCCTGCCCCGCTCGCAGTGACTGCGAATGGCAGCTGTACCGATCCCGAGAATGACATCGTGAGCACCCTGATCACTTGGGGCGACGGAAGCAGCACTATCGGAACAAGTGGAACACACACTTTTAGCAGCCCAAGTTCATTTACGGTTAGGTTAACCGCGACAGACTCAGCCGGAAGTACTGGGTTCGCGTCCCAAACGGTTGCTGTAGGCAATCCGAACGTGCCTCCCACTTGCGCGCTGAGCGTAGCGCCAGGGAGTGGCCCTATGCCTCTTACCGTAAGTGCGAATGGTAACTGTAGCGATCCCGAGAATGACATAGTGAGTACGGTAATTAACTGGGGCGATGGAGCTAGTACCCAGGGGACCAGCGACACGCATACATATCCCAGCGCGGGCACGTTTCACGTGGTGTTGACCGCCACCGATTCCGCCGGCGGCACCGGATCTGCAAGCCAGACTGTCGTCGTCGGACCTGCCACCAATGCGCCTCCCTCTTGTTCCATGCAACTCTCGAGTACGAGCGGGAAAGCCCCCCTTACGGTTACAGTCGACGCAAACTGCACGGATCCTGAAAATGACATAAAGAGTACAGTGATCGATTTCGGCGATGGATTTTACGCTGCGGGAACCACTACCCATACGTTCGTGCGGGCTGGAACTTTCTCTCTAACCGTGGTCGCTACAGATAGCGTGGGCAATGTTTCCAACACTGCTTCAGGCACGGTGTCGGTCAGCGATGATCCGACGCTATTTGTGGGCGTGAGCAACGGCCAAATCAAAGACTTTGACCAATCTGGAAACGTGATTAACACGTTAAATACGGGTCGGGGCGGATCAGTCACTGGAATGTCATTCGATTGGGTGGACAACCTTTACGTTACCGATTTCACCGCAAACGGTGTGACCAAGTTTGCCGGCAGCGGAACCGTGGTCGGAGACTTCGGTGCCGGCTACAACTGCAAACCTGAATCTATCGTTTTCGACCGCGCTGGCAACGCCTACGTTGGGGAGACCGGATGCAGTCACGCTCTTCTCAAATTCGATTCTTATGGAAATCTGCTCGCAGGCTTCCAGGTGGCCACTGAAACCGAGGGCAGTGACTGGATCGACTTGGCCGCGGACCAATGCACAATCCTCTACACCTCTCAGGGAACTTCCGTTTTTAGCTTTAACGCGTGTACCAACCAGCAGGGGCCTACCTTAACGACCGGCCTGAATACCGGACTTGGTCTCCGAATACTTCCAGATGGTGGCGCCCTAATTGCAAACAAGCAGGATATTGTTCGTCTCGACTCGGCCGGGCGCGTGATTGCACGCTATAATTCGTCCGGAGAGAGTTGCTGGGTGTCATTGACACTTGATCCGGACGGAAAGTCGTTTTGGGCGGTGGATTACTGCAGCTCAGATATTGTTCGCTTCGACATCACGTCGGGCAATCAATTAACGAAATTCAATTCTGGAACTCCAACGCAGACCGTATTCGGAATCGGCATGAGAGGCGCCACGATTGAGACGACGCCTGCGGGCCCACTCATCGCTTTGCCACCGACTATATCTGTCGCGGCCGGACAGAAAGCCTCCTTGCAGCTTACTTTCTCGCCGTCCGGTGCGGCGATGAATC
Organism: uncultured Terriglobales bacterium; assembly: GCA_955652395.1. GTDB lineage: Bacteria > Acidobacteriota > Terriglobia > Terriglobales > Acidobacteriaceae > JAIQFF01. Next base: position 7,857 of record CATPBJ010000033.1, on the reverse strand, counting down.
AGAGCTTCACGTTTACGTGCGCAAACCTTCCCAGAGGGGCAAGCTGTTCTTTTTCGCCTGCCACGGCGACGCCCACGTCCCCCGTAAGCGTGAACGTAAGCATTACCACCACCGGCGGAAGTGCGGGTCTCATGCCTTCGGCCGTTTCGCGTGTGCCGATGTACGCAATATGGCTGCTCGTTCCTAACTTGATCCTGCTCTCCAATACTCGAAGGATCAGGAAAAGCAAAAAGGTGCTCTTCTTGGGTGCCATCGTTGTTAGTGCGCTTACAGCATCGCTACTCGCGTGCGGTTCGTCCTCTCGAGGTAGTACTGCCTCGAGCCCCGGTTCCCCGGCTCCTACTCCAGGTAGCATGAATACGCCGGCGGCTACCCTACCCCATCGTGATTCAAGCGAAATCGAACTCCCTTGCGAGTTCGACTGTGGTGAATCTCAGTGTGCAGTAAATTGAACTGGGATTGGGGAAACCATGAAGGTCAAGATTAGTGCTCAACGATTGCACCGTGCGCTTGCAGTGTCGCTTTGCTTCCTTCTGTCTCCTTTCTCAGCTCTCAGTTTTGGGGATAACAACAACTCTAGCTTCGAGCCTGTGGGTAAAATCACGGGACTAGTTTTTATCGCGACACGAAACCGAACCAATTCGAATACCAGAGATGTGGTGCGTGCAAACGACAATCTAAGTACAAACACATCCGGTCGCATGCGCATCGAGCTACAGGACGGCTCGACTTTGAATGTCGGTTCCGAGAGTGATTTGAAGATCGTTAAGCATAATCCCGCGACCGGCGAAACCTCTGTGGACTTAGCTGCTGGGCACCTTCGCAGTCGGGTGGTCAGGGTCCGAAAATCCGGTAGTAAGTTTGAAGTTACGACTCCGAATGCCACTATTGCGGCCATAGGAACAGACTTCTTCTTAGACGTCAGCCATTCTCGGACGCATGTGATTGTGTATTCCGGTGTAGTGGTAGTTATGGTGGGCCGGGGGGCCCCCCACTCCCCCGCGAGATTCGCGCTGGATGTCGCCGCCGGACAGAACGTATGGGTCGATGGGAATGGCATCAGTCGATTGCAACTTACGCCTGATGACGTAGAGCAGGAAACAATTGCCGAAACAATGATTCCTGACGAGGTTGTCAACCCCATCGCGGCGAATGCCTCGACTAAGACCAAGCATTCTCACCTTCGAAGAAATGTGCTGCTTGGGGTGATTGCGGGCGGAGCGATCGTGGGTGCATTAGCAGCGCGTGCTGGATCGTCCTCGTCCCCGCCCACAAATACTCCATCAACCCCTACAATTCCGCCGCAGTAGGGAATACTGCCCAAGCCTTGCCTGGAAACGACGCGTTGGGGGAGCAACACATTATCGCCAAAAATTCTTGCACTTGAGAATAAATGGAATGATGCTTATAAGCGAGGCGACATCGTGACAATGGAATCTTTGCTGGCCGATGAGTTCGTCATCACTGTCGAGGACGGAAACACATTTAGCAAATCGGGATACATCGCACACAATGGGGACTCTACCGTGCACGTAGAGATTTCAGAAATGTCAAACCTGAAAGTTCGGGTGCGTGGCAATATAGCTGTCGTGACTGGTTCGTATCACGAGAAGGGCATATCAAAGGGAAAAGCTTACGAATCGCGTGACCGAATGACCGATGTTTGGATGAATATCAAGGGCAGGTGGCAGGTAATCGCATCGCACTACAGCATTCCCGTCACTCCCCAGTAAGAATCTCTACCGCCGAATCCTCGCCATGCCCAGCTTCTAGATTGATGCTCCGCCGATCTGCCAGAATCTCCCAATGTGCGGACGCTACCGACTGTCGCGAAGAAACCAGCTTGTCGAGGAGTACTTCGGTACGGACTCAGAAAGGATACGACTGGAATCCGCGTTACAACATCGCCCCTACTCAGCCTGTCCCGGTCATTCGCCAGAATCCGAATGAACCCAACCGGGAATTGTCTCTACTCCGGTGGGGTCTCATCCCATCATGGACACTGTTGGCGAATTCACCTTCCATGGCCATCTGCCGACCTGGTTCCGAGAGCCTCGGTTTGCCCCGATACGCCTCGGCGGGGCGCCCCTATTTTATCTGCGTAGTTCTTCACATCGGGTGTGGGCAAAGTACCAGTGAACATTCCAACCAGACGGTGATCGCTGTAAGGGAGCATGTTTGTGAGCAAAGTTTCCAACTGATCCCCGAGCTTTACGTGGACATCTCCGTCCGGTTGGATCGTGATCGCGAGGGGGAGGAAGTAAGAACTCTGTCAGCGGGTGGCTCCTTCTCTCTGATACCGGCTCCATCTACACGCTCTGAGCCGCTCTCCCAACGGCGAGGTGTCAGATGCCACTCCGTCGATTTGTCACTGAAAGACATGCCGCAATGCTAGCACGTACTCACGATTGAGCGGGGCCGTACGCCACCGGGATCGGCGACCCTCTTCGAGGTTAGAATTCTTATAGGCAAGCTTCTTATGTATTCAAGAATCTTTTTCCGGCAATTATTGCTGTCGCTTGGACTCGTGCTCGGCTGGGTTCGCAATGTTGGGGCCGACTCCGTCCCAATCCCCCACGGCAAGATTGAGTTGGTGGCGGAGACTGGCTCGATCCAACCTGGGCACAGCTTTTGTGTCGGCCTGAATTTTCACCTCGAATCGGGCTGGCACATCTATTGGATCAACCCCGGCGATGCCGGTGAGCCTCCGCGCCTGACCTGGCGCCTGCCCGCCGGGATCAGCACCAAGCCGATTGAATGGCCCGTCCCCACAGCGCTGCCGGCATTCTCCGACATGGACTTCGGCTACCAGAATCAAGTGCTGCTGCTCGTTCCGATGATGGCGAGCGCAGGGGTGAAGGCCGCTCCTGCCGATATTGCCGCGGACGTCAAATTGATCGTGTGCCGCGAGGTGTGCATTCCCGGAAAGGCACAGGTGGCGCTTTCATTGCCGGTCACGAATCGAGCGGCGGCGCCGAATTTATCGGTCCGCGAACTTTTTGACGCAGCACGGAAGCAACTGCCGCGGTCCTCACCGACGGTGTGGAAATTTAAAGCCGCCAGCCAGAAGGATTCATTTCGACTTACGGGCACGGTAGGACATCCAACCACAAAGGCATTCTTCTTTCCTCTGGAACCAAGTCAGATCGAGAATGCCGCGCCCCAAACTGTGCAACCAACGAAGGGGGGTTTCGCGATGACTTTGAAGAAATCGGAGCAACTGCTGAAGCCGATCCGCGATCTGAAAGGAGTCTTGCTGCTCGGCGACAGGGCTTATGCGATTACCGTTCCGGTGCAGTGACCTCGATTTGCACGCAAACGGCATCGATAAACTTGTAAGCGGTTTCAAGAAGAATCAGCGAGGAGGACCGCAGCCATGAAACGCTCAATTCTTTATTCCGGCACAGCATTCCTGATCGCAGTTTTCCTGCTCCCGAAGCTCATGCAGGCGGCGCGAGTCGGTGACACCGCACCCGATTTCACCGCGACCGCGAGCGACGGCAGGACGTATCACCTCTCCGATTACAAGGGCAAGTTCGTGGTGCTGGAATGGCACAACAACGGTTGCCCTTACACGCGCAAGCACTATGAGAGCGGCAACATGCAGCGTCTGCAGAAAGAGTGGACTGCCCGTGGCGTAGTGTGGTTCACGGTAATTTCTTCAGCGCCCAATACTCAGGGTTACGTCACGGCCAGCGAGGAGAATGGTTATCTCGCCAAAATGCAGGCCGCACCCACGGCCGCATTGCTCGATCCGTCCGGACCGCTTGGGCATCTCTACGGTGCCAAGACCACGCCGCATATGTTTATCATCAACCCGCAGGGACAACTCATTTACGATGGCGCAATCGATGACCGGGCCACAACCGACTTGAGCGACGTGAATGGCGCGACCAATTACGTGACCGTCGCACTGCAGGAGGCCATGGCTGGCAAGCCAGTGTCAACCCCCGCGACCCGCCCCTATGGCTGCTCGGTGAAGTACGGAAATTAGCCAACTCCGAACTCCGCAGAGCCCAAACGTACTACCATCTCGTCATGCTCGACTTTCGCTTCAGGCTGGGATAGCATGACCGTTCAGGCAGTTTCCCCCTCGTTGGTGTGCTGCCGGTTCGCACAGGTAGGTGACCGGCCAACTTACCAGCACGAATGGCAGCAGCCACGAAACTCCGTGCCATGCCCCGCCGCTCCAGATCTCGTGCGCGGTCTCGTACCAGCCGCTGGTCGTGAAGGCGTACTTACCTGCATAGAACAGGGGTACGGCTTCTGGCAGCGCCATCCGGAAAACATTGTTCGCCGCCGGAAACGGCCATGAGCGAAACAGGTATAGTCCGATCGCAGCACTCAGCACGAAACTGACAAAATTCGGACTCTCGACCACCCGTCTCATATGCGCGACTCCACCTCTTACGCTGACTCCCGGCGTCCATCTAGTAGAGCTTCCTCCGGTGGACGTTTTTCTCTCTCCTCCCCCTGTGGTCCCGGCTCAACAATGGCAGTCGTCGAGCCATTGCGACTACCCATGCGTTCGACATGTTTCTCGGAGCCAGCCTGCTGCCCTAGCCAACGCGCAAACTCTTTATTCCTTCTTGAACGCTAAACCGAGGGCTTGGCCAATGACCGTAGCTGTCGAGCATCTCGAGCTGATCCTGGTAGAGCTTCACGGTTATCTGCTGTTTCGCTCGCTTGACGCGTTGCGGAATGCAGGAAGAATTCACTGGTTTCACTCTCCTGATGTCAGCCGCTTGAAAGGCCTTCTGAGGCAATGCGAATGGCATTGCGAATCTCATTCCATCCAAGGGCGGGAGCGACCCCCGAAGTGACGTGAGGAACGGAGCGGGTTTGTGGCGGCTGAAGAGCCGCTCACACCGGGGTCGCTCCCGCCCGAAATTTGTTTGTCCTGTCCGCCCTTGGTTAGCAGCCATTTTTCCCGCAACTTGCTGTGATCCAACTCGTTCAGAACGGCTCGAAGTGCTAAGATCTACCGGATTCGGTGCCGGATTGAGCCGCCGGAAGAAAATAATCCGCCTCGCGGGTATGTTCTTCATGCCGGCACCGCCCTTACCAGATCTCCGAAAAGGTTGTAATCGTGCTTAAGGTGATAGGTCGAAAACGACCTGGAGCCTGCCTGGGGATTCTTCGGCCTGGCGATGACAGCGGCATCTCCTTCTTGAATCCAGCGGCGATACCACGCCACGTACTCGGGCCCGTGGAACTCCTGCAGTTCTTCGCGCAGCTGATCCAGCTTGCGCTGGTCGAACGAGCCGGTCTCCCGACGTTCAAACAGGTCTCTTGCGCGAAAGTGTTCTAGCAATCGCACCAAGTCAGGATCGACGGGAGCGGTGTCGCTCCCGTTGCCAGAGTGACCACAAAGACGCGAAGCCATCCGCTCTGCCTTGTGAAACATGCGCGGATCAGAAGCCACGTACACAACCCTGAACGAGGTCAGCTGAGCCCACAGCTCGCGGTACTGCAGCAGGTAGGTGTCAAACCCCGATGGTTTACCCATACTGCCGTCGATGTAGTAGAAGTGAACCACAGGGTGGGACGCGGCCGATGCATCCGGCGCGCCCGAGAGAAAAACCGGGAACTTGTCGACAAAGTACCTTGTGGTCGTCTGGCGGCGGTCTTGCGAGCGATAGTCGCGGGCGGGGAGGCAGCCGAGCTCAGGGCCCAACGTCGCGCAGAAGTAATCCAGCTTCTCGGTTTCGGTGGCGAGATAATAATAGTGATGCTCACGATGGGCCAGTACGTAGTCCAAACCCATTAATTTGACCTTCACGGAATAGGGTTGGCGCCAGCGGCGATTACGGTTGTCCTCCTCCCCAATGGCCTCGAAGAAGGCCTTGTTCCCCACGTGGTAGATCACGGTTTGATTGGTCGATGCATGGGCCCGGACGTGACCCTTCGTGAGTGCTTTTTCGATCAGGCGTTCCGCGGTTCCACCGGGTCCGAGACTGAGAAACGCGTTGTATTGGCGACGGAGGAAGTAGCCTCCGTGCAGCGCCGCAAGGCATAAGAAAGCCGCCTGCCGCGAAGTATAACCGAGCTGCTCGATGGCGGCGATGCGGTCTTCATTAGTCATAACGAGAGAATGGAGGCCGTCAATTCAGGATCGTCATAGGCGGCGCTGCGGCCATAGGTCAGCGCCGCGTTGAGTCGTGACGTCGAAGCTCTTTCGGCATAGATTTTGAAGCCGGCTTTCAGTTTTCCAGCGGCGTGGGCGCCGTGGTAGTGCTCGGTGAGGAGTTCCAAGTCCACCTTCGCAAGATCGCCCTCCGCTCCCTCGTACTCAATGCGGAGATCGGGTAGCAGAATCTTTCCTTCAACGACCCTCAGGCCGTTGGCCGCAGCCACTTCGGCCTGGCGTTTTGAGAATTCCAGTGGAGGTAACGTACGTGCTTTGGCGAGGAGCGAGTAGACATTTTTCTTCAGCTCGTAGTCGAGAACCACTCTACGAATAGTGCCGCCCTGCTTTTGAATCTCGGCGGCCTCGACCTGGTACATTCGGTAGATGGCTGCGTCGTGTGCGACCTCCTGGGGTTTAACGAATCCGGCATAAAGCACTTGCCCGGATTGGTTGACTTGCTCCTTGTCCAGAACCCGTTTGCCCTCCTTGGTCAAGACCAAAACTGAGAACTTCTCGCGGCCCTTGCCGACCATGACACGGAGCTGCCGGATGAGTTTCTGGGCGTTGAGGTTAACTAGGTCCTGGCGCAATCGGCCCTGGTGATTGGCGTAACCATGCTCCGCAAGATCGCACACCGCCACGGTCCGAAACCGGCCCAACTCCGTCAACAGTTCACGTTCCTGGCTGCTGATCCGATAAGCGCGGTCACGGACGATTACCACTTCTCGCTCCCGGCTGAGGGCTTGGGGTCTGTAGGGTGTGGCGGAAGGATCGCCGGTCGTTGCTTCGGGCTCTCTTCGATTCGTGACGACGTCGCCGGAATTGCTCGGAGTGGGCGGGCCGGCGCTCCCCTGGGACAGGAGCATTCTCCCGAGTTCGACAGGCCCATGCTGTTCGTTCCGTTCGTCTCTGGCGCTGCTGCGGCTCATCGCGTGGTCTCACTCCTCGCTCAATCGCTGTCTCAGGCCTGGGAGATGCTGGCGCCCGAGCGCAACTGGTTTTCGATGTGGGCGAGCTTGCGGCCGGTGACCTTCAGGAACAGCTTGCGGGCGGCGACGTAGACGCCGGCAAAGACATCGGCGCCAAACAGCACAATCTGCGTCCCGGACTTCTCAATCAGCAGACTGCGGTACGGGATCAGGAACGCGCACTCCGGCAAGAGGAAAAAGAAGAGCGCCAGAAACAGGATCGTGGTCGCGAAGAAGAAGTTGGCAATCACGGTGCGCCTTCTTATCGTCCCCTTAACGTCCCCAGATTCCGCAGAGTCTAGTTTGCCGATCCGCTATGCAGAGATGAGCAATCCGATCTATAGCACTGCAGAGCGGCAGGACGGAGCATCTTGCCTTCGAGTCCGGGAGGATTGGGGAATGGTTTGCTGGCACCTCACGCTTTTCCAACCCACAACCCAACCCACAGAATCCGATGTCTTGCACGACTTCCGCGAACTTTGGCAGTCCCCGCGGTCTGTTAAGTCGTTGTAAAACCTAATCGAGCCATCCTCACACGGTGGAAGTCGTAGGTTCAAATCCTACAGCGCCCACCATCCATCCCTCGGATGCGATGGATCCCTCAGCCCCGTGGGACAGCCGGCTTAACCTTCTCCCTTGCCACAAAACGGCGGACTCATTTGCGGGCAAGATAGACCAGCCGCAACAGACGCCTTTCGCCGGTAAGAGTATGGACACAGGCCAGAAACTTCTGCAGTCCGTCGAAGTTGATCGTTCCTT
>CATPBJ010000032.1 GCA_955652395.1 uncultured Terriglobales bacterium | reverse complement strand
TAGGACTCTCGGCGCGGCGTCGGCCGCGGTATGCGATGGGGAAGGATGCCAATCTTCGCGTGATGGGCAGCGCCGCAGGCGAGGACTAGAAACTATCTGCTCGACTCGTAAAAGTGTCTCCAGCGTGCACGGCTACAAGCGGATTTGTCGCCAGTGATCTGGGTTATCGATTGCTATGGCTATCCCTGGTGTCTTTCCCCACATGATCCAGTTTGCAGGTGCGGGAGACCAAGAGGAGTCAGAGAGAAGTTTGGGGGTAGCCGGAGGCGTTCCCGCAGAAGCCACAGTCACCGTCGTAAAGTACCCAGCCTTCCCAATCGTTAGATTGTTGATTGGCACCCAACATGGCTTAAATCTTCCTACCGCAAGATACCGATACGGCAGATCCTTCGGCGAGAAAAGCCGACGCAGGTTTCGCACGAAGAATCATCGCCCATTCCTTGCCATAGAGTTCTGTCATCTCACCTTCAAATCTTGCGTCACGCGCATTCCAAACCCTCCATGAAGGGTGGGCGACACGATACTCCAGGGTGCCGCCGTTGCTCTGAAGGGCATATCCCCAATAGTGCTCAGTGATGAACTGTTCTTCGGAGTGCGGGTCCGGCAGAGCTGGAGTTCCTTCTGTGCTCAAGCTCATACGATTCCAGCCGCTGGCGGTGCGCCAACCATATTGGACAAATACGCCCGACTCGCCCATGGCCTTGATCCGATGATCCATGGGTAGGGCCACGTATTTCTCGTTGTAGACCTTTCGAGCAATAGTCGCAATTGCCCAACGGGGAACAATTTCTCGGATGAATACAACACCCCTTCTGATTTCGTTTCCTTCCCTTCGTCGAACGTAAAATCGAAGGTTAACCTCATCGAAATTGCGGTGAAACGGAATTGAAATCCCGCATATTTCGGTCTTCAAAAAACAAAACCCCACCAGACTGACAAAAACCTTCCCATTCCAACGATCCAGTTCCGTTCCATTCGGAACGAATCTAGCGAGAAGGGCCGGTTCCACCTCGTAATTCAGCATTGCAAGGTTGCGCCATTCTGCGCGTAGAAAGATTCCGTTCCTGCTCATGCGCTTGACTTACCTGCCAGGTGGACTCAGATGCCTTTAATCACAGGAAATCACGGAGGGATGTTGTAACACAAGGTTACGCTTGATAACCGAAGCACGACAGATTCTGAGTAAGGGTTGAAGGTTATTTCGGCGCACATTGGCGTGATGAGGACGCATTGCACGGCTACGACTATTCCAATGGTTTCCCCTTGGTCTCAGGCAACTGCGTCGCCACGAAGCATGCCAGCAGAAACGACGCGCCGCATAGATAGAAGGCCCAGCTCAAGCCTTTCGCCTGTCCCACGCGTCCGATGACAAAGGGCGCAATCGAACTCATGGTGCGCGCGCCGTTGTAGGTGAGACCGAGGGCGCGAGCCCGGACGCCAGTGGGGAAAATTTCGCTTCCGATAATTCCCGAGCCGGAAAAGAACCCGGTACCGAAAAACGCCAGCACGGCACCCAACATCATCACCGCCCAGGGCGCTGTGGCCATGGCATAAATCGGCACTGTAACTGCTGCCATGAAGGTATATAAAAGAAACGACTTACGACGTCCCAAATAGTCCGCCACCCAGCCGAAACTGGCGTATCCAGGAAACATTCCGACCAGATTCAGCACCACCAGCAGTGTGGTGGTTCCCATAATTCCGAAGCCGCGTCCGCCTTGCTCCGCTGGCAAAGAGAGGTACGGCGGAATCCATGTAAACAGGCCCCACCAGGCAAACATCCCGAAGAAATTCACGAACAGCAGTGCCAGGGTAGGTTTCAAATAGGGTGGCTTGAAGAGGCCGGCGAATCCAGTCTCCGGCCCACCGGTTGTAGAGCCGATCTGTCTCGCCACATCTGGGCGGTGACGTTCCCGCCACATCTCCGACTCGGGCACGCTGCGGCGAATCCACAAGACCACCAGCGCGGGCAGAATGCCGACGAAGAACGCCATGCGCCAATCGGCGTAGTGCAGGACGATTCCCGTCGCCAACGCCGCCAGTGCGTAGCCAATCGCCCATGAACTCTGGACAATCGAGATAGCTTTGGCCCGCAACTCGGTGGGCCAGGTTTCAGCAACCAGTGTGGCGCCGGTATTCCACTCTCCTCCCATGCCCAGCCCGAGGATAAAACGGAAAATGGCCAGCATCAGCACCGAAGTCGCGAGACCGGAGGCGAAAGAACAAACTGAGTAAGTGAGGATGCTAAGCATCAGGGCGCGTTTGCGGCCCAGGCGATCGGCAATGAATCCGAACGCGACACCGCCGATCCCGGACGCCAGGAGGGTCAGGCTATTGAGCAATCCGGCGGTGCCTTTGGTCATGCCCAGGTCGCGCATCACATGCGCCAGCACCAGGGCGTAGAGCATGGCGTCGAAGGCATCGAGCATCCAGCCCAGAGCGGCCGCCAAAAGCGTGCGGCGCTGGGCAGAGGTGACTTGGGTGAAAGGGAAGCCGAGGCTCGTTGCCATGGGACGGATTGTTAATGGTCAACGGCCAATTGGCAATTGAAAAGCTGCCGCGGTATTGAGGACACGGAGAAAACCACCTACGCGGCTTTCAGTAGACGAAAGTACCTGCGGGCTTTGTGCACATCGCGCGCGATTTGTTCACGCAGCGCTTCCACCGAGGGGAATTTGATCTCGTCACGCAGGCGCTGTAAGAAATAAATCTCCACTTCGGTTTCGGGCGCCAGTTCGATGGGATGGAAGTTCAACAGATGGCTTTCAACCGCGAATGATTCCGCCCCAAACGTGGGACGGCCGCCCACGTTGGTGACCGAATCGAAGCACTCCTCGCCCACGCGAGTCCGCGTAATATAGACCCCGTCCCTGGGTACAAATTCTTCGTAACGACTTAGGTTGATGGTGGGCACCGTATATTTGGAGCCGTATCCGCGTCCCCGGCCCGGGGTGGAGAGCATGCTAAACGGGTGTCCCAGCAGGTGCCGGGCGCGGCTAATCCGACCCTCACTCAGAAGTCTGCGCACATGGCTGCTGGAAACAGGCTCGCCGCGCAGTTTCATCTCCGGATAGACTTTGACCTCGAAGCCCATTTCGCGTCCGAACTCGGCGAGAAGTTCCACATTTCCCGCGGCTTTGTGGCCGAAATGAAAGTTGTAGCCCTCGTGCACTTCGTGGGCGTGCAGCTGTTTCTTCAGGATCTTTTCAGCGAACTGCCGCGGCGTCATCAGCGAAAGGTCGCGCCCGAAAGGCAGGAGCAGGACCGCGTCCAGGCCACTGGCTTCGAGCAAGCGCAGCTTCTCCGGGGTCGGCGTGATCAGTTTGAGCCCGGAGTCCGGTCTCAGGATGCGTACCGGATGGGGTTCAAAGGTGACCGCCATCGCCTTGGCCCCCTGCTGCCGCGCTCGCCCTACGATCTCCTTGAGCACGTGGCTGTGGGCGCGATGGACGCCGTCAAAGTTCCCGATGCTTACCAGAGTCGGGCCGAAGCCCGCGGGGACGTCCTCGAGTTTGTGGAAGACTTGCATCAAAAGCCCTTAACCGCAAAGGGCGCGAAGGACGCCAAGAAATCGCCGCCTATTCCCGGATTCCTTTGCGAACTCTTGCGGAATCTCTTAGCGTCCTTTGCGGTTAAAGATTTTCCTTCCCGTCTAGATCTCAAATTCCAGTTTCATCCCGTCGTACGAGAGTCGCACATTCGCCGGCAGCGAGGCATTGGTTTCTTCATGCGCCAGATCGTGGCAGATGTGAGTGAAGAATGCGCGCCTGGGCTTCGCTCGGTCCACGATGCGCAACGAATTTTCCACGGTCGAATGCGTGGGGTGCGGCTTGTGCCGCAGGGCGTCGAGAAACAGAATGTCGAGGTCTCGTAGCTGTTCGAAAGAAGCTTCGGGTACGACGCTGTGATCGGTCAGATAGGCAGCTGATCCGAAGCGATAGCCGTAGATCTCGGTTTCGCCGTGGATCACAGTCACGGGCTCGAAGCGCGCGTCGAACAATGCCAACGGCCCATCCAGCGGTTTGAGTTCCACCTGGGGAAGTCCGCCGAATTTGTAGTCCGCGTCGAAGATGTAGCGGAACATGCCGCGAATGAATGCGGTCACATCAGGACGGGCATAGAGCGGCAGCCGGCCAGGTTTGTGACGAAAGGTCAGGGGCCGCAGATCGTCGATGCCAAGAATGTGATCGGCGTGGGCGTGAGTGTAAAGCACCGCATCCAGGCTGCGTATGTTTTCGCGGATCGCCTGTTCCCGGAAATCAGGTGTGGTATCGATGAGCACATTTCTTCCGCCGTACTCAATCAATACGGAGGGCCGGGTGCGCCGGTCGCGCGGGTCGGAAGAATGACAAACGGCGCAGTCACAACCAATGGTGGGCACCCCCATGGACGTGCCGCTACCCAGCACCGTCAGTGTGGCTTTCATCGTTTTGCAGGATTCGTGCCAGTCGCCTGCGGCGGCCGGGCCACGGCGTTGGTTACTTCCACATAGGCCATGCGCAGCTCGTAGAGACAATTCTGCAAGAAGTTTTCTTCCGCGGGCGTGAGATTGCCCTTGGTCTTTTCCGCGAGCAGGCCCAGCGTATCGACGGTCTGACGCGCACCTAACAGGTCGATTCGCGGCTGCCCCCTCTCTTCTTGCATTAATCCCAGCTGCAGCATGGCGGTCATGTACAACGAAGCCATGAAGCGCTCAAACGTCATCTCCATTTCTTTCGCGGAGTGGCCGCTGAGTTCAACGCGGGCATCGAGATCCTTAGCCGACTTGCGGTAGGCATCGGCCTGCTCCTTCTGCTCAGCCGTGGTGGGGCTTGGGGGCACTGATGGATCGAGTCCAAACGGACCGGGCGCCGACTCATCGAGCGCAGAAGGCTCGGCCGCGATCACGGCGGACTTCGCCTGGGCCGCCGCAGGCGGAGCCGGTTTCGAAGTTGACACTTCTTCTTCGCTGACTTCCCGCCGTAGTTCACCGTCAGAAGTGAACAGTCGCCGGTCGGTTACGGTAAAGCTCTCTTGTTTTTTCTCAGGCATAATTCTTTCCTTCGACTACTTGAAGATTTCCGCAAACGGCAGGTTCGCCACGGTGGCGGCGCCGCCACCGGCCTCGACTTGCTTCCCGGAAGTCGCGACTTCGCGGCGGATATAGCCCAGCGCCACATGGCGTTGGCCGCCTCCTACGGGCAGGGAAGCGGCGCTGGTGATTTCACCGACATCTTTGCCTTCTACCTGAATCTTGATCCCGGGTGTGGGCAGCTCTCCGTCGACTTCCAAGCCCGTGAACTTGCGGCGCACCTGGCCACGCGATCGGATGCGCTCCACAATCTCCTGACCCACGTAGCAACCCTTACCAAAGTTCAAGGCGCGGTCCTGTTCGGTCTCCTGAGGCAGGTCGCGCTCGCGGATGTCGACGCCGTAGCGGGGAATTCCGGCCGCAATGCGCAAGAGTTCCAGAGCCCTCGTTCCCACGGGCTTCGCCCCTGTCTTCACTAGTGCTTCGTAGACGCTCTCGATGTTGCCGTGCGCCAGCCACAATTCGAAAGACTCCACCCGCGGGTTATCTCCGCGGACCAGAGTCACGCCAATCTGCTGCCACGTGATCTCGACAAATTGCAATGGCTTGAGCTTGGGCACCTCAAATCCCGCTGCCTGCAGCGCTTCTCGCGACTTGGGTCCTGCGATCCCGACGGCGCTAAGCTGGTCGCTGGTGTTCGCTACCTCTACGTCGTCCATGATGATGTACTTGTCGAAGACAGCGAGAATTTTCTCTACCTGCGACTGATCGGTATCGACGAGCAGCGACTCTCCCCGATTGTAGGCGTATAAGTCTCCGAGGATATGTCCCTGCGGGTTGAGCAGAAAAGCGTACACGCCGTGCCGTGCCCCGAGATCGCGGATATTGTTGGTGACCATGCCGTTCAGCCAGCGCATCCGGTCCCCGCCGGTGAGCGAAATCTTCGCTCGTACGCTGAGATCGTAGACTCCCGATCCGGAAACAAGCGCCTGGAATTCGGCGCGTACGTCACCAAAGTCGGCCCTTGGCCCGACAGGGCCGTCCTGCTCTACAGACGTATCCACGCTCTTATATTGTGCCGTCACGCTCATTTTCTCTTCATTTGATTATAGCGGAGTGATCGCGTTGCGGCGCGGGCTAGACCCCGTAAAGGAGGTGAATCCAGGATGGGTACAGGCACAACCCGCAGCTCCGAAAATACGACGCAAGAATTGCTTCCTTTGCGTGCTTTGCGGAAAACTTTGCGGCCTTTGCGTGCAAGATCTTGACCGCAGTTCTCGAAGGTCACGAAAAGAGCGCCGAGGAAAAACCCGGTTCCGAATGACAACCGCCGACCGAGTTGATAATCTTCCAACCCGTGAGCCAAAAGAAACGTATCGCCATTATTCCCGGAGACGGCATAGGCCCCGAGGGCGTTGCTCAGGCCGTGAACGTCATTCGGGCCTCGGGTGCTGACGTCGAGTTGACCTATTTCGACTGGAGTGCCAATCGTTATCTGGCTGACGGCGTCACTGTCCCGCCCGACGGCTTCGCCATGCTGGAACGGGATTTTGACGCGATCCTGCTCGGCGCATTCGGCGATCCTCGCGTGGCCTCGAATATCCATGCGAAGGAAATCCTGCTGGGCATGCGCTTCCGGATGGACTTGTACGCCAATGTGCGCCCAGTGCACCTCCTGGATGCCTCGCTATGCCCGCTGAAAGGAGTCGAACCCAGGGACATTGATTTCGTCGTGGTGCGTGAAAATACTGAAGGCGTTTACGTAGATGCCGGCGGGGTGTTCAAGCAGGGCACGCCGGATGAGATCGCCGTGCAGGAGGACATCAACACCCGCAAAGGCGTGGAGCGGGTGATCCGCTATGCCTTCGAATATTGCGAGCGCCACAAGAAGCAAGATGGCTCTCCACGCAAACGTGTCCTCATGTGCGATAAGTCAAATGCCATGACCTATGCGGGGGGATTGTGGCAGCGTGTGTTCAAGGAAGTGAGCCGCGAGTATCCCCAGATCACGCCGCAGCACATGTACGTGGACGCGCTCTGCACCCAGATGGTGCGCGAACCACGGCAGTTCGACGTAATCGTGACCAACAACATGTTTGGCGACATCATTACCGACCTGGCTGCCGGGCTACAGGGAGGGCTGGGCATGGCCGCCAGCGGTAACATTCATCCCGGAAAGACGTCGATGTTCGAACCGGTACACGGCTCCGCGCCGCCGCTTGCCGGAAAGAATGTCGCCAATCCCCTGGGCACGATCCTGACAGCGGCGATGCTGCTGGCTCATTTGGGCTTGACGCCCGAAGCTGACAAGATCGAAGCGGCCGTGCTCGAAGCGGTGAGGCAAAAGAAGACGACGCCGGATATCGGCGGAAGCCTGGGTACGCAAGAAGCCGGGCAGTGGGTGGCGAAGACAGTTACAGGCTGACTCAATGACATCCGCCAGGTCAGGAATTCGCCACTCTCGCCTGGGGCGCTATGGAAGGGCTCGGCTTTCAGCCGAGCCGCCAGCGTAGCGTCAAGCGACCGGCTTTAGCCGGTGGGGCGCCTGGTCGACCGAGAATGCAGGATGCGGGGATGAGTCCGGACAATCCTTGGGGAATTCTGCGAATCCCGCGCGGATCGGATTCAGATGAAGATAGCGCCTGTGTTTCTCGAAATCCGCCGCGTCGTGAATTCGATAGTTCGTAAAGCTCCGCAGCCGGCTCGGACTGGAACAGGGGTCTGCGTCCCCAGGTCACCGAGGTTACGAAGGATGTGCGATCAGCGAAGTTGTCCACAGCGGCGAAAGCCGCCTCCTGTTGCGACTCTTTTCGCACGGCCGGAAGCCGTGCGCTTCCACGGCACTATACGCTTTGATTCTCAGCGCAACGAGACGACAAGGATGTGATGTTGATCACACAAGAAGCGAAGGATTCCCGGAATGGTCAATGCTGACGAGCGTTTGGCTCTGGGACGTCTGGTAACTGACGAGCCTCAATTCCACGCCGCGTTCAGCCTTCGCAATCCTGCCAGTGCGGCCACGTATCTCTGGTCGATTGAGTAAGCCGCCCCGTAACATTCCTTTGCTTTCCGCCAATCGTGTTTGCGCTCGTACACTCGTCCCAGGTTGAAATGGGGATAGCAGCGAGCCTCATAGCGCTTCGCCACGATGGCTTTCTCGAACCAGGGAATGGCCTCGTCCCATTTTTCCTGTTCGATCAGATAAGCCCCGATATCGTTGTAGGGATTCCCGAAATCGGGGTCTACCTCTATGGCTTGCAGGCATTCGGCGATGGCGCGGTCGTAGTCGCCCAGGAAGGAATACGTCCAGCCGCGGAAGGTATAGGCCTCGGCGGTGGGGAAGGCATCGATGGAACGAGTGTACAGGTCGATCGCTTGCCGGTACTGGCCAGCCATCTGTTGTTCATAGCCTTTTTTAAAAAACTCGGAGGCGGTTTGGCGAGGATCGGGTTCAGGCATAGGCAAGCTAAGTTCGGCGGCTGGTCAGCAGGGCCAGTTCACGCCATTTCCAGTGGCAATCCACGTCACTGAAGCCAATCTCGCGCAGCCACCCCAATTGGGTTTCTATATCCAGCAACTTGTTCGAAGGATCTTCTGTCTCTATTGTGCAGCCGATGCGATGCAAGAATTCTTCACGGAGGGCGGGCGTGGCAGATGCTACATGCTCGAGGTTACAGAAAACGCCCTCGGGGGCGAGGCGTGCATAAATCTCAGCGTAAAGGGCGCGCTTGCGTTCATGGATGAGATGATGGATGGCGAAGCTTGACACTACGGCGTCAAAGCTGCCCAAGTCGGGAAGCGGGTACTCAAGATTGTGGGCTACGACGGTAACGGAGGGATCGTCGACAAAACGCCGGCGAGCCGCTTCCAGCATGGCTGGAGAAAAATCGATGGCCATCGCTGTTGCGTCGGGATGGTGCAGTTTGACCCGGGCAAGCAGACGCCCGTCCCCGGTGCCGAGATCGAGGATCCGCTTTGCGGTCGGTGGGATGAATTCCACAAGGGTCGACTCGCCTTCGACCCGGTGCGGAATGGAGTCGGCGCGGCCCAGGTAGTCGAGCGCGTGCTCGGTTGAGGTCCATAGATTGACACTCATTCGGAAAGTATAAACTCATCTCAATGGCTAAATTCAAAACTGGTGGCAAGCGACGTCAGGCACCAATTCTTACGCTGATTCTGCTCCTTCTGCTGCTCGCTGTTTACGGGCTGGCTCAGGGCGGCCAGCCTGAGGAGAAGCAAAAAAACGCGCGCGAGTCGCCCGCGACCACACAACCAAGCACACAGATAAGCCCACCTGCTGTCACCGAAGAACAGAAGATTTCGCCACAAGAGGCAGAGAAGCTCTTCCGCTCGGTGGACGAGATTCTGCAGTTTGCTAGCAAAGATACGCTGTATCCCATCAAGCATCAGGTCAAGCGTCAACTCGTCAGCCGCGACGAAGTGGAAGCTTATGTCACCAAGCATACCAGCGAGGACGAAGACGCCAAACGTTTGCGCCGCTCCGAGTTGGTGCTCAAGAAGTTTGGACTGCTGCCGCGGGACTTTGACCTGGGAAAATTTCTGGTAGTGTTGCTGAAAGAGCAGGTCGCGGGATATTACGATCCCAAGACCAAGACAGTTAACCTTCTCGACTGGCTCGGAGCGGAGCAGCAAAAGCCGGTGCTGGCGCACGAACTGACTCATGCATTGCAGGACCAGTCTTTCAATCTCGAAAAATACATGAAGCCGGCTGACAGCGACTTGGCTAAGAAGAAAGAAATCACTGCACAGGAAATCGAGAACGACGAGCTCAGCACCACACGGCAAGCTGTGGTCGAAGGTCAGGCCATGGTCGTGCTCGTTGACTACATGCTGGAACCGGTGGGCCTTTCGCTGAAGGATTCGCCGCAAGTAGTCCAGTCGCTCAAAGACGGCATGCTGGTCGGCACGGCGGACACCGTGCAATTCCACAATGCGCCCATCTACATGAAAGAGGCACTAACTTTTCCTTACCGTTACGGCATCGACTTCATCGGCGAACTGCTGATCAAGGGTGGGAAGGACAAAGCCTTTGCGGACCTCTTTCGGAATCCTCCGCGGTCCACGCGGCAGATTATGGAACCGCAGACCTACCTTTCGGGTGAACGCCTGGAACCTATGAATCCTCCCGACTTCCGGCCAGTCTTCAAGAACTATGAGCGCTTCGACGTGGGCGCAGTCGGAGAGTTCGATGTAGCCGTGCTTATCGACCAATATGCTGGCGCTCAGGTTTCGAACACGCTCTATCCGCACTGGCGAGGCGGGTACTACTATGCGGTACGGCCCAAGGGCGATCCGGCTGCGCCGCTGGGTCTGCTGTACGCCTCGCGCTGGTCAAATCCGGAAAAGGCAGCGAATTTTGCCACGATCTACGCCTCAGCGCTCGGCAAACGATACTTGCATGTGCACGACGTTCTGGACGATGGCAAGGAACCGGCGGTTCAGACCGGTGCATGGGACCATCTGACTGGCAAACGAGGCTGGCTGACCGAGGAAGGGCCCGTCTTCATCGATGTACAAGGCGACACTGTTGTGGTCACCGAGAGCCTGGATCCGGCGACGGCGGATAAGCTAGAGGAGGAAGTATTCGGAGCTGCCGCGGCGGCTGCCAAGTAAAGCAGAAAGGGGCCCTTCTGTATAATCACCACTTTGTCGCTCGCTTTGTCAGTCGATACCGACCTTCCGAGGAGACCTTTGGCACAAGCTGAGATTGGGATCATTGGCGGCAGCGGGCTGTACTCGATGCCCGGCCTCTGTAAAGTCAAAGAGGTACGTCTGAAGACGTCGTTCGGCAAGCCTTCGGACGCCTACGTCCTGGGCACGCTGGAGGACCGCAAAGTGGCGTTCCTGGCTCGTCACGGGCGGGGACACCGCATTCTTCCCAGCGAGTTGAATTTTCGGGCCAATATTTATGGCTTCAAACAGTTGGGCGTGGAGCGGATTGTTTCGATCTCCGCCGTGGGGTCGTTGAAAGAAGAGCATAAGCCCCTGGAGTTTGTGATCCCGGACCAGTTTTTCGACCGCACTCGCCACCGCGTGGACACGTTTTTCGGAAACGGCATCGTGGCCCACATTGCCTTCGCCGATCCCATCTGTCCTCAACTCGCCCAAGCCGTCGAAGGCGCGTGCAAAAAAGCGGCCGTGATCGGCAAGCGCGGCGGCACCTACGTGTGCATGGAAGGCCCGCAGTTCTCGACCAAGGCCGAATCCAACGTCTATCGCAGGTGGGGCATGGACGTGATTGGCATGACCAACCTGCAGGAAGCCAAGCTGGCCCGCGAGGCGGAAATCTGTTACGTGACGGTAGCCATGGTCACCGACTACGATTGCTGGCATCCGCACCATGACTCCGTGACCGTAGACCAGATCGTGGCTGTGCTACTGAAGAATGCCGAGAACGCAACGCGTGTGGTGCGTGAGACTGTATCCGCGATGCCCAAAGATCGTGCCTGCAAATGCGGCTCATCCTTGGCGCATGCCATTCTCACGGACCGAAGCAAGATTCCCACCGCCACCCGTCAGAGGTTGAAGCTCATTCTCGATAAGTACCTGAAGGCCAAAAAGGCATGAGCATAGTTGCCGTCGGCTCAGTCGCGTTCGACACCATAGCCAGCCCCTCCGGGAAGGTGGAAGACGTTCTGGGCGGCGCGGCCACCTATTTCGCATTGGCCGCCAGCTATTTCACCGAGGTTCGCGTGGTCGCGATTGTGGGGGAGGACTTTACCCTCGAGCACGAAAATGCTCTGAAAAAGCGCGGAGTCGACACGCGCGGCATTGAACACGCCAAGGGGAAAACGTTTCGCTGGGGTGGGCAGTATCTCGACAATCTCAATGAGGCCAAGACTGACTTCACTGACCTCAACGTGTTTCAGAACTTTCAGCCGCACATTCCGCCCCACTATCAGGACTCGCAGTTTCTGTTTCTGGCGAATATCCAACCCGATTTGCAGGCGACCGTTCGTCGAGAGATGAAGACTGTGCGCCTGACGGGGGGCGACACCATGAACTATTGGATCAACACTGCCCGCCCGCAGTTGACCGAAACCCTGAAGCTGATCGACGTGCTGTTGATCAATGATACCGAGGCGAAAAGCCTAGCGGGCGAGAGCAACCTGCCGCGGGCTGCGCAGAAGGTATTGGCCATGGGACCGCAGGCGTTGGTGATCAAGCACGGTGAGTACGGCGCCACCATCTTCTTCCGCGAAGGCGCATTCGGCATCGGCCGTCATCCGTTTCGTGCCCCGGCACTGCCCCTCGAAGAAGTCCAGGACCCGACCGGTGCAGGCGATTCTTTTGGCGGCGGCTTCATGGGATACATCGCCTCGCAGGGAGAACTTAGCCGCGAAGTCCTGAAGCGCGCTCTCTTCTACGGCGGTGTCATGGGATCGTTTGCCGTGGAGCGTTTTGGCACTGAGCGCCTGCAGTCGCTTACCCGTGAAGAGATTGACGCGCGCTTTCAAATCTTCCGCGAGCTGACCCATCTGGAATGAGCTCACAGCCGATCCGGCGCTGGGACCGCGAAACCGCCCTGGTGGCATGGCTCACCGCATGCGTTTCGATTCTTTCCTTTCTGCTCTACCTGCAGCGCGGCGAAATACTGCTCTACGGCGATGCGGTCGCGCACATCAACATTGCACGCCGGGTGTTCGATTCCCGCACACCGGGCTTACTGCAATTGGGGACGGTCTGGCTGCCCCTGCCACATCTGCTCATGATCCCCTTTCTGCTTTCAGACTGGATGTGGAGGACAGGAGTAGGCGGGTCCATTCCATCGATGGCCGCCTATGTTTTAGGGACGGTGGGGATCTTTCGGCTTGTCCGTGCCGGCATAAGTTCGGCTGCTCCATCCGTTCCGATGATCAGACTTGCGGCTTGGCTGGCTGCGATTATCTATGCCACCAATCCAAACCT
Source organism: uncultured Terriglobales bacterium (assembly GCA_955652395.1). Taxonomy (GTDB): domain Bacteria; phylum Acidobacteriota; class Terriglobia; order Terriglobales; family Acidobacteriaceae; genus JAIQFF01. The sequence goes on along the minus strand of CATPBJ010000032.1, from coordinate 10,619 downwards.
GATCTATCTGCAAGCGACGGCCATGACGGAGCCACTGTATCTGGCCCTGTTCATCTGGGCGATCGTGTACTTCAACGAATTCGTAGGAGAGCCCGGGAAGCTCGATGATACGCAGCGGTCAATTGCTTCGTCTTCACTAGTTAAATGCGGAGTCTGCCTCGCAGCTGCTTGCTTGACACGCTACGACGCCTGGTTTCTCACGGTCGCGATGTGCGTCGCTGCAGTTGTGGTGGCGTTTCGGACGAAGTCGACAGGGCACCCTCGCAAAATTGGATTAGGAAAGTTCCTTGTTCTGGCGGCAGTCGCTCCTGTGCTTTGGCTGGCCTACAACGGAATCGTCTATCGCAATCCGCTGGAATTTGCGACTGGCCCGTACTCGGCCAAGGCCATCGAAGAAAGAAGCCCAGCTGCGTCTCATCCCGGAGCCCATGACCTTCAAACCGCCTTGAGCTATTTTCTGAAGTCGGCCGAGCTGAACCTTGCGGCAGGAAATTGGCAGAAGCTCTGGCTCCTGCTTGCCCTGACGGGTGTGATCCCCAGCCGGGGTTGGAAGCGGACGCGAGCTCAAATGCGGCCGATGCTTCTGCTTTGGATTCCGCTGCTGTTCTACCCCCTTTCCGTCGCCTACAGCGGTGTCCCGATTTACGTACCGGTATGGTGGCCGTTTTCCTATTACAACGTGCGCTACGGAATGGAATTGCTTCCCGCGTTCGCCGTATTTGTGGCCTTAGCCGTATACTTCGCCGCGCAACGGGTACAACGTGGCGCCGTCAGGTTTGTGGCGGCGGCTGCGGGCTTGATGTTCGTGGCAGCAAGCTACGCCTCGATCTGGTTGGCTCCAGTCTGCTTTCGCGAAGCTGTGATCAACTCCCGAGGGCGCATCTCCGTAGAACGCGAACTTACCGACTTCGTAGAGGCGCTGCCCCCAGACTCCACCTTGCTTATGTACCTGGGCAGCCATGTGGGGGCGCTGCAGTGTGCCGGCGTCCCGCTGCGACGAGTCATCAACGAGGGCAACCACCGCACCTGGAAGCAGCCCGCTGACCTCGACGGATTATGGGAACGCGCGCTGGCCAATCCGGCGAAATATGCCGACTTTGTGATCGCCTTCGAGGGTGATGCAGTTTCCACCGGGGTGCAGAAGCCGGACCTTATTCCACTCGCGGTGATTCATGCCTCCGGAGAGCCCAAGGCGACGATCTACCGGACTCATCCCCTGGCCCGGTAATCATCTGTGTTAACTTACGGTCGCCGGAAGCCGTCAAGGACGAAGTTTTCCAGTGATAAAATCCAGCCACTGAAGCTCCCATGCCACTCATGCAACACATGCACGATGTACTGCAGGGCGAGATTTCCTCGGCTGGGGTATTCCTGTTGCGCCTGATGCTGGCCGCGGTCCTGGGAGGCGCGATCGGACTGGAGCGCGAATTCAAACATCGCCCCGCCGGCCTGCGCACCAATCTCTTTATCTGCCTCGGCGCCGCGATGTATACGCTGCTCTCGGATGCGCTGGCTGTCCGGTTCCTGGGCGACCACACTCGCATTGCGGCGCAGATCATTCCCGGCATCGGCTTCATCGGGGCTGGCACCATCCTGCATAATCGGAGCAACCTGGTCACTGGCATCACCTCGGCCGCCACGCTGTTCGTTGTGGCCTCGGTCGGCATGGCGGTGGGCGGTGGACTCTATGTCACGGCAGTTTTTGGTACCGCCCTCATTCTTGTTTGCCTGTTCCTGCTGGGAAACGCCGAGCAGAAGCTCAATATTAAGCTGGCGGTGCACACCTACGAAGTAACCGGGAGCAGCGCGGATGGCATCAAGACCGAAGTGAATCGTGCGTTGGAGAGCATCCACGCCATGATGGAAAATATCCAGGTCGCTGAGACCCGGCAGCATGTCCGGCTTCAGTTTGATCTGGAAGGAACGCGCAAAGAGCAGGAAAAGGCGCTGCAGGCACTGAGGGAGTCTTCCGTGCTCGAGAGTGTCACCCCGCTGGGCTTGGTGCAGACTGAATGACGTCGTCGGATCGAGTCATTCCTTTCGTAAAGGCAAATGCTTGCGGTAACGACTTCCTGATCATTGATGGCTTGTATGTTCCGGCCGATATCGGAGATTTCAGCCAGCGCATCTGCGACCGCCATCACGGCGTAGGAGCTGACGGTGTGGAGTGGCTGTTTCCCGCCCCGGATGCGGATGTGCAGGCGCGGATATTCAACGCGGATGGATCGGAAGCAGAAATCTCCGGCAACGGGACCCGGTGCGTGGCTGCTCATCTGTGCTCGGAGCAGCCCAAGGAAAGGTTTGCGATCCGTACCGGCGCCGGGATCAAGACTTGCATGCTTACCAGCCGCGGCGGATCCCGCTATGAGTTTGAAACCGCCATGGGCGAGCCGCAGGTTGGAGATGAATCCCCCGTCAAGATGGCATTTGCGGAGGTGCGCGGCATTCCGGTCTCCATGGGGAATCCGCACTATGTTGTGTTTGTCAGGGAATTCAGTCCGACTTGGCAGGCCGAAGCGGCCGAGATCGGGCGTCACGATGGCTTCAAGCACGGAACTAATGTGGAACTGGTAATCATTAAAGATGAGGGTAACGTGGAAGTCAGGTTCTTCGAGCGCGGAGTCGGCGAAACCCAGTCATCAGGGACCGGATCGTGCGCTTCTGCGGTAGCCGCCATTGCGGCAAAGCGTGCCCGGTCGCCGGTGCAGGTACACGCTCCCGGCGGAGTTCAAACCGTCCGCTGGGAAGGTGAGGTTTTTCTTCGAGGCCCGGCGCAACTCGTCTGCCGCGGTGAGTTTTTCGTTTGAGTTGTTGGTTTGGCGTTCGCGGTTAACATGAGATACCGATGCCTTCAGTTCCAAAAGTTGCGCGCATCAAGCCGCCGGCGCTCCGGCCAGGCGATACCGTGGGCATCGTGGCCCCGGCCAGCAACGTCAACCTTCAACTTCTGGAAGCAGGCTGCGCGGCTTTGCGTGAACTTGGATACAAGCCTTTCTATTTTGAATCAATTCTGGAGCGCGACCTCTACTTCGCTGGCTCGCCTGCCCGACGGGCGCGCGAACTGGAAGAGATGTTCATCCGCGACGACGTGCGGGCGATAGTCTGCGCCCGCGGCGGATACGGTTCGAACTACCTTCTGGATATTCTCGATCTGAAAGTGATCAAGGCACACCCCAAGATTTTTGTGGGATACAGCGATCTGACCACTCTTCTGACTTACTTCGCGGACTCGGCCGGAATGACGACTTTTCACGGTTCCATGGTGGCCAAGGATTTCGCGCATGCAGACGGAGTCGATCCGGGTTCCTGGGAAAGCGCACTGAACGGATCGTCGGAGTGGGCCTTGGAGCTGGATTCAGACGTGAAATCGCTGGTCGAGGGTTCCGTGGAAGGAATTCTTTACGGCGGATGCCTCTCCATTCTGGTGGCTTCTCTGGGCACGCCTTATGAAATTCGTACTGCTGGCACGATCCTCTTTCTGGAGGACATCGCTACCAAGCCCTACCAGATCGACCGCATGCTCATGCAATTGAAGCTGGCGGGAAAACTGGCCGACGTTCGAGGCATCATTTTTGGTGAGATGTTGGAGTGCACGCAGAATCAGAATCGACAGGATAAAGATCAAAGCTATACGTTGGAAGAAGTCGTGCTGCGGGTGGTGGGCGACTTGGACGTGCCCGTGGCTTACGGGTTGCGTTCCGGCCACGTTTCCCGCCGCAACATCACTTTGCCTTTCGGCGTCCTCGCGGCTCTGAAGGTCACGGCCAGTGAAGTCAATCTAAAGATAATGGAAGCAGCCACGGTGACGGCCGTTTCCTCACGGTCCGCGCGATGAGGCCAAAACGAAATAGCCCTGGAGGACACTGAGGACGCAGAGGTCTCCCCGTATCAATAATAATTTGCAGCAATGAGACTATGAACGATAGAAAACACATACACCTGATCGGCATCTGTGGCACCGCTATGGCGTCGCTGGCCGGCATGCTTAAGCAGCGTGGTTTTCGTGTGACTGGTTCCGATGCCGCGGCCTATCCACCCATGTCAGACTTTCTGGCCTCCCTGGACATTCCTCTTGCCCAGCCCTTCACGACCACCAATCTCGACCCGCGGCCCGACCAGGTCGTAGTCGGAAACGCCATCTCGCGGGGCAACGTTGAACTGGAACATATCCTCGACCAGCGGATCCCGTTCTGCTCGCTGCCGCAAATCCTGCACCACGAGTTTTTGCGGGGAAAAGAAGTTCTGGTCGTAGCGGGCACGCACGGTAAGACCACGACCACCTCGATGCTGGCATGGATCTTCGAGAGCGCCGGTGTTCAGCCCTCGTTCCTGATCGGCGGGATTGCGGAAAACTTCGGTAGCAGCTTCCAGTTGGGGCAGGGAAAGCACTTCATCATCGAGGGCGATGAGTACGACACCGCATTCTTCGACAAGGGTCCGAAATTCCTGCACTACTTTCCCGATGCGATCATCCTGACCTCGGTGGAGTTCGATCACGCTGACATCTATAAAGATCTGGATGCCGTAGAGACCGCCTTCAGGCGTCTGGTCAACCTGGTGCCGGGTCGCGGCCGGATTGTCGCTTTGGACACGGGCGAAAGTATTGAACGATGTCTCGCGAAGGCGTTCTGTCCGGTAGAACGCTATGGAAGCAGTCAGGCTGCTGGGTGGCGGGTAACCAATCTGCGGCTCGATCCGGCTGGCACCTCATGGTCCGTACAGCGTAATGGCGAACCGTGGTCTGATTTTGAATTTGCTCTCGCCGGAGAATACAACGTGCTGAACGCGACTGCGGCTGCGGCCCTGGCGTCCGTATGCGGGATTCCGAAAGAACAAATCGCCGCCGCGTTGAAGACCTTCAAGAGTGTCAAGCGCCGTCTGGAGGTTCGGGCCCAGGTGAACGGGATCACCATCATCGATGACTTCGCGCATCATCCAACGGCGATTGCCGGCACGCTTAAAGCCTTGCGCGCGCGCTATCCCGGGGCACGGCTCTGGGCGATTCTGGAGCCACGGTCCAATACGCTCCGTCGCAACGTTTTTCAAAATGAGCTGGCGCGAAGTCTGGCGGTAGCAGATGAGATTGTAGTGGCCAACGTATTCAAGTCGGAATCTATACCCGAGCGCGAGCGGATGGATGTCGCCGCCCTGGTGGCCGACGTGCATAAACAAGGACGCCGTGCGCGCATTGTGCCTGATGCCGACGCGATGGTAGAGACTCTAGCGCCTGAAATGCGCGCGGGTGACGTCGTGGCGATTCTCTCCAATGGCGGCTTTGGCGGCATCTACAAAAAGCTGCCGCAACGTCTGAAATCGATGGCTGGAGGCGCTTCGGGCAACCATCCGCTGAAGGCGTCCGCCAAGGCGTGAAGAGCTCGCCGAGAGCGAGACTTGGGGTTGTCTTCGTCTGGTTCGCTGTTCTGCTCTGGCTGCCGGCGGAAGCGCAGAATTCCCCATCCAGGTCGCAGCACGCGCCGGTCCGTTACATCGTTTCTCTGGCCAATCGGCCGGAGCACAGGGTCAGAGTAAAAATTCTTTTGGGCTTCGGCCCATGCGAGCGCGATGTGCAACTGCCGGTTTGGAACGCCCTCTACCAGGTGCGCGATTTTTCTCAGTATGTGAACTGGGTCACAGCCAAGACTGCGGCCGGACAACCCGTCCCTGTGCAGAAATTGGACAAGACAACTTGGCATCTCAGTGGCATCACACAAGGCGCCGAGATTGAATATGAAATCTTCGCTGACCAGTCCGGCCCCTTCGGCGCGCAGTTGAACTCGCATCACGCATTTTTCAATCTGGCAGAGATCCTGATGTACGCGGTCGACGGTCGCAACTCTCCCGCCCAAATCTCGTTTACCGATGTGCCCGCGGGTTGGCGGATCGCGACCGCGCTCACGCCATCAGGCGATGGCTTTGTGCTGCAGGACTACGACCGCCTGGCGGACTCGCCGGTCGAAATCGGGGTTTTCCAGGAATCCGATTTTGACCAGGATGGCGGTCACTATCGTGTGGTTGTGGACGCCGACCCTTCGGACTATGACATACAGAAGATCGTCCCTACGCTGCGGCGCCTGGTTTCCGCAGCCACGGCGTGGATGGATGACCAGCCATTTCGAACCTATTTATTCCTCTATCATTTCCCACGCGGCCCTGCAGGCGGCGGCATGGAGCACGCCTACTCGACGGCCATTGATATCAGTGCCCGGCGGCTGGCGGAGAATCCGCAAACGCTGGGCGACCTGACTGCGCACGAATTTTTTCATTTGTGGAACGTAAAGCGCATCCGGCCGCAGTCCCTCGAGCCCATTGACTATACGAAAGAGAACTACACTACCGCACTGTGGTTCAGCGAGGGCGTGACCAGCACGGCGGGAAATATCATCCGGCTGCGTGCGGGGCTGCTGGATGACGCGTGCTTTCTGAAGGGTGTGGCGGACGAAATCGCTGAACTGGAGCGGCGGCCAGCTCATCTGAACCAATCCGCGGAAGAATCCAGCCTCGACGCATGGCTCGAAAAGTACGACTACTACCGGCTGCCCACACGCAGCATTTCCTACTACAACAAGGGATATTTGCTCGGCGTCCTGCTCGACTTGCAGGTGCGCGAGACCACTCACGGCTCCGTCTCGATTCGCGATATCTTCCACTGGATGAATGAAAACTACGCTCGCATAGGACAGTTCTTTCCCGACAGCCAGGGAGTGCGCCGTGCCGCCGAAGCGGTCAGCCATGCCGATCTGGGGTGGTTTTTCCAGAAGTATGTTGCCGGTACTGATGAAATTCCGTGGGATGATTTCTTCAGGAGCGTGGGACTACACTTGGCCCGGCGCGTGAGCTCAGTTGCCGACCTCGGATTCGTCGCGACGCAAAACTTCGATTCCGCGCCGGTGGTGTCTGCCGTCACCACAGGAAGCACCGCCGAGCAGGCCGGCCTGTCCACAGGAGACTCGATTCTGGAAATCAACGGCCAGAGCGTTAACGACGGCTTTGCCAGGTATTTTGCTGCGTTGCGTCCGGGCGAGACGCTTCGCCTCCGTGTCCGCAACTCCGCCGGCGAACGCGAGTTGCATTGGACGCTGGGCACTCGGCAAGAACTTGAGCTGGAGCTGATCGATCTGGACCAGGTCACGCTGGAGCAGAAGGCGCGTCGGGTCGCCTGGCTGAGGGGCGAAGCCCAAACGGCGGGAGACACGCGGCCATGATTCGCACCACCGTGATGCTCGCGTTCTGGACACTGGCGCTGCCGCTGGCAGCACTGATTTGTTTTCCCTGGACCTTCCTGACCGGCGACATCCGCTTCCTTTACCGCGTCGCCATGGGGGCCGCCTGGGCCGGGGCGCGTCTCGCAGGGATACGAGTTCAAACTATCGGACTCGACAAGCTTGATCCCAAGCGTACTTATGTTTTCATGTCAAACCATGTCTCTAACATTGATCCGCCCATCATGCTGCCACTGATTCCGCGCCGCACCTCGGTGATGGCGAAGAAGGAACTCTTTGATTATCCCCTTCTCGGGAAAACGATGCGGCTCGGTTCGCTGGTTCCGGTGGACCGCGGAAATCGGGACGCTGGTATCTCGGCAGTGCGAGCCGCCGCCGCAGTTCTGCGACAGGGCATCAACATGACCATCTATGTCGAGGGCCATCGTTCGTTTGACGGCAAATTGCTGCCCTTCAAGAAAGGCCCATTCTATTTAGCCAGGGAGTGTGGCGTGCCGGTTGTGCCTGTAACCGTTTCGGGTTCGCACTACGTCATGCCCAAAGGAAGATTCGCCATCAAACCAGGAACTGTCACCCTGACTTTCCATCCTCCCATCGAACCCGAAGATTTTGGCAGCCGCGAGGACCTCATGGAAAAAGTGAGGCGAGCCATCGACAGCGGTTTACCCGAAGAGTTGCAGGAAGGGAGGGGTTCCCCTATTTCCTCCGTGTCCTCTGTGGTCAATCCCTCGGCGCCTTAGCTCGCACCGCTCGAGCGATCTCCGGCAGCCTGCTGAGTAGAGCCGAATATTTCAGCCACAACTTGTGATCAACCGCCGGCGCTCCGCTGACAATCGCCCCGGCCTCGATGTCCCCCGCCACACCGCTTTGCGGCGTCACTATCGCTCCATCTCCAATCTTGCAATGCCCGACCACGCCCACCTGCCCGGTCAGAATCACGTGGTTGCCGACGTCGGTTGAGCCGGCGAGGCCGACCTGTGAAGCTAGCAGCGAGTGCTCCCCGATGCGAGAACCATGACCCACCTGCACCAGATTGTCGATCTTGGTGCCGCGACCGATCCTGGTCCTTTCCACACTGGCCCGATCCACGCAGGAGTTGGCCTGGATTTCGACGTCATCTTCGATGACTACCGGCTCGGGTTGCATGATCTTATACCAGTGCCCGGAGTCGTCCTTAGCGAAGCCGAAGCCATCGGCTCCGATGACCGCGCCATTCTGCAGCAGCACGTGGTTGCCCAGGCGACAGCCTTCGCGCACTATGGCGTGCGCGTGGGCAAAGAAATTGTCACCGATTTTCGCGCTGCGATAGATGACCACGTGCGCCAGCAACACGGCGTCTCGGCCAATTTCCACACCGTCGTCGATGACGACATAAGGTCCGATGTGCGCGCCTTTGCCGATCCTCGCCGAAGGATGCACTACCGCCGTCGGATGTACGCCCGGCTCATAGCCTGGCGGCTGGCAGAAAAGCTCCAGAGCATGCGCGAAGGCCAGATACGGATTTTTGCTGCGCAACAGGGCCACGGACACAGCAGGGAATTCCTCGGTCACGATCACGGCAGAAGCTCTAGTAGTCCGTGCCGCCCCGGCATACCTAGGATTAGCTACGAAGGTAAGCTGTCCGGGCCCGGCGTCTTTGATGCCGGCAACTCCGGTAATTTCAATGTCCGGAGAGCCATTTTCCAGGCGTGCGTTGAGGGCAGAAGCGATCTGAGCGAGTTTCATAGGCATTATCCCGAGATGGCGGGGCAAGATCGTGATTGTAACGGAGGCAGCGCTTGGTATGGAAAAACGGGGCGTGTACCCCGCAAAGTGCGCAAAGTTCGCGAACGAAGCAGACAGGGGCGCCAGCGAGAGTCCAGGAGTCAGACCAGCCCGAAAAGTGAGCCGACGAGGTACAGCCCTTCCAGGACAGCGAGAGAAATCAGCAGGGCCTCGCGTAAGCGCGAACGCGAGAGCGCAGTCTGCAGTTTGCCGGGATGGGCGTGTGTCGGCTCTGCCTCGAACAGGGCTGCTCCCATTCCCGCAAAACCGGCGAATGGCGGCGCGGGTCCGAGGCGCGGCGTGCGCGGCCTTGCCAGTGCTGCGCTAAAGTACTTTCGCTCCGCCAGCGGAACCTTGGGCAGAGTGATCAGCGAAGACCAGCGCGCTAACTGCATGGATCCGGATTTCAAGTCGGCGTCTACCAGCTTGGACGTCAGCTGCAATGGGGGCAAGCGTTCCGGTGCGACGCGATCGGCCAGGTTGCGCAGCAGAGAAGTCCACCACATGTGTCCCATTTGATCGTTGATCAGCTCACCTACGTCTACCGGCAGTGACTCCAGTTCCAGAGGCGGCAAGACCTCCGGATTGATCACATTGCCCAGATTAGTAAAAACCGTGCGGTACCAGGGCAGGCTGACGGCGTCGCCGATCAGCATGCCGGTGTTCACTGGACGGGAGGTCAGCTGTAACGGTGGTAGCTTCTCCGGAAAGAAGAGGTCGCGAAGGTTCCGCAGCAGGGACTTCCAGAGCGGACCGGTGACGCTTGCCGGGAGCAAAAGATCCAGTTCGTGATTGTCTTCGCGCGTCTCCATAGTCTTCGATGGTACACCGTTTGGATGCCCGGCCGAATAGCGAAGGCCTAACTTTCCGGCTCATTGAGTGAGAAAGTAGAACGCGTCCGCTAGCGTACCCTTGAACTTTACGGGACAAGCCGTCACCTCATTTGCTACCATGTGCACCCTGGAAACACGTGGTGGTCTTTTCCTACCGACATCGATCCAAGAAGGAGAATGAAATGAAGCTACGAGTTTTGCTGGTCACCAGCGTGTTACTGGCCCTCGCATCGGCGGCATCAGGCCGTCAAGCCGCTGACACCTCCCGGCGCGCCACCGAACGAATCACCAAGGAAGTCAGGCACGAGTTGGTCATGCTGCCTTATTTCAGCGTGTTCGACAACCTCACCTACAAAGTGGACGGATACAACGTGACCCTCATGGGACAGGTCACCCGGCCAACCTTGAAGTCCGACGCCGAGAACGTAGTGAAGAGAATTGAAGGTGTTGAGCACATCGACAACCAGATCGAAGTCCTGCCCGTATCCCCGAATGATGACCGTATTCGCCGTGAGCTTTATCGCTCGATCTACGGCTACCCGGCGTTACAGAAGTATTCCTTGGGGGTGCAGCAACCGATTCGGATCATTGTGAGGAACGGAAACGTGACCCTCGAAGGCGTGGTAGACAACGAGACCGACAAGAACATCGCCAACATCCGCGCCCGCAGTGTGCCCGGAACGTTCTCCGTAACCAACAATTTGCAAGTGGTAAAGTCTTAAACTCGGATGCCGGACCTCGGGCGTCCGACCTCGGCAAGGCGTCAGGAGTTGAAGCCTTGGCCGTGGGTCGACGCCTGAGG
>CATPBJ010000031.1 GCA_955652395.1 uncultured Terriglobales bacterium | reverse complement strand
CGGCAATTCATGCAGAAAAACCAGGAAGGCGGCGTTGGTCCAGCCAAAGCCGATCACATTCTGCTGATATCCTGCCCGGACACCCGACTCCGAGGAACGCGTCACCACGTTGTATTTCTCGCGGATGGTGCCGTCACGGCGAAAGTTCTCTGCAATGGTGGCCAGAAAATTGTACGAAATCCGGTTGGCCTCGGCGTTGAACCCGTACCGTCGCAGACCTTCGATAGTGACAACCTGCGTCGGCGCCCAGCCATATGGATAGTCCCATTGCACACCGGCATCGGTGGCGCTCATCGCCAGCCCACCGGGCTGTTCGAAGATGCCCAGATTCCGCGCCAGGTCCTGGGCCTGCTCGGGAGTCGCCACGCCCGCCCATAGCGGATAGAAGGTCGTGATGTATTCATAGGAAGAACGCACGCCGGTGTAGAAGTTGTAGTCGAAAAACAATCGTCGCGCCGGATCCCAGAGGTATTTCTGGATCCTATCTCTTCTCTCCTCGGCTCGCCTCTGCCATTTTGGGGTGTCATCCTTGCGACCGAGAATCTGACTCATCTCCTGCAAGTCTTTCTCAGTTTTGTAGAGGAGGCTGTTCAGGCAAATAGGAGCATAGTGGTGAGTCGCGGCTCCGTAGGGTCCGAAGCGAAAGGAAATATCGAATCCCGATTCGCGCATCGAGCGATCGCCCTTGTAGTAGTCGGGGCTCAGAGAGATTTCCCTTGCGTTCTCGCACTCAGGCCTCGCCGTAGCCTTGGCCGCATCGCATAGTTGCACGGAAAACCGAAATCCGACTGGAGGAGCTGAGCCCGCTGTGTTCTCCAGCAGGTAACCGCGGCTGGCTTCAGGGTGCAGAAGAAAATAGTTGGCTACCTTGCGATGCACTCCTGCTTCGTCTTTCAGGCTCTCCGGAGCCGGACCGCTTCCGAAATCGTAGTATCGCGAAAGGCCCGTGGATCCGGCGATGTGGGGCTCCCGGTTCCAGGCTTCATAGTCCTTGCTGGCGTATCCGTACGCCTTTTCCAGCCAGCCGCGGTTTTCGTGACCGGCAGCTTTGTCGGCCTCATACACAGCCATGATCATCGAGGTGAGAAACGGGGGTTGAGAGCGAGTGAGATAGTACGCGCGATTGGCATTCAGGATGGTGCCGTAATGTTCGATTTCAAAAAAGAAATTTCCCACCATACCCCGGGCCAGGTCGATGCGCCCGTCGCGCAGAAGACCGAGAATGATGAAGTAGCTGTCCCAGCCATACATTTCGTTGAATCGGCCACCTGGAACTACGTACTGGTTTTCGAGGTATAGCAAGCCGGGCGGCAATTTGGCAGGATCGACCTGCCCCGGTGCTGTGATCACGGCGGGAAGCGGCTGCACTTGAACCTTGCAGCGCTTCTGCAATTCCTGCACGGCTGGGGGTGCGGGAAAGTCAGCCGGCAGATACAGGACGGAAGCCTCGGTAAGCTTCGGATCAACCACCGTTTGGCAGTTCGTCATCGAGCGGGTCAGGGTGTCCCATCCCGAGGATATATAGTTGAGGATCGGGGTGAGGCCGGGGTCCGGTGCGGATTTGCCGGGTTTTGCAGCCTGCGCCCCGGCGCTCGCCAGGAACAGCGATAGACCGAAAACAACAAAAACAAGGGTTCGGCTGGATCGCTTGGGTCTCGGAGTTGCAGTTGAGTAAGTCATTGAGGTCTGTGCGTTTCCTCCCGCGACCGGACAATATCGAATTTAAGTAAATTGAACCACCGGCCCTTGACTGGCTCGCACAGAGTTACTTACTAAATTGGCCCTCCTCGGCAACTCAAACGATTCCGCAATCAGCTGACTTTGAGAGCCGCGTCCAGGGCAGCAGAGTGCAATACTCTACCACGTATGAGGTTTAGTATCTATTGTTTATAGAGGAAATTGGGGAACGAATCGCAGGGCTGGTTGCGGCCCGCTGCATTGCCCCGGCGGGAAGATTCTAGGCTCGCGGGATAAATGTTGACGAGGTACGGAGCCGGATTCCAAGAACCGGCAGACCCCCGTTTATGGCCGGTCTGCCGGGTTGGGCCAGGTCTGGTCACCCGTTAGGCTCTAACCGCCACGGTTGGCATCAACTCGATCATCGGGGCAATGGCGGCGACCCGCTCATACGAGTGCAACCGTTCCGCATGCTCATTAGTATCAGTCACAACGATCAACTCGGCGGCTCCCGTATCACCCACGAGTTTCTCCAGTCCCGCCTTCACTGTTGCATCCGATCCCACGATGGCCGCGGCCAGTTTGCTTTCCACAGCCGCCCGCTCCCAGTCCTGCCATAGCGGCTCCATCGAATCCACCGGAGGCAACAACTCCACCGGCTGGTTTCGGATTAGTCGCAGAAAGCGTTGCTGTGGTGTCGTGAACAACCGCCAGGCGGCCTTATCCGTCTCCGCCGCAATCACCTGCACCGCCACCATAAGATAGGGCTTCCGCCATAGCCCGCTTGGCCGGAACCGCTCACAGTAGAGCCGCGCCGCTTCGTATAGATACTCAGGAGCAAAGTGCGCCGCGAATGCAAAGGGTAACCCCAGCATCCCCGCTAGTTGCGCGCTGACGCCACTCGACCCCAGCAGTGTAATCGGCACATTGCTCCCCTGTCCCGGAATCGCTTTGACCACTTGCCCCGGCTTCTCCGGCCCCAGGTATGTCTGGAGTTCTTCCAGCAGCGCCGGAAAATCGTCCCCAGTCTGACGCAAATCCCGTCGTAGCGCCCGCATCGTATGAAAGTCGCCGCCCGGGGCACGTCCCAGCCCCAGATCGATTCGCCCCGGATAAAGCGACTCCAGCGTCCCAAACTGTTCCGCCACCACCAGCGGGGCGTGGTTCGGCAGCATCACTCCACCGCTACCCACCCGAATTGTCTTCGTCGCTCCTGCCACATGCCCAATCAACACCGGCGTGGCCGAGCAAGCCAGTCCGGAGATTGCGTGGTGTTCTGCCAGCCAGTAGCGCTTGTAGCCCCACTGCTCCACGTGCTGTGCCAGATCCACCGACCGGGCGATGGCACTGCCCGCGGGCTCACCGGCGCGCATGCCGACAAGATCCAGTACCGAAACGGCTAGCCCGTGGCCCATGGGGAGTTAGATGAACCAGCCGGAAAAGCGATGCGTCCATTACCTGCGGGTTTTGGAAAAGCTGCCTTTGATGTAACGGTAAAACCTGACTCGCCCTCGCTCCTTCCAGTACGGTGCGTCATAAGTATCGGTTCCGAGCCCCGAACGCATCGCGCTGAAAAAGACGTGCTGAGCCGGATTAACCACGATTCCTGAGTGTCCGCGCCATACCACCAGGTCGCCGGCCTGAGGATTCGTCACGCGTTGAAATTCACGGGTTCCGACATAAAGATCCGAGGAAGGCGCGTAGCTGTAGGGAAATCCAGCCCGATCATAGATGGCGTGAACCAGGTGCGAACAATCACGCCTGGGGCCCAGGTGGATGCGGGAATCGAGCGCAGCAGCGATCACAGCCAAGCCGTCATCCGGGGTCAAAGTGCGAGATGCCACAGAGGCTTGGCCTGCGGCGATGTTGTCCTCGGGCGTGTGGGCATTTTTTCGCGAGCTTTCAGATTCCCCCAGCTGTTGTGGGGACGACGGGTATGGAGCCAGGCCGCATAAAAACAGCGCAACTATGACCCATTTGGTATTGAACCGCATGCCGCCTATTATGATGCCGGTTTAGGCTGCCACGCCGGTAACTTCGGTGCTATAAACACTTCGAATTGGATCCTACACAAATATCTGCCCAGCCGATTTGGGGGAACCAATTTAAGGACCTAGGTTCGCGTGTCGAGGTGGAAGGGCTTTTCGTATCGCTCGACTGGATAGCCCTTTGCTTTCCAGCCCGCAAGTCCACCTTTGAGGAATTTCATCCGCAGGAAATGCATGGCTTGTGCTCGATCCGAGATGACTCGGCTGGTCTGGTCATTGGGGCAAGTACAGTAAACCACCGAGTCCTTCTCTTTCGGGATGAGCGCTGGATTCTCAAGCAAGTCTCTTGGCGGAATTCTCTTTGCGCCTGCGATTATTTCAGAATCGGCTAGCAAGTCGAGCGGCTGGCGAACATCAAAAACGAGAACTTCTTGATTCGAGGCCAATAATGTATGGAGGGCTTCTGGGGTGATACTGCGCCGCTCCATCTCACTCCGGTCTCTTGCGCGTTTGATCCAGATGGCGATCAACAAACACAACGCCGCGACGCAAATGGCGGTCAGAATCAGAGGCATTCCTGTTTCTCCTTGACAGCTGTATTACCAGATTCCGCAAGGGCTTGAGAGGATTCTTCGCGCGGCTCATATCGCCGCTTCAGAACCCTTGTCCCGGCGTGACGGTGCACTTGGAACCGATTTCACGGGAACAAAACGTGGCCGTCCGAGCAACTGGAATGCAGATCGCTGCGCGGCCATGTATAGTCAAAAGTCCCCCTAAGCCCGGCCTGCCGGGCTGGGTTAATGGTTGTGTTGCATTGAGAGCCTTGAAAGTCCGGGTACTAAATACTGTGGAAGCACAAGAACCCTCGGCGTTAATTCGAGCATTCAAAAGGGCGCACAGGGACGTAATCGAGCGTCTCTCAGGCGTAGACTTTGCCCCTATCTCAGACGAAAAGGCTCGCACCACGTGGGAAAGGGCGGAGCGGGAAGTCCTGCTCGAGACAAACCGAAAGCATGATTGGGAACATCGCAAGAGTCCATGGTTCCGTTTGTACTACCATTTTTATTGAGAAGGCGTCACGGGTAAAAGGCTCCGCGTTTCGGTACAGCATCAGCAACATCCTGCGTCCTGGTTGAAAATCGGCCTCTGTTGGGGCGTCCGAACACTAAGGCGCGGTCAATCACCAATACTCAACTGGCCCAGCGGTCGCGACCCGGTGGATGAAATCAGGGAGTAGTAGTGATGATCCGATTTTTGTCATGGTTGAGCGCCATCTTCTGGATTAGTCTTGGCCTCATCTTCATGCTGCGCATGCAGCACATGGCGGAAGGCTTGTCGTTTACGAGTCCAGACGGACGGACTGGAGTTAGGGCAATCGTTTCAGGTCTTCACCTCGCTATCGGGATCGGGACCGTTGTCTTAGCCTTCGCTGTGAATAGGCTTCATCTGCTCGGAGTATTTGTCTCGGCATGCGCGGCGACCGGACTCGCAATGGTCAGATTGTTTGGAATGGTGGTCGATAACGCGTTTACTCGGTCGCAGGTACGTGATCTAAATTAGTTCCCGAGGTGCTTGGATTCTTCATCCTATTATAGCCATCGTGCCCCGTCTTAGGAGAGAGCTCCGTCTCCTTGGCCTTGCCTCGGCGGAGGCGGAGGCGGAAGGAAAATCACTCCGCGACTGATCCGGACTGATCCGCGTCGACAGCTATCCACACACTTTCTAGAATGCAGCTTCTGCCGGCTCGAGCATGTTTTCGGAAGCCTCATCCCCTTCGGAAGCCTGCGCGTGGGTGCGAGCCACAAGCATATAAATCGATGGCACAATGAACAGGGTAAACAGCGTTCCAATGATCATGCCGCTGACCAGCATGATGCCGATACTGTTGCGGGCGCCTGCCCCGGGACCCTTGGCCAGGACAAGCGGAAAGTGACCGATCACGGTAGCAGCAGTCGTCATCAGGATCGGTCGTAGCCGGGTTTCAGCCGCCCCGATAATCGCAGACAGCTTGTCCCGCCCCGTCTCCTGCAGATGGTTGGCGAACTCTACGATAAGGATGCCGTTTTTCGACACCAGCCCCACCAGGGTGATCAGACCTACCTGGCTGTATATGTTGAGCGTGGTCAGCCCCAGGAACGAGAACAGCAGCGCCCCGGAAATGGCCAGCGGCACAGACCCTGCCAGGATGATGAACGGGTCGCGGAAGCTCTCGAACTGCGCTGCCAGCACCAGGTAGATCAGGATTCCGGACAACAAAAAGGTACCGAGAAATTTGCTGCCCTCGGTTCGCAGCTGGCGGGACTCTCCCGCGTAGTCGACCGTGAAGCCCTGGGGCAGGATGGTCTTGGCCTCGTCTTCGAGCACTCGGAGCGCCTGATCCAGCGGCACTCCGGGCGGAACCACCCCCTGAATGCGGACAGCATTGAGCTGCTGGAACTTCTTCAGGTCTCGCGGCTCGGTCGTAGTCTTCAAGCTGGCAAAGGTGGAGAGCGGCACGAGCTTGTCTTGCGATCCTCTGATGTAGATCTGAGACAGTTGCTCAGGCGTCAAACGCTCCGCGCGTTTAACCTGCGGAATGACTTTGTAGCTTCGGCCCTGGATGCTGAAACGGTTTACATAGTTCCCGCCCAGAAGAGTGGAGAGATCCTGTCCGGCCTGGCTCAGGTCAACTCCCTGAGACCGCAGCTTGTCGCGGTCAAAGACGACCTCAGTCTGCGGCTGATCGAACTTCAGGTCGGAATCGGCATAGATGAACATACCACTGGCAAAGGCCTTCCCCACAAGCCGCTTCGCGAAATCAACAAGCTGCTGCGGCTCGGCCGGCGACGCAACTACGAAATCAACCGGGAAATCTCCGCCGCCAGGCAGGGGCGGCGGAGTTAGCGGGATTACGCGAATGCCAGCAATCTTCGAAAGCGGGCCCGTGGATTCGAGCAAGAGCTGTTGCGCGGTCTTTTTTCGCTCACTCCAGGGCTTGGTCACCATGCCCCCGAATCCGCCGGTGGGACTCGTGATCTGAAAGATGCTTTCGTTCTCGGGGAACGAATGATAGACGTCGTAAACCTGGTTGGTGAACAGCCTGGTCTGATCGATGGTCGAGTTGGGAGACGCCTGGATCACTCCGAAGACCACGCCCTGATCCTCGGCCGGGGCCAGTTCCCGCTGCGAGAACATGTAAAACGGAATCATCAGCACGGCGACGATCGCCCACAGAGTGAGAACCACCGGCCGGTAGCGCAACGTTCCGGTTAGCGCAGTTTCATAAGCCCGGCGGACGCGATCGAAGCGACGATTGATCCATCCGGCAAAACCTCGCTCGGTGTCTCCCGCGCGCAGCAATTTCGATCCCATCATGGGAGAAAGCGTCAGCGCCACCACGCCGGAGACGATCACAGCCCCCGCGAGAGTGAACGCGAACTCGCGGAACAGCGCTCCGGTCAAGCCCCCTTGAATACCGATGGGCGCATACACCGCGGCCAGGGTGATGGTCATCGAGATGATCGGCCCCACCAGCTCGCGGGCGGCATCCAGGGCCGCCTTTGCCGGAGTCTTGCCCATTTGCAGGTGCCGCTCGACGTTCTCCACCATCACGATAGCGTCATCCACTACCAATCCGACCGAGAGCACGATGGCAAGCAGGGTCAGCAAGTTGATGGTGAATCCGAACACGAGCATCAAAAAGACGGCGCCAATGAGCGAAATCGGAATGGCCACGACCGGGATGAGCACGGAGCGCATTGAGCCGAGAAACAGGAAAATAACCACGATCACGATGAGCAGGGTCTCAGTAAGAGTCCTGAGCACTTCGTTGATGGCGTCCTGGATGTACGCAGTCGAGTCGTACGGAATGCCAACCTTCATCCCCGTGGGTAACTGCGCCTGGATGCCCGGGATGGCTGCGCGAACGGTCTTAATCACTTCCAGAGAATTGGCGGTGGGAAGCACCCAGACTCCCATGAAAGTCGCCGTTTCGCCGTTGAAGCGGACTTCCGAGTCGTAATTCTGGGCGCCGAGCACGACGTCGGCGATCTCGCCGAGTCGCACGACCACTCCGTTGTCGTTCTTCACCACGAGTTGGCGGAACTCTTCCGCTGTCCGAAGATCGGTGTTGGCCACAAGGTTGACCGACACCATCGAACCTTTTGTGCTACCGAGCGCGGAGAGATAGTTGTTGTGCGCCAAGGCGTCGTGCACTGCAGAGGGGGAGATGCCAAGCGCAGCCATTTTGTCGGGCTTCAGCCAAATCCGCATCGCAAAAGTGCGGTCGCCGAGAATATCGGCGCGCTGCACTCCGCTGATGGCGCTGAGTTTGGGTTGTACGACGCGCGTCAGGTAATCGGTGATCTGGTTCTGATCCAGGTCGGTCGACGAGAAGCCGATGTACATCGCGGCAAATTCATTGTCCGCGGTTTGCAGGTCGATGACCGGTGCCTCAGCTTCAGGCGGCAGATCATTGCGGACCTGGGCCACTTTCGCCTGGATCTGGGTGAGCGCCGCGTTGGTATCGTAGTTGAGCTTCAGGTGCACCGTGATGGTGCTGAGACCCTGAGCGCTCGACGATTCCATGTAGTCGATACCGTCGGCGCTGGCAATCACACGCTCGAGCGGCGTGGTGATGAATCCTCGAACCAGATCCGCGTTCGCGCCCACGTAAGTCGTCGAAACCAGCACCACCGCGATGTCACTGCGCGGGTACTGACGCACACTCAGCGAACGAATCGATTGCAGGCCAGCGATCAGAATGACCAGACTGACGACCATCGAGAGGACCGGCCGCTTAATGAACAGATCTGTGAACTTCATCTAACTGTCCTCGGGCTTGGGAGCGGGATTGTTCCCCGGCTGGACTTTGTTGTTGACCTGGACGGCGCCGCCGTTACGCAGCTTGAACACGCCCGACGTCACCACTTCGTCGCCGGGGTTCAGTCCTGAGACGACCGCTACCTGGTCACCCCGCGACCCTTCCAGCTTGACGAACTGTTGACGCACTCCGCGATAAGTCTGGCCTTTCGGATCCTTGAGCTCGGCGATGACGAAGACCGAGTCGCCGTAAGGTGCATAACTGATGGCGGAGGCCGGCAGCGTGACTACGGAACGGCTGGCGCCCAAGACCACTTCCACTTGCACGAACATGCCGGGCTGCAATTTGCCTTCCGGATTGGGAAGGGTTGCCTGCACCTGAACATTCCGGGTGGCCTGGTCCACCACCGAGTCGAGAGCCGTAACCCGGCCGGTGAAGACCTTGCCCACAAGATCTTCCGAGGTGACCCGCAAGCTGCGGCCGACGCGCACCTGGCCCAAGGCCTGCTGCGGCAAGCCAAAGTTCACATAAATCGGATTGAGCGACTGCAGTTGAACTACCGCGCTGCCTGCGGAAAGGTATTGGCCGAGGTTGATCTTGCGAATGCCCAGGACGCCTGAGAATGGCGCCCGGATAGCCTTTCGCTCAATCGTAGCGCGAATCTCCCCCACATTCGCTTCCGTTTGTTTCTGCTGTGCTGTGGCCTGGTCGTATTCCATCCGGGAGATGACACCATCTTTTACGAGTTGCTGCATCCGGCCGAAATTTACCTTGGCAAGGTCGCGCTGGGCCTCGAAGGACGCCAGTTGGGCCCGCTCCTGGCTGGTATCGAGTTCTACCAGGATGTCCCCCGCTCGCACCGGCTTGCCCGAATCGAAGTTGATTCGCGCAACTATGCCGGGAAGGTCCGCACTGACCATGACGCCGTGAACGGCCTCCATCGTGCCGATGACACCCATCGTCGCCGGCCACTGCTCACGTTGCACCACGACGCTGGTAACCGCTTCAGGAGGCGGCTGAAAGGAAGCCGCTTGCACAGCCGAGTGAATTTGCTTGAACTTCATGAAACCCAAGGCCGTGAGCAGAACTGCGGTCACGCCCAACATCAGAAACATTCTTTTCGCCATGACTTCCCTTCAGGACCGAAAACACTAGAAATCCTCCCGGGTAGCGTCGCGAATCATCACCCTGCCGTATTCGCGGGTCCCGGTCGAGCTGCTACTTCATTTCATCGCCCGACGAAGCTGTTCGAATGGTGAAGGTCTGTTGCATGTGTCTCAAATTGCGAATGCTAGTCAAAATAGCTCTTCCCATTCAATGACTACTTTTGATTCACGCCATACGCGGAAGGATTCGGGCTAATTCTCGGGTCGCGATCGGCTCCTCACAAAAACACTGAACACCTGTAAGCCGCGATCCGCTTGGCATTGAGAGTCATCCTTGCTCATATGCTTGTTTTAGACCTCGAATGTCAATTTTGGTCATCTGCAGCAGCGCTTTCATGACTCTCGCCCTTTTCCCGGCATCCTTGTCTTGCAACATCTGTCCTAAAGCAGAGGGAACGATCTGCCACGACAACCCATACTTATCCTTAAGCCAGCCGCATCTTTCTTTTTTTCCACCCTCGGAAAGCTTCTCCCACAGCTCATCGACCTCTTCTTGCGTCTCGCAATTCACGAAAAACGATATGGCCTCCGTGAATTTGAACTGCGGACCACCGTTTAAGGCCATGAATTCTTGTCCGTCAAGCTGGAATGTCGCGGACATTACCGTTCCTTTCGGTCCCGGCCCGGCTTCTCCATAACGAGTAACGCGTCCAATCTTTGAATTCTGGAAGACGGATGTATAAAACTTCATTGCTTCTTCAGCCTCGCCATCAAACCATAAGAATGGGGTGATTTTTTGCATATAGTCGTTCTCCATTGATCGCTAGGATCTGTCTGTTGAGCCGTCGTCGGCACTAACCCGCCGGCAGGCCGGGGATCTCTACCACCGGCCGGATTTCAACCGTGCCTTTGCGTGCGGCCGGAATCCTTCCCGCAATGTCCATCGCCTCGTCGAGGTTCTTAGCGTCCACCAGGAAGTAGCCACCGAGCTGTTCGCGCGTCTCCGCGAACGGACCGTCGGTGACAAGCCGCTTATTGTCGCGCACTTTGACACTGGTCGCCGTAGACACAGGCTGAAGTGGGGAGGTGGCCAGGAACTGTCCCTTCGACTTGAGCTGATGTGCCAGCTGTGTAGACTCCCGGTAACACTGTTCCCGCTCGGCCTCTGTCCAGGCCTGTTCGTCCGCGTAAATCAACAGCATGTACTTCATTTGTGTGCCTCCATGTAATTAAGTCGAACCGCAGGGGACCAAATCGACACCCGCATAAGAAAAATCTTACAATCAGGCATGTCGCTGGTTGCCACCCAGGCAGTCGAAGCTGTCTATCGCTCCGATTGGGGCCGCATCGTTGCTGCCCTAATTGGGCTCGTCGGCGACTTCGACCTTGCCGAAGAGTCTGCGCAGGAAGCCTTTCTAGCGGCTGTGGATCAATGGCGAACTTCTGGTGTTCCGGAGTTTCCGCGGGCATGGATCATCAAAACGGCTCGGCACAAGGCCATTGACCGCATCCGGCGCAAGGCGCGGTTCGAAGAAAAGCTTGATTGGTATGCCACTTCCGGCCTGGTCCAACCCATCGAAGAACCGGATTACGACAGCAGCGAAATTCCCGACGATCGCCTTCGCTTGATCTTCACCTGCTGTCACCCGGCATTAGCCTTGGAGGCACAGGTGGCATTGACCCTCCGCACGCTCTGCGGCCTCCAGACCGACGAGATTGCGCGTGCGTTTCTCGTGCCCGAGACGACCATGGCCCAGCGCCTGGTGCGCGCCAAGCGCAAGATTCGCGACGCCGGCATTCCGTATATCGTGCCCGACACCAGCGCGATGAGTGCGCGGCTCGACGCCGTATTGACCGTGATCTATCTCGTTTTCAACGAAGGCTATGCTGCTACGCGAGGTGGGCCACTATTGAGGGCCGACCTGTGCACCGAGGCCATTCGCCTGGGGCGCCTGATGAGGTCATTGCTCGATCCATCGCCCCCGGCGGAAGCCACCGGTCTGGTCGCGCTTATGCTCCTTCAAGATGCTCGGCGCGATGCCCGCATCGATGAGACCGGCGATCTCGTCGTTCTGGAGCAGCAGGACCGCAGCCGCTGGGACCAACGGCAGATCGCCGAGGCCCTGCCGCTGGTCGAGGATGTTTTGCGGGGCGGGCCTGGTCCGTTCGCGCTGCAAGCTGCGATCGCGGCCGTGCATTGTGAGGCGTCGCGCGCCGAAGATACCGACTGGCCCCAAATCGTGCGCCTCTATGACCTTCTTGAGCAAGTGCAACCCTCTCCCATCGTGGCGCTGAACCGTGCGGTGGCAGTTGCGATGGTGGACGGCCCTCGACCGGCGCTCGCTCTCATTGATGCGCTCGCCGCAACCGGTGAACTCGACCATTATCATCTCCGCACGCAGCCCGTGCTGATTTGTTGCGCCGAATCGGATCTCCGGCGGAAGCTGCGAAAAGCTACAAACGAGCGCTGGCACTGGTTTCCAATGACAGCGAGCGTAGATTTCTTGAGCGGCGGCTGTACGAAGTTCAACCGCCGGCTGCGTAACCGGCAGTTGCAATTACGCATCTGGCAGAGTTGTCGTGGCTGTTCTACGGGTTCGGACAATTGCTCCGCCAATAACGGTCGCGATTGAATCAGCGAAGTACCATGGCAGCATCCGCAGAATTGAGTCGTCCCCAGTCCTGGCCACCCACGCCCAAGAAGCGGCGCCAGCCATCGCGCCAAGGACGAGACCTAGCGTCACCGTGGCAACCATCTCCCTTCCCTTGGCCGCCATTGCGACGACACACCCTACGAACATCGATGCGATGACGTGTCCGGTGGCAATCCCGTCTGTGGCAAAGAATACATAAGTGTCGAAATGATGGTCGAAAACCCGGTATCTGTGAAGAACTGCAAATATCGCGCGCTCGGGCAACCCGGAGACAAGCCTGAGCAGTAAAAGCCCTCCGACTACGGCGGCAGTGGTCAACCAGGGAGCGACGCGGAATCCGATGCCAACGAGATGCGCGATGGTGTTTACAGTCTGTCGCCAATACCAGCTCCGGGCGAAAGCAACTCCCGATTTCGACGCGAGGTGGAAGAATTCCTCCAGCAGGTCTCCCACGATCAATTCTGCTTCTTCGGCAGGCGTGAAGAGATTGACGAGCCAGACGGCAATCCGCGGCGGCTGAACGAAATCTGCTTGGGGCGTCATGAGTAGCTTCGAATGAGGTCGAGACCTTCCGTCATGCTCTGGAGTGCGTGCCGTGTGCGGTTCACAGCCGCCACTCCCTTGCCTGTAACACGAAAGAATCGCTTCGAACGTCCACCCCGTTCTGGCGTAGGATCGCCGCGGTGGGACTTGACGTACCCTTTTATCTCGAGACGATCAAGGGTGGCATAGACGGCGCCGATTGACACCTCACGGTTAGTGCGTAGTTCGATCTCCTGCCGCACCGTGACTCCATAGGCGCGATCTTCCAGCCGCAGAAGCGCCAGGACAATGATGTGCTCGAATTCGCCGAGGTAATCACGACCAGACATTATCTATACAATATAGAGGAAATCATGGTTCGTCAACCGATGCCGCCCTCAAATTTACAACTCACGCAGATGACGGCCAGCCAGGCTTTTACTGCTAACGGCGCTTGAGGGCCTCGAGCTCTTCGAGCGTGCGCGGCCAGTCCGATCGCAATAGTCGGGACAAGCTTCGGTCCGCAAGAACTCTTCCACCGGTTTGGCATCGAGCACAATAGTTGGTTTCGTTGTTCGCATAGCGAACTCTCTGAATCTTTTCGCCACATCTCGGGCAAGGCTCTCCATAGCGCCCGTGAACCGCCATGTCCTTGCGGAACGCGGTCACCTTCTCGGGGAAGCCAGCCTCCGCCTCGGCACGCAACCGGTCGATCCAAAACCTAAGAGTGTCGCGCGTCGTTGCGAACAGCCTTTCCCACTCCTGCGGCTCCAGCTTATGAGTGTGCGTGATCGGCGACAGTTGGGCGGCGTGCAAAATCTCATCCGAATACGCGTTGCCGACGCCGCTGACTATGCGCGGATCGGTAAGTGCCCGCTTCAGCGTGCGGTTTTCAGCCTTGAGCGCGTTGCGAAAGGAGTCGAGATCGTTTACGAAGATGTCGATCCCTCCCGGATCCAGGGAACGCAAGCCCTCCTCGCCGGCAAGGACATGCAGCGACGCGCGATGCTGGGTGCCAGCTTCGGTGAGGACGAGGCTGCCGTTGGGAAAATCGAAGGCGACCAGACTTTTGCGGCCCGCCAGCTTTGCCTCCGGCGGTCGCCAATGCAACCGCCCGGCAATCATCAAGTGCAGCACCAGCCAGAGATCGCCTTCTACTCCGATCGCGATTCGCTTGCCGACCCGCCGCAGTTCGCGCACCACCCGACCTTGCACACTGGTAACTGGTGGTTGCACGGTTCGAAGCAGAAAGGGACTCGCCAGCCGCACCTGTCGAATGGGCTGCGCCACGATGCGTGGTTGGAGCGCGCTCAAGTAAGCCGCAATATCCGGCAGCTCTGGCATGCTTGTAGCTTGCAGGTTGCAACCGCCCTTTGCAACCTCGCTTCTAAGGTAGATGAGCGGCGTACGAACTCGGCAAGAATCGACAGTCTATCCCGAAACCACCGTTCCCATAGAATGGGTCGGTATGCGTGCTCGCCTGGCGGTTCTCGTATCTGTTTGCATTCTCCTGGCGTTCGTGGTCTGGCAT
The DNA here is from genome assembly GCA_955652395.1 of uncultured Terriglobales bacterium. Taxonomy (GTDB): domain Bacteria; phylum Acidobacteriota; class Terriglobia; order Terriglobales; family Acidobacteriaceae; genus JAIQFF01. Next base: position 1,444 of record CATPBJ010000031.1, on the reverse strand, counting down.
CTGCGATCGACAAGACTCGCCAACCTACCGGCAGGTTCTGCGACTTCCACGGTTACGTCGGTCCCAGCGGTCACAATCCCGGCTACCTCTGAGTCCGCTCCCACCGCCGTCTATGCGCACAACCTGATGCTGCGAAGAGGCCCGAACTTTCGCATCTACGTCCGCTGGCTGCGCGGAAATATGGTGCGCACTCAGCACGACGTGAATCCCTCGTTCGATGATCCCGAGTCTTTTTTTCTTGAAATCAAAACCGGCGTGATCCGCGCCAATATCGGAGATATCGGCAACTTCCTCAATGCGGGAGGCGTGCCAGACTCGCCCCTAAGAAGCATTACGCTTCTTGCCGACAACGACAACATCAAGCTCAAGGGAACATTGCACAAGCTCATTTCGCTGCCGGTCGAATTGGTCGGCAGTGTCGCTGCCGCCCCCGACAACCGAATTCAATTACACGTTACGAAACTGTCCGTTCTGAAAATTCCGTTAAAAGGGCTTCTCGGTGGATTGCGCGTTAGTGTCTCAGACCTCTTTCATCCCCAGGGCATGCCGGGCATTGAAGTTTCCGGGAATGACATCTTTTTCGACACCCTTAAACTGCTTCCACCGCCTCATATCCATGGGCAATTGGCCAAAGTGCGTGTCGTCACTCCTGATATCGAAGAAGATTTCGGGAATGCCGAAGAGGCTGTGACCCGCGTCGAACAATGGAGAAATTTCCTGCGGCTGAACGATGGCACGATCGACTTCGGCAAACTCACCATGCATCACGTGGATCTGACCATGGTGGATCTCTCGAATGACGCGTGGTTTGACCTGGATCTCAACAACTATCAAAACCAATTGGTGAACGGCTACACCCGCATGACTCCCGAAGCTGGCCTGCAAATCTTCATGCCCGATCTCGATAATCTTTCGAAAAACAACGCAAGCCGGAACATTAGCATGGAGTGGCTAAAACATCGCAATCTTCCTCCGCCGCCAGACGTCCCTTCGAAGTAGCTCTAGTGATTTGCCTTCAGGGCTCGTGGGTTTCTATACTTGTTGGTGTTCTCGTTGATCTGGGTGAGAACCATGACTCAGCCCTGGCGATCAAACTCACCAAAGCGACGCTTTGCTCGGGACACGGGAGCCTTTGACTGGGCATCTTCAAGCGTCGCTGAGCCGGATTTGGACTCTCCCCGACTCTTCACTCTCACGCAATCTTACGTTTTTGCCCTTCCTCGCCTGAGTGCGGGGCCTTGGGCTCGTAGCGTTTGAGCACTTTCTCGATGCGCTGGATGGCGCGGTGCAGTTCGCGGATCAAGTCTTCATCGGGGGTGACAAGCAGATCGGCAAGAAGTCGGCGAATCTGCGTCCGGATCTCGGCATATTTCTCCGCCCGGGTTTGCATTTCAAGCGTGTAAATCCGAAATATCGCATAACCTGTGGCGACGCTGATTGCCAT
>CATPBJ010000030.1 GCA_955652395.1 uncultured Terriglobales bacterium | reverse complement strand
GTGAGCAACGAAGAGATGAAGTGCGTCAACGTGCAACACAACAAGTTTCACGGCGACTGGAACTATGTTATTAGGCCGAGACGGATAGGTTGATACCTTTATTTATTTACGCGTCCTAAAGGGTCGGCAAGGACGGGGAAAGAAGGCGTCCATGAACCGTCTGATCCGTTGCGCGTCGCCATCCAAGGAACCGTTCTACAGGGTTTAATAGCACCAGGAGCCCTTCATGTTTTGGAACGTCCGAGCGCAGGACAGTGGCTTCGTGATCTGGGTAGACGGCCAGACACCAGAGCAGCACATGAAGGCAAAAAATATCAGCGAACTTCTGCGACAACTCTCCGACAACAATGGGTTCACCGACGAATTGCGCGGTGAGGTGATGGTTCAACTTTCTGAGGGTACAATGGCGCGTGTGGAGGTTCCTTAGCTGGGAAAGTTTTTCCAACTGTGATCCCACAACCAGTTTACTGCACCACTTCTTTACGCGGATTGCCGTCCTCGTCCAATCCAGATGCAAGCCAAGCCTGCCTCTGAACGTCATCAAGTCGCTGCATCGCTGCAGGAATCCAGTGCTCATATGTCTTGCGAATCTCGTTAGGTGAGGTTCCTACCATCTTCGAGACGTCTTCCACGCTCGTGCCTGTCGATAGCATCTGGGTGATGAAGAAATGCCTGAAGCCGTGACTGGTCATATCAACCCCAGCCGCCTTGAAGGACTCAGTCAATCGCGCCCTGTAGTAGTGAACTATGGAGGTGACCTTCAGCTTGCGGCCATCATCACCACGATGCCAGAAGAAATATTCGGCGTCGTTGCAGGACCGAGCGCATAACTCCTCGGCCAGCCACATGGGGATGCGAACACGGAACAGCTCATGCGTCTTGGCACGATTCCCTATTATCAGATTACCATCGGCCAGGGAGCTACGTTTCAGTGTGGCCGTGTCCTGTATCGCCATGCCGTTATAGCGCATGACTGCTGCGAAGAGCTTTGTTTTCTCGATTGTCAGTACACGATTGACTTCCGCCACTGTGGGCGGCACGACTTCAGGCTTACGGAATTTCGTTCTGAACTTGGGCACGGGATTCGCGGTCAGGTATCCAGCCGTTACCGACCAGCCAAAGAATCCCCCCAGAACCGACCAATGAATTTTGAGACTGGAGCTGGTGGTGGTTTTGTACGGCAGAGTCGCACGGAGTGCGGTGAGATGTGCGCCGGTGATCTCAGACATTAGCGTGATCTTGCGGTCGTGGCAGAATTTAACCAGCCTGGCCGACATCAGCTTCGCTTTTTCGCTGTTCATGCCTTCTTGCTTCCGAAAAGCTAGCCAATTGTTGACGGCATCTTCGACTGTGATCCGTGTCACACCCGACTCGACTTCACCCGACAATTTTTCTGCGCCTTCACATGCTCGACTGAAGTTGCGCATCTTCGCACTGACACGAATCTGTTTTCCGTGTACTGGACCGGAGAAGAGGCTGAGCACGGCCACGTTTCATGCAAAGCGCATTCGGCGCGGTCTTTTGACATGTCTACGCTCGGCTGGAATTCATCCGGACATGCACTTCGGTAAGCCTGGTGGACTCCGATTTGACCACTTGTGCCCGTCGTGTTCTTTGCAGCTCGTCCGTAGAGGGCCCAACCCGCTACTCTCAAACGAACTACTGAAGGCTTATAATGAATCACTTAGGTCAGGATATTCATGGTGGAGAATTCGTGCTCCGCCAGACCCATCGGTAAAGTGTCTGCTCCCAGTCCAACCCGCAACCAGGAGAAGAGGAGCCGCAAGAAAGTCATCATCTTGCTGGCCATTGGAATCCTGGTGTCATTCGGGATTCTTCTTTCACAGTCGTCCTTCGATCTTCCCTTTCTTAACCCTGAAACAAGTCAAGAGCGCTTTCCACTTCTGTTCTTCGCCGCTCTCACCATCCTGATATTTCTCCTGTTCGTGGCCCTGACTTTCGTTCTGGCCCGAAATCTCCTGAAACTTTTCGCGGAGAGGCGGCTGGGCGTCCTGGGCTCGAAGTTCCGCACTCGCCTGGTGGTGGGCGGATTACTGCTCTCATTCCTTCCGGTCATCATGATGTTCTGGTTTGCCTACGGCCTGATGAATCGTTCGCTCGACAAGTGGTTTTCGCGCCCCGTCGAAGAGGTACGGGAAGACACGGCGGCAGTGGCCTCGCTGGTGTCAAAGTACGCAGCCGAGAACGCCCGTGCCGAAGCCGAGTCCATCGCGGCTGCACCGGAGACTCAACGTGCTTTCGCTGGCCACAGTTTCTCCAGCGTCATGAACGAATTCCGGCGCCACCAGACCACCTTGCAGGGCGGATTTGCCCTGGCCCTGGAGCAGGGCAACGCCGAAGCCAGTCTCAATGCTCCCGCCTCCTGGCCGCTGATGAAGGGCAAAATCCCACTGGAGCGTTTGACCTCCAATGCCGTCGTCCCCTTCAAGTGGGAAAGTACCGACTACATTCTGAGCGGCGCTCCGATAGCTGATCGAGGTTTCATCGTAGTGGGCATGCCCCTGCCTCAGAAGTTCTCAGAGACAGTCAAGCAGCTTGACGCCAGCCAGCACCGCTATCTCGAACTCAACCGCCAACGCAAACTGGTGCGCCGCACCTATATGGAATTGCTGCTGCTGCTCACCGTGCTGGTGCTGTTTTCGACGACCTGGCTGGCACTGTACCTCTCCAAACTGGTGACTCGCCCAGTGGTGGCGTTGGCCGAAGCGACCCAGGAGATTTCGAGGGGACGTCTGGACTACCGGGTGGAAGTCAGCGCGGCCGACGAAATAGGCGATCTGGTGCGGTCGTTCAACCGCATGGCGGAGGAGTTGGAAACCAGCCGCCGGCAGATCGACGCTTCCAGCCAGGATCTGGGCGCCGCCAACATCGCGCTGGAACAGCGCCGCCAGCACATCGAGACCATTCTGGAGAGCATCCCCACCGGGGTTCTTTCTCTGGATGCAAATCGCCGGATCACCCACGTGAACCGTGCCTTGATCCGCATGTTCAATCCTTCCGGGGGGGAGTCTGCGAATCTAATCGTGATCGGCGCTGCGCTGCGGGAAGTATTTCCCCAGGAGATCCTGGAAGATATGGAGCCTCTGTTGCGGCGCGCTGACCGCATGGGTACGACCACCACGCAGCTCGAAGTGGCCCTGCATCGATCCCGGTTCAACGCGGCGGTGACCGTGGCGACGCTTCAGCATGGGGGCCAGGGCCTCGGCTATGTGCTGGTGTTCGAAGACTTGTCGGATCTGCTTAAGGCCCAGAAACAAACCGCCTGGCGCGAAGTGGCGCGGCGGGTCGCGCACGAAATCAAGAACCCGTTGACCCCCATTGCGCTCTCTGCGGAGCGTATCCGCCGGCATCTCGAGCGCGGGTCCCCTCCGGACGCGGCTTCGATGAAAGTTCTTCACGGTTGCGCCGAAACCATCGGGGGAGCGGTGGAAACCCTGCGCGCGCTGGTGGACGAATTTTCCACCCTGGCGCGCTTCCCCACGGCCCAGCCTGCGCCCGCGAATATCAATTCCATCGTGGACAATACCCTGGCCCTGTTCAATGGGCGGCTGGATGGAATTCATGTCCAAACATTTCTGGCTGCAGACCTTCCCAAGGTGATGGCGGATGCTGAGGCCATCAAGCGCGCCCTGGCCAATCTGATCGACAACGCCGCCGAAGCGATGCATGGTGCGCTGGTGCGCGACATTCAGATCTCCACCTCCCTAGTGGCCAGCCGGGACGCGATCGAGATCGCCGTCGCCGACACCGGCCACGGCGTTACCCAGGAACTCAAAGAGAGACTCTTCCTGCCCTACTTCTCTACCAAGAAACGCGGGACCGGACTGGGCCTGGCCATCGTCAGTCGAATCATCGAGGACCACCGCGGCTCCATTCGCATCGAGGAAAATCGGCCAGTCGGCACCCGGTTCGTGGTGGAGTTGCCCGTCGCCGCGGAATTCATTCCCGCGCCCCTCACCCGCCAGCATGCATAACATCCTCATCGTGGACGACGAATCCGGCATCCGGCAATCGCTCAAAGGCGTGCTCGAAGATGAAGGCTACAAGACCACCGCTGCGGACAGCGGCGAAGCCTGCCTGGAGACTTTGCGCAAACGCTCGTTCGATGTGGTGCTGCTCGACGTCTGGCTGCCCGGAATGGACGGCCTCGAAACTCTGCAAAAGATTCACGACATCGAGAACGCGCCCGAGGTCATTATGATCTCCGGCCACGGCACTATTGAAACTGCGGTGCGCGCCACCAAGCTGGGCGCCTACGACTTTCTTGAAAAGCCGCTCTCCATCGACAAGACGCTCATCCTGATCAAGCATGCGATCGATACCCGGCAGATGAAGAAGGAAAACCGTGAGCTCAAGAAACAGCTCACGCCACGGAGCGTGATCGAAGGGGAAAGCGTCCCCATGAAAGCGCTGCGCCAGCAGATTCAGCTCATGGCCCCAACCAATGGCCGGGTGCTGATTTACGGCGAATCGGGCACAGGGAAGGAGTTGGTGGCCCACGCCATCCATGCTCAAAGCCTGCGCAAGAACGAGATGTTCGTCGAACTGAACTGCGCCGCGATTCCGGAGGATCTGATCGAGAGCGAACTATTTGGCCATCGCAAAGGGTCGTTTCCCACGGCGACCACGGACAAAGAGGGGAAGTTTCACCGCGCCCACGGCGGCACGCTCTTCCTCGACGAGATCGGTGACATGAGCCTGAAGACCCAGTCAAAGGTTCTGCGCACTCTGGACGAGCAACGCTTTACGCCGGTGGGCAGCGACGAACCCGTCACGGTCGACGCCCGCCTCATTGCCTCTACCAATAAAGACCTGGACGAAGAGATTTCTCGCGGCAACTTTCGCGAAGATTTGTTCTACCGCCTCAACGTAATTCCCTTCTCTGTCCCCCCGTTGCGCGAACGGCAGGAGGACATTCCTCTGCTGGCGCGCCACTTTCTAAAGGAATTTTCAGCCACTTATGGCGGCCGGCCGCGCGAACTCACCGACGATGCCATTGAGACCTTGATGCGATATTCCTGGCCGGGCAACGTGCGCGAATTGCGCAACGTGATCGAGCGCATCGTGATTATGAATCCCACCACCACCCGCTTCGACCGCAAGCACCTGCCGCCGCTGGTCCATCGGGATGGCACGCGCCGCTCCATCGGCGCCGAATTTTCCACTCTGCACCAGGCCCGTGCCGCCTATGAGCGCGACTACATCCTCAAGAAGCTCGATGACAATCACGGCAACATCAGCCGCACCGCTGAGGTCCTCGGCCTGGAACGAAGCCACCTTTACCGCAAAATGAAGACTTTGGGGATTGCCGTCAAGGAGTGACGTCCCTCTAGCGCCGGCATCTTGCCGGCTGTCGTGAGGGCATCCGTGCCTTCACAGCGCGGGCCGGGCGCCGTAAGCGCTAACTTCACCTGTTTGGTTTGAAGTGGCCGCCAGATCAGTCAGGGCTTGCCGATTTCAGCGGAATGACAGATCCTCGGGCCGGCACAGGGATTCTCCCTTAAGTTAGCGTTTATGGGCGGGATCCCCACGCCAGCGGCCCTACATAATTATTTCTTGATCATGTGGATTTCGGTTCCGTGCTTAAGGAACTTCACTTCATCCATGAGTTGATTGATCAGAAAGATTCCACGGCCATGATCGGAATACACGCTTTCGCCGCGAACGGGGTCGGGAATCTCGCCCGGATCAAATCCGGTGCCGGGGTCGCGCACCACGATCAACATGCTCTCGTCTTCGTTGCAAACCACGTCACACTCAACGATCTTCGACGGGTCGGCCTTGGCTCCGTGAACTACCGCGTTGGCTAACGCCTCGGTTAACGCCAATTCGATGGCATCGTATTTCTCCGGATCACAATGCACCTGCCTCACCAGATCCATCACGCTCTGCACCACCGGATCCACCGCATTTCGGTCGGCTGCGAGTGTGACTTTCAACTTCAGCTTGCCGGTTTCTAACTTATGAATGTCGTGGTTATCGGTCATGGCCTGCTTTCGTGTCGAGTGACAGCTACCAATGGTTGGATGAGCATCCGCGCTCCGGGATTCTACAGGGATCGCCCTATTCGAGCAAAGTGACGCCCGCTCATGGCTTCCCGCTTGCTGCCAGCCGCTCCACCTGGCGCCGCCAATCGAGTTCCTCGACGAACTCGTGTGACTCTCGCCAGTTCTCGCGCACCTTTACGAAAAGCTCCAGGAAAACGCGCTTCTCCAGCATCTTCTCGATCTGCAAGCGGGCGGCGGTGCCAATCTTCTTCAGCATTTGCCCGCCCCTGCCGACCAGGATTCCCTTCTGTCCGTCGCGTTCGCAGTAAATCATGGCCGCAATGCGAGTCACCTTTGTTCCTTCCTCAAATTGCTCGATCACCACCGTGGTCGCGTACGGAACCTCTTCCTCGGTCGCCACCAGGACCTGTTCCCGGATGACTTCTGCCACCATGAAACGGATGGGCTGGTCCGTGATCTGATCTTCAGGAAAATAGCGTGGACCTTCCGGCAGGAACCGGAGCACCTTTTCCAGAAGGACCTCGAAGCCTTCACGTCTTCGCGCCGAAAGAGGAATGATTTCCCGGAAATCGTGGAGCTTTCGATAGTCATCCATGATGGGCAGCAGCTTTTCTTTGGTACCGCGCAGCAGGTCAACCTTGTTCAGCAACAGGAACACCGGCGTTCCCGACTTCTTCGCTATCTCGAGGACGAACTGGTCTTCACGCGTGAATCTGCGCGTGACGTCCACAATCAGCAGAACCAGCTCGCAGCCAACCATTGCTTCCCGCACCTCCGCCATCATCTTCCGGCCGAGAGAAGTGTCAGGCCGATGAACTCCCGGAGTATCGATGAGCACGACCTGGCCGCCGAGCCTGCCCTTCTGTTTGGGCACGTGGATAATTCCCAGAATGCGGTTGCGCGTTGTCTGTGGCTTGGGGCTGATGATGGCCAGCTTCTCGCCGACCAGTGCGTTGAGGAGCGTGGATTTGCCGGCGTTAGGACGGCCCAGAATGCAGACGAATCCGGAGTGAAAGGCCATAAGGGGTTGCGTAGCGCTGGCATCCTGCCGGCTGTCTCGGGGGCATCTTGCCCCGGCGGCGGGCGGGACGCCCGCCGCGGACAGCCGCCGGGACGGCGGCGCTACAGAGACCTGACTATATCAGCTTCATTTGCGTCGGTTTGGCGACCGAGATCCTCACCCGCTCCACTCTTCGCTCAGTTGAATCCAGGACTTCGAAACGGAGTCCGTCTTCTTCGATCACTTCGCCTCGATGGGGTATCCGACCCGCCAGTTCGCTCACCAGTCCCGCGACGGTCGCCGATTCTTTGCCCTCGGGTCGTATTCCGAACATCTCGACCAGCCGGTCCACATCCATGTTGCCGGGCACAATGTAGGAATGTTCGTTCTCGCGCACCACTTCCATCTTTTCGTGCTCATCCCGGATCTCGCCGACGATCTCTTCCACCAGGTCTTCGATGGTCACCAGGCCTGCCACTCCACCATATTCGTCCACGACAATGGCCATACGAATATTGTTCTGCTGCATGTCACGCAGCAGATCGCTGACCAGTTTGCTCTCGGGCACAAAGTACACATCGCGGCGCATGATCGTGTCCACAGTGCGATAATGGGCTTCGGTGTCCGGCACCTGCAGGACGTCCTGGGCGAAGACGATCCCCACGATGTTATGGATGGTGCCTTCGAAAACCGGCACCCGAGAGAAGGGTTTAGTGCGTAGCAGTTCGATAAACTGCTCGACCGTAGTGTTGGTAGGGACCGCCACAATTTCAGGCCGTGGCTTCATGGCCGCACGGACGGTCTTCTCGCTGAACTCGACGACCGACTGGATCAGGTCCCGATTGCTTTCATCCAGGATGCCTTCCTCCCGGCCCGCCTCGATAAGAGCATCTACAGCTTCAGCCTGGGTCTCGGGAGTTTCGTCCGAATGCTCCTTGGTCAGCGCCGTAACCGATTGCAGGAACCCCAGCGCCAGAGTGACCGGCAATACCATGTAGATCAGGATACGCAGCAGCCCCGCGCAGCGCACCAGCCATTCCCCACGGGTCCTCGAAAAGAAAACAAAGGGCAGAAAGCGATTAAACAGGATGATGATGAGGACCAGGCTCAGAGTAGCCTGCATAATCTCGTAAATACTCCAGGCGCGATCACGAAACACAGCGAACCCCACCAGCATGGCAATGGCCGCGGTCATGATTTGCGTCAACACCGCCATGGAGAGCGCCGCCCGCGCCCGACTCACTCCCAGTCTGGGCTCGACCTTCTGCTCGAAGGTGCCAATATTCTCCTGGAACTCCCGCGAGAGGAACCTGCCGATCTCGGTGTATACGCGATCGGCGTAAGAGACCAGAGTCAGCAGGCAAAGCAACAGGAGCAACGCAGCTGCGATGGCGTAGTTCATCGGATCCGTGTGGCGTGTGTGGCGCGGGCGCCCCCGCCCGCGACTCTCGCTCGCATCGTTCGCTTACCCCGCCCTATGCTTCCGTTCCTCTCTATCAAACCCAAGGGCAGACCCAACGACCGTCGCAATTTCGCTTCCTGTCCCGCCATCGCGCCATCGTCGCGTTCATGATCGTAGCCCACGAGGTGAAGCACGCCGTGAAGGGCTAGAATCTTGATTTCCTGGGCCGCGGAATGACCCAACCGGGGCGCATTCTGCTTCGCGATGTCCGCAGAAATCGCGATATCGCCGGCCAGTCCATTCACAAAGCAGGGCCCCGGCGGAAATGAGAGCACGTCCGTGGGCTGGTCTGTGGCGCGAAAACGCCGATTCAGCGAGCGCAGTTCGGAACTGCCGGTCACCAGTACGTTGACCGTGCCTTTAAGCTTGCTGGCACGGCTGGCCCGCGCGACAAACTTTGCCAGAGCAGTATCGCTCAATCCGGCCACGGGTTTGCGAAGTATCACCAAGCTGCCTTCTTTTTTATTTGCGCGCTGTGCGGCGTCCTTTGCGCTCTTTGGGGTTAGGAGCTTTTTCCGGACATACCCAAAAACAAACAGGAGTGCCCACATTCGGGCACCCTCCTGTTCAATCTTACCTGCTCTACTCGCTGGTTTCTACTTCCGAGGAGGGCTCGCTGTCTTTCTCCCGGGCCGCCATCTCAGTCCCATTCGCCTTGCCGTTCGTCCTGGATTCCAGCGGCGGCAATTGCTCCGCCACTTTGGCCTTATGTTCGTCGTAGGCACGAATGATGCGCTGCACCAACTGGTGGCGCACAACGTCGGTGTCGTCGAAATACGCGAAGGTCAAGCCCTCGACGTTCTTGAGCACCTCTGCCGCCTCCAGCAATCCGCTGCGCCGCGCGTTGGGCAAATCAATCTGGGTAACATCGCCGGTGATCACCGCCTTGGAATTGAATCCCAGGCGGGTGACAAACATCTTCATCTGTTCTGAAGTCGTGTTCTGCGCCTCGTCCAGGATGACAAACGAATCATTGAGTGTCCGGCCGCGCATGAACGCAATCGGCGCGATCTCGATCACATTCTTCTCCAGGTAGCGATCAACCTTTTCCGGCTCAAGCAGATCGTAGAGTGCGTCGTACAAGGGACGCAGGTAGGGATCGATCTTGTCCTGCAAGGTCCCGGGCAGAAATCCCAGACGCTCACCCGCTTCCACTGCGGGACGCGCCAGAATGATCCGGTTCACGCGTTTCGACAGCAACGCCGAAATCGCCATCGCCACGGCCAGGTAGGTCTTGCCCGTTCCCGCCGGCCCGATGCCGAATACCATGTCGTGATTCTCGATAGCTTCAAGATAACGCCGCTGGTTCACGCTCTTGGGCTGCACCGTGCGCCGACCGAACGAGCGCTGGCGTCCGGCCTCGGCCAGGCCGCGCAATGTAGCCTTGGGGTCGGCCAGCAGAACGCGCAACATGCTGCCCAGGTCGCCATTGTTGAAGGTGTATCCGGAGCGCTGCAGGTGATCGTAGTCGGCAAAAACCTGCTCGGCCCGGGCCACGTCGCGGGCCGACCCTTCCAGATCGATGGAGTCCGATCGCAGGTCGATATTGATGTTCAGGCCGTCTTCCAGCAGGCGCACATTCTCGTCGCGCGTGCCAAACAGAGTCTCTATGTGGGGACTGATTTCAATGCTTTTCTTCATTCAGTATTGGGCGCTTCCTCCGGCGCATTAGATGCAGAGTTGCCGGTGCACGGAGGGAGCTACATCCCATCTTGCCCTCCGCGGGTCTGGCAGGGACACTCCTGCCCAGGCGCGTACAAACGGTTCTCATGTCTGGAGGTGGAACCAGCCGAGGATGCTCGCCCCGAGGTGCAAGCAACTGCCATTGAGGTAAAGGGTACCCCTGCCCGCCGACGGGAGTCAATGCGTCAAAAGTGAATTTTTTACTCTTGGGTAACTCTTGAGTTCGGCAGAGCGATCGGGAGGGTTTGACCTTAAGGCCGCCGGAACATATGCCTGGATGGGCCTTGGGAGTCAGCAGTTTTGGTTAGCCTGCGAAAATCGGCCCTTCCGTTGTCATGGATGCCACGCATACGATCATCACGGGGAGCCACAGTGATTGCAGCCCACCTCCACTCCAGATATCATGCGGGCCACAATGAAGCCGCCATACTCTATCCTGCTCGTGTTGTTGACCGCTTGTGCGTGGGCTCAGCCTTCGTCACTCACCACCGAAGTGGAAACCATCTATCCCGATGCCCACGCTGTGTATCTTGATCTTCACCAGAATCCAGAGCTCTCTTCCCATGAGATCCAAACCGCGCAGAAGCTGGCGGGCCGCCTGCGGGATCTCGGCTACGCGGTCACCGAGCACGTCGGCGGAACCGGGGTAGTCGCTATCCTGAAAAACGGCGCGGGGCCAAGCGTGATGCTTCGAACCGAGCTTGACGGTCTTCCCGTAGAGGAAAAGACTGGCCTCGCTTATGCCAGCAAGGTCCGCACCAAAGACGATTCCGGACGCGACGTGCCCGTCATGCACGCCTGCGGGCATGACCTGCACATGGCGTCGCTGTTTGCGACGGCCGCAATCATGGCGCACAGCAAAAGCAGCTGGCACGGAACTCTCATCCTGGTCGGCCAACCGGCCGAAGAAACGATTTCAGGCGCGAAGAAAATGATCGAAGACGGCTTGATGACGCGCTTTCCCAGGCCGGACGTCGCCGTGGCCTTACACGTGGGCAACCAGCTTCCCGCCGGCAAAATCGGCGTCGGATCCGGTTACCGGTTTTCCAACGCCGATTCGCTGCGCATCACGATCTATGGCAAGGGCGGACATGCTTCGATGCCCAACCGCACGATTGACCCGATTGTGATCGCAGCCCGCGTCGTGGTCACTCTGCAGACCATCGTCTCCCGGGAAGTGAAGCCGGGCGAAGTCGCCGTGATCACTGTTGGATACATTGAAGCCGGCACCAAAAACAACATCATCCCAGACCAGGCCGAACTCGGGATCACCGTCCGGAGCTACAAACCCGAAGTTCGTAAACTGATGCTCGCCGCCATCGAGCGGATCACAAAGGCCGAAACCAATGCCGCCGGCGCCACGCAGGAGCCCGAGATTGAGCACTACGAGGCCACAGATGCCGTGTACAACGATCCCGCCCTGGCCCGGCGCCTGCAGGGCGTTCTTGAATCGGCGCTGGGCAAAGACCGTGTGGTGGTCGACGATCCAGGAATGGCTTCGGAGGATTTCTCCTACTTCACAGCTCAGGGCGTGCCGTCGTTCTACTTTAATCTAGGTGGAGCGGATCCCGGAAAATATGCGGAGGCGAAATCGGCGGGAACGAACTTACCTTCCAATCATTCGCCCCTGTTTGCTCCTGACGTGAATCCCGCGCTGCACACCGGAATCGAAGCTGAGGTGGCTGTGCTGCGAAATCTTCTGCAGTGATCGGCTGCTGCCGGCCGTGCGGGACGGACACTCTTGTCCGCCGCCTTTGAACTTGATTTCTGTCGGGTCCGAAGTTCCTGTCTTGGTGACTAAGGGCGCGAAAAGTTTTGAGTCCCCAAACTTCAAAGTCAAAGGCGGCGGACACGAGTGTCCGCCCCACACTTAAGCCCCTTCGCCCTTTGCATCTGCAACCGATGCTGGCACTGCCCGCTGCCTAGCCCAGGCTCTCAGCTCCTCGACTTCCTCGGACCGGGTGATTGAAAGCGGCACGGTCGCCTTGAGCGCATCCATCAAGCCTTGCGTGTTCACGGTCTGTTGGTTGGAGAAAGCTGCGTACAGCGCGGTCTGCACTGCGGCCTCAATCTCTGCCCCTGAATATCCTTTGGCGGCGGCCGCCACCCGATCCAGATCAAATTCTGCCGGATTGCGCTTGCGCTTCGCGAGGTGAATGGAGAAAACCTGCTTGCGCTCGGCCTGATTGGGCAAATCTACGAAGAACAATTCGTCGAACCGTCCTTTTCGGATCAGCTCCGGGGGAAGAACGGTCACGTTGTTGCAGGTGGCCGCCACGAACACCGGAGCTTTGCGATCCTGCATCCAGGAAAGGAAGGCGGCCAGGACACGCGAAGAAACTCCGGCATCGACCGACGCCGAATCCGGCCCGCTTCCGGCGAAGACTTTTTCCAACTCGTCGATCCAGAACACGCAGGGCGCAAGTCCTTCGGCAACGCGAAACACTTTCAGAATTCGTTTTTCGGTTTCACCGATGTACTTATCGTAGATGACGGCGGTGTCGAACTTGACCAGCGGCAGCTTCCATTCTCCGGCAATGGCGCGGGCGCACATGCTTTTGCCGCAGCCCTGCACCCCAAGAATGATCGCCCCGCGCGGCGGCTCCAGACCGAAGTCGCGGGCGGCATCTTCCCATGTGCCACGGCGTTGGGCCAGCCAGCGCTTAAGATTGTCGAGACCGCCCACGCTGGACAGGTTCTCCGACGCGTCAATAAACTCCAGCATGCCGGAATGGCGCAGCAGTTCTTTTTTGGCCTGCAGAACATCGGTGACGGTTTCTAATGTGAACCCATAGCGAGTCACGATGGCTTGCGATGCGGCGCGTTCGGCTTCTTCTTCGGTGAGGCCCCGCAGGTTGTTCGCCATGGCGTCGAGACCGGCCGAATCCAGGGTGCGCTTGAGAGTACGAGTCTTCCCTAATCTCACGCTCATGTCGTCGATGATCTGACGCAGGCGTAGTTTATCCGGCAGCGGGAGTTCCAGAAATTCGACCAGGCTACCCAGCTCCGCCGGGATGGTGATTGAAGGTGCGGTAATGATGACGGTGCGCCGGTTGGTCGAAAATTTCTGGCCCACATCGCGCAGCCGGCGCACCACGACTGGGTCGTCCATGTGACGATGAAAGTCTTTCAGCACGAATGCCGCTTCGAGCGACATTGCCTCCAGATTGTTAAGCGCCTGGGCTGGTTCCTTGCTGTTGTAGAGCGCCGGGGCACCGGACTGATCGTGGCCTGGGCTAGTAGAAGAAGGGCCGGGTTCCGGAATCAGCTCTCCCACCTCGCTGCCGCATCGAACCAGTCCGCTGGCAATGCTCCACTCGAAGGTGGCCAGGTTCAGTGACGAGCAAGCCGTTCGCACCAGGCGCACGGCGCGCATCTCTTCCACGGTTTCCATCACCACAATGGGAGT
>CATPBJ010000029.1 GCA_955652395.1 uncultured Terriglobales bacterium | reverse complement strand
GCCAACAACCTGAGTGGCACCGGCCGCGATCCTGATCGGTCGAGGAAAGTAGGCGGGAACCCGACGAATCACCGTTGAGAACTCGTGCTGTGTACGTGAATAAGCTCCTCAGAACCGCACTTTTGCACCGCAAAGTAGCTAGAACGTTGACGGAAGCCGCAGGGCCAGTTGAGTTCGCGGTCGGACTACCCAATACCCTGCCCCCACTCAGTCCCATACAGTCTTGAGCCGGCTTTATAATGATTGGATTATGGCTACTACTTCGGGCATCTCCGTCTCGGCCCGCCCCAAGTATGAATCGGTGATCGGACTAGAGGTGCACGTTCAGCTCCTCACCGCGACCAAAATATTCTGCTCCTGCTCCACTCATTTCGGCGATCCGCCCAACACCAATGTTTGTCCCGTGTGTCTGGGACTGCCGGGAGCGTTGCCGGTGCTGAACCGCAAAGCGGTGGAGTTCGCGGTGCTTGCAGCTATGTCCTTAAACTGCCGCATCAACGAGACTTCGATCTTTGCGCGCAAGAACTACTTCTATCCCGACTTGCCCAAGGGCTACCAGGTTTCGCAGTACGACAAGCCCCTGTCCGAGCATGGCTTTATCGAGATCAAAACCGCGGGCGGCGCCAAGAAAATCGGGATTACCCGCCTGCATCTGGAAGAAGACGCGGGCAAGAGCCTGCACGAGGGCTTTGCCGACTCTTCCGAGACGACGGGCATCGACTTGAATCGCAGTGGAATGCCGCTGATCGAAATCGTCAGCGAGCCGGATATTGCCTCACCTGAAGAGGCCTACGAATATCTCACGCGCCTGAAAGAGATCATCCTCTACACCGGGGTCAGCGACTGCAATATGGAAGAGGGCTCGCTGCGCTGTGATGCCAACATCAGCGTGCGTCCGCGCGGACAGAAAGAACTTGGCACCAAAACGGAAGTGAAGAACGTCAACTCGTTCCGGTTTATCCGCGAGGCGCTGGAGTATGAGATTGAACGCCACATCGGCATTATTGATTCCGGCGGCAAGATCACGCAGGAAACTCGCCTCTACAACTCCAGCGAAGGTAAAACCTACGGCATGCGCTCCAAGGAGCAGGCCCACGACTATCGTTATTTCCCCGAACCGGACCTGCTTCCGCTGGTCGTCGATGCGAAATGGCAGAAGGAAATACGCGACGCCCTCCCCGAGCTTCCCGAAGCCCGGCGCAAGCGGATAGTTGCGGCCTACGGCATTACCGAGCAGGACGCGCAGGTGCTCACCCTCACCAAGGCTCTGGCTGACCAGTTCGAAGCGGCAGCTAAGGCGGCCAGAAGCCCGAAACGCGTGGCCAACCTGGTGCAAAGCGAGTTGATGGGACGTCTGAAAGCCAAGGGCCTCGACATCGAGCAGTCGCCGATCTCAATGAATGGTGTGGCTGCATCGGCTGACCTGGTGGAAAGTGGCGCTATCTCGGGCAAAATGCTCAAAGATCTTTACGATCTGGCCTTCGAGCGCGGGAAAGATTTTGCCGTTATCTATGAGGAAGAGGGCCGTCCGGAACAGTCTCGCGACACTTCGGCCCTGGAAAAGATTATTGACGAGATTATCGCGGCCAATCCCAAACAGGTCGATCAGTACCGCGCAGGGAAGAGGACAGTCGTGGGTTTCTTTGTTGGCCAAGTAATGAAAGCCTCCAAGGGCCAGGCGAATCCGCAGCTGGTGAACGAGTTGCTGGCCAGGAAGCTGGGGTAGTATGTTGTGTGGGACCGGGTCTCCGACCCGGTCAGACGGCCCAAGGGGCCGCGATTTCATGCAGCCGCAGTATGATTATCGCCGCCGTCTTCCCCACATTCAGTAGGACCATCGGCCAATCTTCATCACTTTCACCACTGACCAGCGCTGCGAACTTCCTGCGGCGGCAAGAGAGATTGTCATCGAATGCCTTAAGGAAAACGGCAGGAAGTTTGACTTGCATACCGTCATTGTCATACCCGATCATGCTCATCTCTTGTTGAGCCCGCTTCGAGATGTGGAAGGGTGGAACTTCAGCCTGCCCCAGATCATGCATGCCATCAAAGGGGCCTCGGCCAGAAAGATCAACGTTCTGCTAGGCCGGTCGGGTCCAGTCTGGCAAGAAGAATTCTTCGACCATGTTCTGCGATCGAATGAGAGTCTTGCGAAGAAAGTGGATTACATTTGCCAGAATCCGGTTCGAGCGGGTTTGGTCAAAGCTGAGGGTGAACACCGCTGGTTATGGAGAGGTGCTATTCCTATACTGTGACCGCAAACTCTAGCGGCCTTTCAGGCCGCCTGACCGGTTCGAAGACCCGGTCCCACACGGTCAGTGCAGCCCCTGGAGCGCCCCATCTAACCACGCGGTCAGTACCTTCCGTCATGTGAACCGTCAGCCCTACCTAGTTAACATGTTAGCGGGAGGCCGTGCGCAATGAAGAAATGGAGACTTGACCGCATCATCAGCGTGGCCACTTTGGTCACGTCGCTGCTGGCTCTCATTCTTGTCCTGAAGAAGCCGGCGCCGGTGGCGCAACCGCAGCCGCCCGCGACCGCGGCGGTCAATGCCCAATCCTTTCAGGAAAAGGTGCAGCAGCTGGACCAGCCCAAGGAGCCGGGTCGGCCTCCAGCTGAAGTTCGCATCAATTCTGACGAGGTGAGCGCGGCCCTGACGCAGGCAGCAGGGCAAATTCCGCTGGCAGCAACTTCACAGGCAATCCCTGGCGTCGGCTCTCCGGAAACGGCACTCGCGCCCGGGCAGCCCGATGTCAAAGACTACCAGGTGAGTTTCGACGGCGATGTCGCGCACGGCCAGTTTCTCACCCAGATTGCCGGCAAGGATGTCTGGGTAACGCTCTCGGGACACCTCGGGTCCAAGGACGGCTATGCGACTTTCGATCCGACGGAATTCAAGGTTGGCGACCTGAATGTTCCCGTGTCGCTGGTGAACGACGCCTTACAGAAAAAACTCAACGAACAGCGAGACCGCCTGAAGCTTCCGGACAACGTCGGCGGCATGAAAGTTGAGAACGGCGAACTGGTGATGACTCAGAAATAGACGGGCCCGGCCGCCCGCGCAACCGGGCCCTGGTTCAATGGATGTTGCACCATGGCCGTTACTTCAGCGTAACTTCCCTCAAGATTATGGTGCTGACGACTTCGCGCATCTCGACACGCTTCTCCCCCAGCTGAAGGGCGGCTTGCTTCGACCCTAGAATCTTGTCTCGTATGGTTTCCCCTTTGGCGGTCAGGCCGTCCAGGGCGCCGAAGTTCTTGTACTGAACTCCAATTGCTATGTCCCAGTCCTGGGGGTCGTGTTTGGTCGTGTTCAGAAATACCTTGTAGTCCAGGATCAGGTTCTCTTTCTTCATTTCGTCGTAGATTGATTTGGTATTGGCCCGCAAACTAGTCAGGTAAGCATCCATTTTGGTGGGAACAACGCGAATGAGGGTCACCTGCCAGATGGGACCCTCGGTGTAGTGCTCCTGCGCAAACGCTTGTAGCGCGAAAAACAGAAATAGTCCCACAGCGGAAGCGGTGTATTTCTTCATGTTGAAGGCCTCCTTAAGGGCCGACTCCGGGAAATGATACGCTGACGCGACGGGGCGTCAAGCGTGGAGAAGAGACGGCTTCACTGCCCCGGTGCTCCCTGGAACAGTGGCCAGAGCCGGTCGCCGATGACGCGATAGAGGACAAATGCGCTGCCCGAGTCAGAAACCTGACGGAAGAGTAGCTCACCGCGCCCATCGCCATCGGCGTCGACCGCGTCGATGAGTTCCAGGCGGGAAAGGACGTCGAAATGCTGCGTGTCCGTAACACTAGCGAACACCTTGTGCAGGTCGCCATACATATCGTCGCGGGCTACCAGCGTGATGATGTATTGCAGATCGGAGGTGGTATTGGGCCGGGCCGGCATTCGCGCTTTCGCAGTCAACACGATGACGGGTTCGTTGCTGTTGGAGAGATCAAACGCGTG
Source organism: uncultured Terriglobales bacterium (assembly GCA_955652395.1). Lineage (GTDB taxonomy): Bacteria > Acidobacteriota > Terriglobia > Terriglobales > Acidobacteriaceae > JAIQFF01. Next base: position 27,837 of record CATPBJ010000029.1, on the reverse strand, counting down.
CAACTGTACCTCGTCGAAACTAGGTTGAGGCGGCTCCGCCTTGCTTCCCGGCCGGGAAGTATGGGCCGCTGGCTGTGATCCGGCCGCTTCCCCCGATTGCGCGGCCCACGCTCGCACCTCATCCGCGGCCCGGACCAGAATTTTCGCACGCAACTTCTGTTCTTCTTCAGGCTTGAGGCTGTAGGCATACGGACGCGGATCAGGGCCAGCGGCGTCCGAGATAGCGGGAATGAGCTCGAGCGAGCCTGAGGCGGCGGACGGCGCAAGCGACGGCTTGTGCGCATCTTTCGCGGTTGTGGGTGACGCCTGTGTCGGCGCCGCAGCATTCCGCCTTTTCAATTCAGCCGGAGTCGGCGCGCCCCGCTTCAGGACAGGGCGATTCGGATCCTCTTCTGGCTCTGGAACAGAGGGCGGAGACGCGGAAGCGGCTTCCGCGGTTGCCGGGGTGGGCCGCTTCAGAACAGGACGGTCCGAATCTTCTTGGGCTTCTGGAGCCGCGGGCGGAGTCGTGGACGCAGACGGAGCAGTGGCCGGGGCAGTCGTGGGAGGAGCCGGAGAGACTGGGCCCGAGGGAGCAGGCCCAGCTGATGGAGCATCCTCCGGCTTGGGTTTCGGGCTCACGCGCCTCAATACTGGTGGCCCTTCCACCGGCTCGGGGGCGGGCTTCGACATCACAGCCTTCTTCTTGGCCGCAACGTCTTTCGCGGCCGCGATCGCGCTGGCCGACTGCCAGGTTCCGTCTCCAATCCAAGTGTTGTTGCCTTGCAGTGCGGCTGTAACAGTAAAGAGTCCGAGAGAGACACCGGTGCGGAAGCCTTCATACACCGTGCCACTCTCGAGCGCCATGGGTACGGGCGCGGCCTTGTACGCGCTGGCATCGTAAAACTCGCCGTTGTAAAGGATGGTGATGGGAACCAGATGGGCCTTGCCGCTGGACGCCAACTCCACCAAGCCCAATGCGCGCGGCCCCTTGAGCGCCTTTTTACCGGCTGAAGATTGGGCCGGGACCGTCTGAGCCAAGATCAAAGCCAATCCCGCCAGGATGACGGCCCACCGTGCGGTGCGATATAACTTGGTGGCACCAAGCTTTGTAGAACCACGCTTTGCAGAACCAGGAGACACTGCCATGGCTATCGATATCAATGATAAGGCCCCTGACTTTACCTTGCCCGACCAGAATGGAGAAGAGGTTTCGCTCAAGGATTTTCGCGGCAAATATGTCGTGCTCTATTTCTACCCTCGAGCCGATACTCCCGGCTGTACCATCGAGGCCTGCGAGTTCCGCGACTCCTATAGAAAGATGCAGAATACCGGCGCCGTGCTGCTGGGTATCTCGCCCGATACGCCGAACGCACAGAAAAAATTCGAGGAAAAGTACAAACTACCTTTCACTCTCCTGGGCGATGCCGACAAGAAGGCGTGCAACGCGTATGACGTGATCAAGGAGAAAACCATGTACGGTAAGAAAGTGATGGGAGTGGTGCGCACCACGTTCATCATCGGCCCGGATGGCAAGATCAAGCACATCTTCCCCAAAGTGAAGCCCGAAGGGCACTCGGAAGAGGTACTGGCGTATCTGAAGAGCGTCGCCAAGGGCGCTGCCTAGGCAAATACTCCATGGGAGGCGGGTCACAGACCCGCCTCTACGCGTAACTTATTTCGCCGTGGTCGTGAACGTTAAAGCCGCTTCCGCTGGAACCACAGCCTCTTCCTTACCAGTTGCGACCGCCACGCCAGTGCCGGCTCCGGCGCCGACGCCGGCTCCGATCGCGGCGGCTTTGCCTCCGCCGGCCAGCGCCCCAATCAAGGCCCCGGCTGCCGCACCACCGCCAATTTTCGTGGCATTGCTTTTGGTGTGGCCCTTACCCTTGGCGGAGTAGGCGTGGGTAGCAATGGGAACCATTCGCCCATTGACCTGGACGGAAGTAAGCCGCAGTGTGAGTTCTCCAGGAGCGTGTAGGCGTCCGCTGGATTTCGCGGAGGTTACCTTGCCTCTCACGGGCGCGCCAGTACGGGCTAGGGTTTTACCATTGACCACAACGGGGCGGGCTAGTGTAGCGTCGAATCTGTCGCCAGCCTTGGCTGTGCCCGAACTGATTTCTGATCCCACGCGCACTGTCAGTCTGGTGCCCGCCGGTATAGTTTGCGCCATGGCGCCCAGCGCCATCAGCACGAGTACAGAAGCGATTTTGAGCGATTTCCCCAGCATCAATCCTCCTTCAGGATTGCGACCCGTGGCACTATTATGCGGTGAGGCGATGAGAATAGCCAAGGACAGAAATTCGTCAGCGCTGGTGCCCCTGCCCTGCGATTTTTACGCTCGCGATCCTCGAGTAGTCAGTCGCGACTTGTTAGGCAAGGTTCTGGTGCGGCGCCGGCAAAGACAGCTCATGACCGCGCGAATTGTGGAAGTAGAGGCCTATCTCGGCCAGGATGACCCCGCCGCTCATTCCGCCAGGGGACGCACCGCGCGCAACTTCGTGCTCTTTGGTCCTCCCGGCCTTTCCTACGTCTACTTCATCTACGGCAATCACTACTGCTTCAACGTGTCCTGCCTGCCCGACGGAGAAGCAGGAGGTGTGCTGTTACGCGCGCTCGAGCCAATTTCCGGAATCGAGCAGATGGCGGAAGCGCGAGATATCTCGATCGACGCAACCGCCGCAGATCATGATCTGCGAAAGCTGACCAGTGGACCCGGGCGGCTTGCCGAAGCCTTCGGCGTTACGCGTGAACGCGACAACGAAAAGGATTTGACCAGCCCAGAGTCCGATCTCTTCATTGTGGACGACGGCTTCCGCCCGCCGCGTGTCGATGTCACGCCCCGTATCGGCATCACCAAAGCTGCCGAGCGCCCACTGCGCTACATCATCGCCGGAAACAAGTTCGTTTCAAGAGGCTGAGCCACGAACCACATGGCTCAAGCTGGCCCCAACACGATGTTGTCGATCAGCCGCGCATTGCCCACAAACGCCGCCACCGCCACCAGCGCACCACGCGAGAAATCATCAACAGGCTCGAGCGTCTCGAGATCCACGATCTCGAAGTAGTCGAGCCGTAACGAAGGCACCCGCGCGCAGGACTGCTTCCCGGCCTCGATCAGCGCGTGCACTTTGCGTTCCCCCTGATCGAATCGTTCTTGCACTTCCATGAGTGAGCGATAGAGCGCCAGCGCCGATTTTCGCTGCTGCGCGTCGAGATAGGCGTTGCGCGAACTCATCGCCAGACCGTCCGGCTCGCGCACAATAGGACAGACCACAATCTGCACCGGAATGTTCAGATCGCGCACCATGCGGCGAATAATCGTCGACTGGGCGGCGTCCTTCTGCCCGAAGAAGGCCCGGTCCGGTTCCACGAGGTTGAAAAGCTTCGAGACCAATGTGGTCACGCCGCGAAAATGCCCCGGGCGCGAACGCCCGCAGAGCTTGTCGCCCAGACCTTCGACGGTGACATAGGTGACGGCGCCCGCGGGATACATCTCCTGCACGCTGGGGACAAAAATAAGATCTACCCCTTCCTTCTCCAGTAGTTCGCGATCGCGCTCAAAGTTTCGCGGATATTTGGCCAAGTCCTCGTTGGGCCCGAACTGGAGAGGATTCACAAAAATCGAGGCTGCGACCAGATCGCACTGGGCCTTGGCCATGCGCACCAGCGAGAGATGACCTTCGTGGAGCGCGCCCATGGTTGGCACCAGGCCGAGGCTCTTGCCATCGCGCCGCGCCCGGCGGCGAGTGACGCGTATTTCGTCAATGGTATGGCAGATTTGCATGGCGCGGTGGTGAGGACCGCCTCAGGCCGAGGGCACCCAGTTGATGAGCACCTGCATGCTTTCCAGAGTTCCAGCCACGATGGCCCGGTTCTTGCGAATCTTCACATCGTCGTCCGCGGAGCCCCTCACGCCAATCTCCGTTACTGCGACCACGCGTCCGTACGGCCATGCGGACGCCGGCAGATTGCCTAGCGCCTGAGTCAATTCTTCGGGCTTCAATATGCGTTCTTCATGATTGTCAGGATCAAGCAGCCCAACCCTGTCGGTTCGGATAATCAGGTAGGGATTCCGCCAGCCCTTCATATCCCTCAGGCCGCGATACTTCTCGGGACGGGCAAGAGGGATGGACAGAATGCGCGCGGTTGCGCTGGCTTCCAGCGCGGCGGGATCGGGCGTTTTGGGGGCGCCGGAGCAGGAAACCAGTACGGCGACGGCCGCCGCGATAAAACCCAGACGCGACTGTCTCATCCGGCCTCTACCGCCTCATCGCCCGCTTGCGTTCCAGTACCGTGTCCAGCGCCGACCGCGTTTCCTTCGGCAGGTGATAGGACTCTTCATCCGAAGGATACTGTCGCGCCGCCACGTCGGCGCGGAATGCTTGCACTGCGCCGGTGATGGCCGCGCCCACGTTGGCGTACCGCCGTACGAACTTCGCGGGATGCCCAAAGCTGAGATTGAGAATGTCGTGGAAAACCAGCACCTGGCCATCGCAATCCGGCCCGGCGCCGATCCCAATCGTTGGCGTCTCGACCTCGGCGGTAATCATGGCCGCGACTTCTCGCGGAATGCCTTCGAGAACAATCAAAGCCACTCCCGCGCGATCGAGCGCAACAGCATCGCGCATGAGCTGCTCTACCCCGCTGAGATTTTTGCCTTGCACCTTGTAGCCACCCATCACGTTCACTGACTGCGGAGTCAGGCCGATATGCCCGGCCACGGGTATCTCGGCATCGATGATGCGTCGAATCAGGTCGGCGCGCTTTTCGCCCCCTTCGATCTTCACCACTTCCGCCCCGGCTTCTTTCACAAAGCGCGCGGCATTGCGAATGGCGTCATTGAGGTCAGCCTGATAGGAGCCGAAAGGCATGTCCGCCACCAGCAGCGCATGCTTCACGCCGCGATGAACGGCGCGGGTGTGATGCAGCATTTCGTCGAGCGTGACCGACAGCGTGTTCTCGTAACCCAGCATGGTCTGGGCCAGCGAGTCGCCGACCAGAACAATGTCAATGCCGGCCTCGTCGATCAGGCGCGCGCTGGAATAGTCGTAGGCGGTGAGACAAGTAATAGGTTCGTGGTGGAGTTTCTTTTCGCGGAGAGAAGCGACGGTAATCTTGTGGCGGGGTTCGCCGATCGGAACCAGACTCACGATGTCCTCCAGTGCCCCTCCGCAACCCGGCGGATAGAGCCTGTCTACATCTTGGATGTTACGGAGGCTATTGTAGCCGCAAACAGTTCGCAGGTCGATAGCCCGTGAATGCGCTATAAACGCACCGTAGGGACGGGCCGGCCTAGCAAAAGCTCGGTTTTTCTGCGAGTTGCCGACAGTTCTGGGAGGTACTGTAAGACATAAATATTGCGCCTTACTTTATAGTAAGATGTACACATGGCAGCCTACCGCACTATCGTCAGCTCCAAGGGACAGGTGGTAATTCCGGCAGAACTGCGGCAGCAACTGGGACTCGAAAAGGGCACACCCGCGACCTGGAGCGAGGAGCAGGGGCGCCTCGTGCTCACGCCCATCACGGAGCGGCGCTTGGACGAGATCATGGGGTTTCTGAAGCCGGCGCCGGGAGAGCCATCCATGTTTGATGAGTTGTTCGCGGAGCGCGAGCGGGAACGTAAACGAGAGAAATAATGAACCGTGGCTCTTCTCGTCGTGACAGCCGGCGTTACGTGCTCGATGCCAACGCGCTGACCGGCTTCTTCGAGGGTCGTCGCGGTATCGCGGAGAAAGTTCGCCACCTGCTGGGAGAGGCGCTGCAACAGGACGCGCCCTTGCTGATGTCGGCGGTCAATTGGGGTGAAGTCTTCTGCATCGCGTGGAGACGTCACGGCGAGGCTACAGCCCGCGACGTCGAGGCCAGGTTGCAGGAGCTACCCATCGCCGTCATCACCGTGGACCAGGATCGAGCTACCCGCGGTGGTGCCCTCAAAGAGAAGCACGGTGTGGGCTACGCGGACGCCTTTGCCGCCGAACTGGCTGTCGAACGCGGAGCGTGGCTGGTGACGGCCGATCCCGAATTCGACAAGATGGGGAAAGGGTTGTCACTCTATTCGCTGCCCAGGCACGAGAAATAGAGGCTCCTGAGAAGCGGAATTGCACTTGCCGCTGAACGCGAACTTCAAGCCGTTCTGCGGCAGTTGGGCGGAAAGCACACCCTGGGGCGGTCTCTGGCCAGTGACCGCGATCTGCGGGAAGCGATTCGCGAAGGATTCCCACACGCCGTCCTGGGAGAGCTGATGCAGGCCTCGGGCCTGACCTTGAAAGAATTGGCCGGCGCGCTCGACCTCTCCACTCGCAGCCTGCAGCGCCGCCGCCGCGGTCGTCTTGCCCGTTTCGAACCGGACCGGCTCTACCACATGGCGCGCCTCCTCGCGTTGGCCCGCGAAACCATGGGCGATGGCGCGCGCGCCAGCCGCTGGCTCAAGCGCACCAATCGCGCTCTGGAAGGGGTGGCCGAACTCGGAGCGCGCCAAGTGGAAAACCTTCTGGGCCATCGCCTACGGTGGCATTAGTTGACGCGTGTTTTTCGCGTGCTGCGCGCGGCCTATGCCCGCTCGCCATTCGACGGGGAAGGCGCTTACCGCTATGGCGGACGCTGGTCCAGTCCAGGCACGCGTCTTGCCTATACTTCCGAACACCAGTCTCTTGCCATGCTGGACTATTTTGTTCACCTTGACCCGGAAGACGCTCCTTAACGACCTGTGCTGGCCACGGCTGACGTTCCTGACAACCTGTCGCGAGAACGGATTCAGGTCGGCGAGATGTCGGCCCATTGGCGGGAAACCCCTGCGCCGCCCGCGCTTGCCCGGATTGACGAGTTGTGAAGAAGGCGGATAGCTGTCTGCTGCTGGGGCCTCGGGCAGGGCGAGGCATTGATGGCTCCTCCAGTGACATCGTAACGACTAAATACTAACGACGGTTCTAGGCGCTGGCCGCTTCCTGGCTCCCCAGCGGCAGGAAATACTGCGTCCCCTTAATCGGTGCTGACACTTTCCGCAGCAACTCCTGCAAGTCCTGGTTGCGCTCCACAAAGTCGATGTCCGAGGTATTTACGATCAAGAGGTCTGACGACGTGTAGTGAAAGAAAAAGTGCTCGTAAGCCTTGATCACTTCTTCCAGATAATCTTCGTTGATGGCTCTTTCCCCCGGCGCGTTCTTCTTTTTCAGGCGCTTCTTCAGCACTTCGGGCGTGGCTTGCAGGTAGATGACCAGGTCGGGTGTGGGCAGTTGCTCGCGGAAATAGTTGTAGTAGCGGTTGTAGGTTTCCAGTTCCTGGTCGTTCAGGTTGAGGCAGGCGAAGACTTTGTCTTTTTCGAAGACGAAGTCGGTGACCACGGTTTTCTGCGAGCGCGGGCCCAGGTCTAGGGCGCGCAGCTGTTCGAAGCGGCGAATCATGAAGGCGAATTGCGCCTGGAAGCCGGCCCCGGGGTCTCCTTTGTAGAAGGAGCTGAGGAAAGGATTGTCTTCCGATTCCATGACCTGCTGCGCGTTAAGCCGCTCGGCCAGGATTCGCGCCAGCGTGCTCTTGCCGACTCGTATGGGACCTTCGACTGCAATATATCGAGGCAGCTCAAAAAGATTAGCCATTGGTTAGAAGTCAGAGGAATTGAAGTTCCTTCGCAGCATATCTCGCCTGACGCCCGGACACAATTGTGGAAAGAGTTAACAGCAGCGTGTCGATCCTCTGCCAACCAGAAAAGTCTTCCCCCTACAACAATTCCCGTGGGCGCTACATCAGATGGTAAGAACCATTGCGGGAGCATCGACCGATTCACTGTGATTTTCCTGTATCATCAGGTTTTGTTGCTCTTTGCCTCCGGTGACGCTGGAGCGGAGAGCTGAGAGAAGGAGAAAAGGCCCATGCGGTACTCGATTTGGGCGCTCTTCCTGACGTTACTCTGTCATTGTTTTGCTGCGGGCCAGACTCTCAAGGTTCGTCGAGCAGGAACGGCTCAACCCTCTCCCGATTCCAGCCTGGCAGCAACCCCTGCCACCTCGATTTCACTCACGATACCCGCAGGAACGCCGCTGAAAGTGGCTCTGGACCAGGATGTGCGCGTTCGGAATGTTGGTCAGCCGGTTCATGGAAGAATCGCCGAGCCAGTCTACGCGTTTGACAAGCTCGTGGTCCCGGTTGGCAGTGAAGTGAATGGCATAATCGCGCAGATCGAGGCCGTCTCGAAAAAGAGACGCACTGTCGCGGCCTTGAACGCCGATTTCTCGCCTTATCGGGAGGTTCACATCGAGTTTGATGAACTGGTGCTTGCCGATGGCCGTCACCTGCCTCTGCAGACTTCTGTTGCCCGAGGGTCAGGTGGCGTTTTGCAATTTGTCCCCGCCGGACCAGAAAAACAAAAGGAGAGTGTGAAGGACGCGGGCAAGAACCTGGCGTCGCGAGAAGTAACCGAGGTCAGACAGGAGGTCAAACGAGAGTGGGCGACCGTCAAGAGCCAGCTGCACCAGCCCGCTAAAATGCATCGTCTCGAGAAATATGGCATTGCTCAACTCCCCTACCATCCGCAATACATGGATGCCGGGACCAGCTTCAACGCTGATCTTCGGCAACCCCTGGAATTCGGAAATGAGCCGGTAGGGACAGAAACGCTGTCTGCCATCGGAACTCAGCCTCCCTCAGGCAGTGTGGTGCATGCCCTGCTGATTACTCCCCTGAATTCATCCAGATCGAAGAAGGGAGACCCGGTCGACGCGGTCATCAGCCAACCCCTGGTGGTTTCAAATCACTTATTTCTTCCGGAAGGAAGCCATATCCAAGGTTTAGTCCTTCAATCGAGGTCAGCCCGCAGACTGGGCCGGAACGGGCAGCTCCGGATCGTGTTTCACCAACTGGTTCCTCCCAACGGGATTCAGCAAATGGTAGAGGCAAGCCTGGAGAGCGTCGCGGTAGCGAAAGGCCAACACTTGAGCCTCGACGCCGAAGGCGGTGCGCAAGTTACGACGCCGAGAACGCGATACCTGACTACCGCGATCTCTGTGGCGCTAGCCAGTTCAACGATGACGGACCACGACCGCGACGCCGGCATCCATGGAGCCGATGGCGGAGGTGCAGGCCAGGGTGCAGCCAACGGAGCGTCCGGCTTTCGTTTTTTGGGTACGATCATTGGAGCGTTGGCGCACTCACGGGTCGTCTCCTCGGGCTTTGGTTTCTATGGCGCGGCTGCGTCTATATACTCCCATTTCCTGGCCCGGGGGCGCGATGTGAACTATCCCAGAGACATGTCAATGCTGATCGGACTGGGAACTCGTGCGCCAAGCCTCGTGAGTCCAGCGGCCACGTCCGACCCCCCTCGATAGAGACTGCATTTACAATCGCGAAATCATGTTAGGCGACCTGATCGGTGCCACCACCGCGACTGCCGTCGCTTCCGCCGTGGGTTACCAGTCCATGGCGCCGACCGGGCAGTGGTTTGGTCGAACCTTCACCGGACTGGGCCGCGGATCGAAGCAACTGGCGCTCACTTACGATGATGGACCCAACGACCCGCATACTCAGCGCTTGTTGGAGGTACTGGCGCGGCACAAGGTTCAGGCCATGTTCTTTCTGATCGGGCGTTACGTGCAACAACGGCCGGACATCGTTCGTGAACTGGTGAAAGCCGGACATGTCGTCGGAAACCATACCTTCACCCATCCTCTACTCATCTTCAAGAGTGCGCGGGAAGTCAGGTCGCAGCTGGAAGATTGTCATCGTGCTCTGAGCGATGCGGTCGGCGAACACTCCAATCTTTTTCGCCCGCCTTTTGGTGGCCGGCGTCCGGCCGTGTTGCGCATCGCGCGGCGGATGGGACTGGAACCAGCGATGTGGAACGTGACCGGCTACGACTGGAACGCAACCTCAGCCGAGCATATTGAGCGCAGGGTGGCGAGCCAGGTCCAAGGCGGAAACGTGATCCTGCTGCACGATGGCGGACATCGTGACTTCGGCGCGGATCGTTCGTACACCGTCACTGCGACGGATCGATTGATTTCTCGCTACAAGTCGGAAGGTTATGAATTTGTGACGATTCCGGAAATGATGCGAAAGGCAGCGATCAGCTCTCAGTTCTCAGTTCTCAGCTAACTCGAACTGCCCACCCGCATGGTCGCGAATGCCTGCTTCGCGGCCGCGATGGTCTGATGGACGTCGTTTTCCGTGTGAGCTGCACTCAGGAACGCCGCTTCGAACTGTGACGGCGGCAAGTAAACGCCTCGGTCCAGCATGGCGCGGAAGAATCGCGCGAAGGCTTGGGTGTCGCATTTGGCTGCCGAGGTCCAATCAGTCACTGGCCCGGGAGTGAAGAACCAGGTAAACATTGACCCGATGCGATTGCAGCACATTGGCACACCGGCCTCTGCGGACGCTGCAATAACTCCTTCGGTCAACTGTGCACTCCGTATTTCCAGGCCCGTATAGACGGTACTCTTGTGGCTGCGCAAGTAGCGCAAAGTGGCGATGCCGGCGGCCATGGCAAGCGGGTTCCCGGAAAGCGTCCCGGCCTGATAAACCGGGCCGAGCGGCGCCACCATGTTCATGATTTCTGACGGGCCACCATATGCGCCCACGGGAAGCCCGCCGCCAATGATCTTGCCAAACGTGGTCAGGTCGGGCAGCACTCCGTAGCGTTCCTGCGCTCCTCCGAACGCCAGCCGAAAGCCGGTCATCACTTCGTCGAAGATGAGCAGAGACCCGTCCCGAATGGTAATTTCGCGCAGTGCATCCAGATATAGGGGGAGTGGGGGCACGCATCCCATGTTGCCGACGACCGGTTCAACCATCACGCACGCAATCTGATTACTGAATTTCTTGAACGCCAGTTCCAGCGCGTCGGTGTCATTGAATGGAAGGGCCAACGTCAACTGGGTGAATTCTTCCGGCACGCCCGCCGAGCCGGGGATGCCCAGCGTGGCCACGCCCGAACCTGCTTTCACCAGCAACGCGTCCGCGTGGCCGTGATAACAGCCTTCAAACTTTACGATGTACTTGCGTCCGGTGTAAGCACGGGCCAGGCGGATGGCCGACATGGTGGCTTCTGTGCCGGAGTTGACGAAGCGGATTTTTTCCACCTGGGGAAAGGCGGAGATCACAATTTCAGCCAGATCAGCTTCGGCGGCGGTGGAGGCCCCAAAGCTGGTTCCATCCTTGGCGGCTGTGGCGACCGCTTCGGGCACACCGGGCGGGGCGTGACCGAGGATCAACGGTCCCCAGGATCCCACGTAGTCGATGTACTTGTTTTCGTCGACGTCCCAAAGATGAGAGCCCTGCCCGCGAACAATGAATAGCGGATCACCTCCGACCGAACCGAAAGCTCGCACGGGAGAGTTGACGCCGCCGGGAATCATCAGCTCGGCGCGTTTCTGCAATTTGCGTGAAGCTTCCACTGGGCGGATCATGGATGCGGTCGCGGTGAGACCCATAAATATAGCAGCGAAACCAGCTAATGTGGCAGGGCGGACCCTTGCCGGATGACCCATCCGGGATCTGGCGGCCGTGCCGTGTCATACGCCTTTGTGAAACAGAATCGAAGCCGGCCCGAACCAGCCAGCTTAAAATTTACCGCAAATTCACGGATCCGCAATAATCCTGCAACGTGCGTTGGTTATCTTCGCCACAGTGACATGCTCTTCTAACCGGGAGAGCTTAAGGACAGTCTCGGGGGGCTCCGGGCTGTCTTTATGTTTCCCGGGCACTAAACACTCAACAATCCCGACCACGGCCCGGTGCTGGCGTCCGGTTGCGCTTCCATTTGGACTTCTGATGATCAGGCCCCGCTCGACCTGTCCACTTTCACACCCTTCCAGAAGGCCACATATCCCTTGATCTGCTTCGCCGCCGGCTTGGGCTCAAGATAGTACCATGCAGCATCAGGGTTGCGTTTTGCCACCGACCTCAACGTCGTAATAGCTCGCAGTACCCTTCCACGGAGACACCGTACGGGTCGCACTCGGTTTGAAATGATCGACTTTGATGGCGTCCGTTGGGAAGTACTGCCTTCCACCTCCGCACACTGGTCCGATTCCGCAAGCACTGCGCCTTCCCAGATTGCTTTTGCCATGAGACCTGTTTAGATTGCAGAACGGGAAGGCGGTCGCAACCTTTGCAGAACTCTGGCGAATTCAAAACTCCGGTTATCGATAACCACGCTTTTAATGGTCATTCCATGGTGGCTCGATTAAAGCGTGTGCTGGTGTGCTCGCCACGCGCGGCGGGATGGGATCAGCTATCCAACGCGAATCGCTGGCGTGAGCTGGGCTTCTTGCATCCGCCGGATTTCGTAAACGCGCAGGCACAGCATGACGAACTTTGCCGCCGGCTCGAAGCCACCGGAGCAGAGGTACTCCATTTACCCGCCGCTTCCGATCTTTCGCTCGATGCCGTCTACACCCACGATCCTTCCCTAATGTCTGATCAGGGCCTCATCGGCCTTTGCCTTGGCAAGCCGAACCGCATTCCGGAAGCGCAACGTCACCTCGAATTCTGCCGGCGCCTGGGCATTCCGGCTCTGGATCAAATTCAGCCGCCCGGAAAGACTGAAGCCGGTGACATGGTGTGGCTCGATTCCACGACTCTGCTGATTGGCCAGGGCTATCGGACCAACGCGGCCGGAATCGCGCAGATGCGGGCGCTGCTTCAGCCGCACAGCGTTGAAGTGCTCTCGGCACCGCTGCCATACGGTCCGGGGCCCTCGGCCTGTCTTCATCTCATGTCGCTGATGAGTCTGCTCGACGAACATACCGCCCTGGTGGATTTGCCCTGGCTGGCGGTCGAGACAGTCGAGTTGGTGCAATCTCGCGGCTACCGGTTCATTGAGATCGAGTATTCCGAGCGCGAGAGGCTCGCCTGCAACGTGCTTTCACTGGGCGACAAGCGCTTGATCGCTCTCGAAGAAAACCAGGAAACCAACCAGAAGCTTCGCCAGGCTGGATTTGACGTGGAGACTTTCCCTGGCTCCGAACTCTGCGTCAATGGCGGCGGCGGCCCCACGTGCCTGACCCGCCCGCTCCTACGAACCACGTAGGCGCGGGTGTCCCACCCGCTCGGCGGAGCGCAGCTCCGCAGTTAGACAGACACCACCGCGAGTTCGCTGGCCGCCCAGACGGAAACGTATGGGCCGGCGTGGGCCTTGCTTGCCCCAACGCTTTCTCCTGAGCCCTGTTAAAATCAAGCTCCATGGTTCTCCCCTTCGTCCGCGATCTCTTCACGGACGTAGAAAAGTTGCCGGCTTTTTCGCGAGTGGCCTCCCGTCTGAAAGAGGGCACGGGGCGGATTCGTGTCTCTGGACTGATTCCCACCGCAAAAGCTTTGCTTTTAGTCTTGCTGCAGAAGGCGGCTGGACGCCCGCTGATCGTCGTGGTCCCGGACAATCGTGCCGCTGAAGACCTGGTTCCGGTGCTGCAAGCCTTTTGTGAGCTGACCGGAGCTGCTGATCCGGATTCCGTGGTCTCACTTCCCAACCACGACGTGCTCCCCTTTCAGAATCTTTCCCCGCACCCGGAGATCCAGGAAGAGCGCGCGGTTGCCCTATGGAAGATTGCGACCGGCGCGGCGTCTTTTGTGGTTTCGCCGGTCGCCGCCACCGCCCTTCGCCTGCGCTCGGCCGAGTACTATGCCGATCTGGCGCGGACCGTCCGCCGCGGCGAGACGCTCAACGTCGACGCGCTGCTCCCTCACCTCAACACGGTAGGCTACCACTCCACCGACGTCGTGGAAATGCCGGGTGACTACGCCGTGCGTGGCGGCATTCTTGATGTGTACTCGCCGGAAGACGAGTGCCCGGTGCGCATCGAGTTTTTCGGGGACGAGGTCGAGTCCATGCGAAAGTTCGATCCCTCCACCCAGCGCTCCTCGAATCCCGTGGATGAAGCCCTGCTTTTGCCCCTTACCGAAACTCCGGTTAGCGAAGAACTGTTGGGTGCGGTGCATGCCCGTCTCTCCGGAAAGCGCATCACTGGTGACGAGGAAATCATTGAGCAGGCGGTGCGCTCGGGTGGGGTCACGGTGTTTCCCGGGTGGGAGTTTTACGCGCCCGTGGCCGGCGCCGATCACACCGTGTTCGATTTGCTGCCGCGTGCCCTGGTACTGACTGACGAAGTGGAGGTGCTAAGGACGGAGTTCGATCACGTCTGGTCCCGCGTCGAGCAAGCCCATGAAAGCAGTGGGGTGGGCAACCTGGTGCGGCCTGCGGACTTATATCTCTCGCCGGCAGACTGGTGGCAGAAGTTGTCGAGCTTGTCCGGAGCTGATGTCGAGCATCTTGAAATTGAGCGCAGCGACGATTCCGCGGCGGCGATTTCATTTCATACTCAGCCCACGCCGCGCTTCCATGGCTCGGTTCCGGCGATGCTCGAGGAAGTCAAGAAGCAGATCGCGGACAGCAAAAGGGTCCTGATCGCCGTCCCCAACACCGGCGAGGTCGAACGCCTGGCCGACATCTTCAGCGAGTACGCTGTGTCCTTCCGCCTGGGCAGCCGGACGCGCAGCGGAGAGAGCTACGCCGACGAAACTTCCTATTTCTCCGGCGAACTGCTCACCGCCACGCTGGCCAAGGCTTATGTTCCCGATGGGGTTACTTTCCCGGACGCTAACCTCTCCATTCTGGGCGCGAGAGATTTATTCGATGAGTCGGATGCTGTGGCCTCTCGACCCCAGCGCCACAAGTCAAAGACTTCCGCGTTTCTCTCCGATTTCCGCGACTTGCAGGTGGGCGACTACGTGGTGCATGTCGAGCATGGCATTGGGCAATACCAGGGCCTGAAGGAGATCAACCAGGGCAACGGCAATGCGGAATTCATGTTGCTCGAATATGCCGAGGGCACGCGCCTCTATGTGCCCCTTACCCGCCTCGATCTTGTGCAGAAATATCGCTCGGCTGAGGGAGCCAAGCCCGTACTGAACCATCTCGGCACGGCGGCCTGGGCCAAGACCAAAGCTCGCGTGCGCAAGGCCATGAAGGACATGACCGACGAACTGCTCAAGCTCTACGCCGAGCGCAAGACCGCCCAGGGCCATGCCTTCTCTCCCGACAACGAATGGATGCGCGAGTTCGAAGATACTTTCGAATTCAGCGAGACCGAAGACCAGGAAACCGCGATCGGCGACGTCAAGCGGGACATGGAATCAACCCAGCCCATGGACCGCCTGCTCTGTGGCGACGTCGGCTACGGCAAGACGGAAATCGCGATGCGCGCCGCCTTCAAGGCGATCAGCGACAACAAGCAGGTTGCCGTGCTCGCGCCAACGACCGTCCTTTCCTTCCAGCACTACGAAACTTTCAAGCACCGGTTTGCCGCTTTTCCCGTCGCCATCGAGATGATCAGCCGCTTCCGTTCGCCGAAGCAGCAGAAAGAGATTCTGCAAAAGGTGGAAGCGGGTAAGGTCGACATCCTGATCGGCACGCATCGCCTGATCTCGAAAGACGTGAAGTTCGCCGACTTGGGATTGCTGGTGGTGGACGAAGAACAACGTTTCGGCGTTCGGCACAAGGAGCGGCTGAAGCAGATGCGCAAGCAGGTGGATGTGCTCACCATGTCGGCTACTCCGATTCCCCGCACCTTGCACATGTCGCTGGTCGGGCTACGGGATATGAGCGTGATCGAGACTCCGCCCAAGGACCGGATCGCAATCCAAACTGTGGTCGCCAGCTGGGACGAGAAGCTGATTCAGTCCGCCATCGAGCAGGAGCTTGAACGCGGCGGCCAGGTCTTCTTCGTGCACAACCGCGTGGACAGCATCTGGGAGATCGCTGCCAAGCTTCAGGTGATGGTGCCGCGGGCGCGCGTCATCGTGGGTCATGGACAAATGTCGGAAGGGGAGCTGGAGAAAGTGATGTTCAAGTTCATGCATCACGAGACCGACATCCTGGTGTCCACAACCATCATTGAGAACGGCCTCGACATCCCGCTGTGCAACACCATCCTGATCAACCGTGCCGATCGTTTGGGGCTCTCCGAACTGTATCAACTGCGCGGCCGCGTGGGCCGATCGAATCGCAGGGCTTACGCGTATCTCCTGTTGCCCGCCGAGATCGAGCTGACTCCCATTGCAAGACGCCGCCTGGCTGCATTGAAAGAATTTTCCGACCTGGGTGCGGGTTTCAAGATTGCGGCGCTCGACCTGGAACTCCGGGGCGCGGGCAACCTGCTTGGCGGTCAGCAGAGCGGACATATCGAGGCGGTCGGATTCGAGCTGTACACCCAGATGCTCGATCGTGCGGTTCGCGAGATGAAGGGCGAAGCTGCCGCGGACGAAGCCGAGACCCAATTAAACCTGGGACTCAATATTCGCATCCCAGTGGAATACATTCCCGAAGAGAACCAGCGCCTGCGCATGTATAAACGGGTGGCCGGGGTGGAAACCGACTCGCGCTTGAACGATGTTCGCGCCGAACTGGAAGACCGCTATGGCGAGCCTCCGGCTCCGGTACGTAACCTTCTGGAATACGCAGCGCTCAAGTTACTGGCCATGCGCGCGGGTGTGACAGCCATCGAGCGCAAGCGCGACCTGGTGACCATCAAGTTTCGGCAGAATGCGGAGATCGACCCGGGGAAGCTGGCAAAGTTCGTTTCCTCCCAGCGCGGGGCGCAGTTTACCCCAGACGGCATTCTGAAGTATGTTTCCAAGGCGATTTCTCCGGAAGAAGTCCTGACACAATTGCGCGGGCTGCTCGAGGAATTGTCGCCCGCAGCACAAGCCTTGCCGTCCCTGCCGTCGTAAAGTAAGAACTTGAGGCGCCTTCAATTTCGAAATGATCAAACGACTCTTCACAACTACGCTCGGTCTTGTAATTCAACTCTCTCTGTTTTCCTCGATCGTGTTTGCCCAGGCGTCGGTGATGCTTCCCGTACCGTCCCAGGTTCTCTTTGACAAAGTGGTGGACGAGTATTTCGATTTCTATTTTCAATTCCATCCCACGGCAGGCACGCAAGCGGGCCTCCACCAGTACGATGGAAGGTTGGAAGACTTCTCACGTTCGGGTCTGGATGCGGAGATCGCGGGACTGGCGCAATTCCAAAAACAATTCAGTGCAATTCAGAGCGGTCAACTATCCCAGGCATCGGCTGGCAACCTGCAGGTTCTCACGTCTTCCATTCAAGCCCGCCTACTTGAGCTGCAATCCATCCAGATGTGGAGAAAAGATCCCGACGTTTATGTTTCGGACCTGAGTTACAGCGTCTTCCTGATCATGAGACGGAACTTTGCGCCACCGGCAGACCGGCTGCGGTCCGTAGTGGCGCGAGAGCGCGAGATTCCACGAGTTCTGGAGGCGGCACGGCAGAACATCAACAATGCGCCCCGAGTGTACACGCAAGTGGCCTTGCAGCAAATGCCGGACAACATCAAGTTCTTTCAAAACGACGTTCCAGCAGCATTCCGGGAAGTGCGGGAACCCAAGTTGCTGGCCGAGTTCAAGGC
The DNA here is from genome assembly GCA_955652395.1 of uncultured Terriglobales bacterium. Classification (GTDB taxonomy): domain Bacteria; phylum Acidobacteriota; class Terriglobia; order Terriglobales; family Acidobacteriaceae; genus JAIQFF01. The sequence goes on along the minus strand of CATPBJ010000029.1, from coordinate 10,440 downwards.
AAGCAACGATGCGGCAATCGAAGCCTTAAGCCAGTATCAGGACTTCCTGCGCCAGGACTTGTTGCCGGTCTCCAACGGTGATTTCCGCCTGGGAGCCGAGAATTTTCGCAAGAAGCTGCGGTATGACGAAATGGTGGACATTCCTCTGGATCGCTTGCTCGAGATCGGTTATGCGGACCTGCGGCGTAATCAGCAACAGCTTAAGGAGGTTGCCGCCCAGATTGATCCCCATCGCAGCCTGGCGGCAGTGCTGGCCGATCTGCGCCAGGACCACCCCCCCGCAGACCAGTTGCTTCAGACCTTCCGCGACACGCTAAGCGGATTGCGTCAATTCATCGAGCAAAAGAAAATCATCACCATCCCTTCACGAGTCCCGCCCATCGTCGAGGAGACGCCGCCCTTCGCGCGCGCTCTCACCACTGCTGCCATGGACACGCCCGGCGCCTACGAAAGCAAGGCCACGGAAGCCATGTTCAACATTACCTTGCCGTCGCCTGACTGGAAGCCAGAAAAGGTCGAGCAGTGGATGCAGGGATTCAACCGCGGCACGATCGCGAGTACCGCCATTCACGAGGTCTACCCCGGACACTACACTCAATTTCTTTGGCTGCAGGCGGCCCCCTCCAAGACGCGCAAATTGCTTTACAACAACAGCAACGCCGAAGGCTGGGCGCACTACACCGAGCAGATGATGCTCGACGAAGGTTACGGCGGCCACGACCCCAAGCTGAGGCTCGGACAATTGCTGGACGCGCTGCTCCGCAACGCGCGCTTCATTGCCGGCATCGAAATGCACACCGGCAAGATGACGCTCGAACAGGCGGAGGAATTTTTCGTGAAGGAAGGTTTCCAGGTCCCGCCCGTCGCCGAAGTGGAGTCTGAGCGCGCTACGTCCGATCCGACGTATCTTTATTACAATCTGGGCAAGCTCCAGATCCTGAAGCTGCGCGAGGACTACCAAAAACTGCAAGGCAGCAAATTCACGCTACAAGAATTTCACGACCGCTTCATGCGGCAGGGTTCGGTGCCCATGAAGATCATTCGTAAGAGCATGTTAGGTACCGACGGTCCGACTCTGTAGTTTCACCATGGCATTAGAATTATTGATGCAATCCGCTCATTTTCGACTGATCCGGCGAAGAGGAAGTCAGCTATGACCAAGAAAGTTCGCAAAGCCGTTTTTCCCGCTGCCGGCCTGGGCACCAGATTCCTGCCGGCTACCAAAGCGCAACCCAAAGAGATGTTGCCTTTGGTGGACAAACCGATCATCCAATATGGCGTCGAGGAAGCGGTCGCGGCCGGCTGCGATCAGATCATCATCGTCACCGGACGCGGCAAATCGGCCATCGAAGACCACTTCGATGTCAGCTACGAGCTGGAAAAGATGTTGGAGGAACGGGGAAAGACGGACTTGCTGAAGATCGTCCGTCAGATTTCTGACTTGATTCACATCGCCTATGTGCGGCAGAAAGAGGCACTGGGCCTAGGCCATGCCGTCCTGACCGCGCGCGAGCTAGTCGGCGACGAACCCTTTGCGGTCCTCCTGGCTGATGACGTCATCGATGCCGCAGTGCCGTGTCTCAAGCAACTGATGGACGTCTTCGACCAGACTCAGTGTTCCGTCCTCGCCACCCAGGTGGTCGAAGGCCCCGGCATCTCCGCGTACGGAGTGCTCGAAGGTAAACCTGTTGCCGGGTCGAACGGCCAGTTGTACGAAGTAGTAAGCCTCGTGGAAAAGCCGCGTCCGGAAGAAGCGCCGTCCAACCTCGCGGTAATCGGACGCTACATTCTTACTCCGACCGTTTTCGAAACGCTGGCTGACATCAAAGCCGGCGCCGGGGGGGAACTGCAACTCACGGATGGGCTGAAACAGCTATTAAAGAAAGAAAAAATCTACGGCTATGTTTTCGAAGGTAAACGTCACGACACCGGTGACAAGCTGGGATTTCTAAAAGCCACGGTGGAATTCGCGCTGAAGCGCCCCGATCTGGGCGGACCATTGCGCCAGTATCTGAAGAGCTTGAATCTTTAAGATTTGATGTGGGACCGGGTCAGAGACCGGTGCCACAGAAGCAAATCTACGATGCTCCCACCGTAATCTTCAGCTTCCTCGATTTCTCTTCCACACTGTTCGCCAGCTTTTCTTTGTGGGCCGCAAGTTTTTTCGCCAGCGGCTCGCTGGAAAGCGCCAGAATCTGGGCCGCCAGAATGCCCGCGTTGGTAGCCCCGGGCTTGCCGATGGCGACCGTTGCCACAGGAATGCCGGCGGGCATCTGCACCGTTGCCAACAATGAATCCATGCCTTGCAGCGAAGTGGACGGGATGGGCACGCCAATGACGGGAAGGAAAGTGTGGGCTGCAATTACCCCGGCCAGGTGCGCGGCGCCCCCGGCGCCAGCAATGATGACGCGAACCCCACGGCCGGCCGCTTTGCGAGCGAATTCGGCGGTGCGTTCGGGAGAACGATGGGCCGAGGTGACGTCGATCTCGTATTCAATCCCAAACTCCTCCAGCGCTTTCGCGGACTCGCGCATGATATCGAGGTCGGAGTCGCTTCCCATCACAATCGAAACTCGAGGCTTTGTGCTCATGAATCTCCCTTTTTGGATTGCGCAACCGGAAACTAGAAAGCAGAAGCTATTTCTTGAGGGCCCTGCCGGCAATGTCCCTGCGGTAGTGCGCCCCCTCAAAGCCGACCTTCGACGCAGCCGCGTACGCGCGATCAACCGCAGTCTTCAGATCTGCCGCCCGCGATGTCACTCCAAGCACCCGTCCGCCGGCGGTGAAGTATGCGCCGTCGCGCCTGGTCGTGCCGGCATGAAAGATCTTCACACCTTCCACTTTGCCCGCTTCTTCGAGGCCCATGATCTTTTTGCCTAATTCGTAGGTGCCGGGATATCCCCCTGACGAAATGACTACGCATACCGAGGCGTCCGGCGACCAGCGGAAATCTCCCTCGCTGACGCGGCCTTCGATCGAGGCCTCAAGCGCTTCCAGCAGATCGCTTTCGAGGCGCATCAGGATGGGCTGCGTTTCTGGATCGCCGAAGCGGCAGTTGAATTCGAGCACCATGGGCCCGCGCGCCGTCATCATCAAACCGCAGTACAGGATACCCCTATATTCTGCGCCTTCCACCTTCATGCCTGCCACGACTGGCCGGGCGACGTGCTGCAACAGCCACTGCGTCATAGGCTCGTCCACAATGCTGGCAGTGGAATAGGCGCCCATGCCGCCGGTGTTGGGACCGGTATCGCCGTCTCCTATGCGTTTGTGGTCCTGGGCCGCGACCAGCGGTGCCACCCGCTCGCCATCACTCAACACCAGAAAGGAAAGCTCGTCGCCCTGCAGACATTCTTCCAGCACCACTCGCCGTCCCGCTTCGCCCAGAGTTTTCCCGTTGAACATTTCGGCCGCTGCCGAGGCCGCCTCTTCTTTCGTCCGGCAAATCACGACGCCTTTGCCTGCGGCAAGGCCATCCGCCTTGATGACCACGGGGCCATGAAAGTGAGGTAGGGCGGCAAGTACTTCGTCGATGGAGTCGCAAATGGTAAAGTGCGCGGTGGGAATGTGATGGCGCTGCAGAAATTCCTTGGCAAAACTCTTGCTCGATTCCAAGTGCGCCGCCGCCTTGCTGGGTCCGAAGATGCGCCAGCCGCGTCGCGTAAATTCGTCGACGACGCCCAGGGCGAGCGGTAACTCAGGCCCCACCACAGTCAGGTCGGGACGGACCTGCTCAGCCACCGCCACCAGCGAGCCGACGTTCTTCACGTCGGCTGGCAGGCATTCGGCCTCTTCAGCAATACCGCCGTTGCCGGGCGCACAATAAACCCGGGAAACCCGCGGGGACTGGCGCAGCTTCCAGGCCAGGGCATGCTCACGTCCACCGCTTCCGATGACAAGAACTTTCATAGCCGGAGACTGACAAGGTTAGGAGGACGTGCGAACGATGTCAAACCGGAAGAGACTTCGGATCGCAGATTTTAGATTTCGGATTGCAACTCTTATCGGGGACGGCCTGATCCTCAATCTGAAATCTTCAATCTTCAATCTCAAATCAGGGTCTGAATCCCCTTAACTATGCTTAACGTATAATGCTCTCTGGATGATCACCGTATCCAAGGAAGACTATCTTAAGGCCGTCCTGGAGGCCGAAAACGGGGCGCGACGCTCATCTCGGCCACGCTGGCGCACTGGCTTTTGGTTTCGCCGCCCGCGGTCACGATGGCGGTACGGCGCCTGAAAAAAGACGGCCTGGTCCGGGTGCAGAACGGCGGCGAGGTCAGCCTCACAGCCGCCGGACGCGCCGCTCGATCGCTCGAAAACGAGCGCGCTTTAGCGCCTGGGGTTCGCTACTCGCGCTAATTAAAGCTAGCGAATTCACCTACAGCTATTGAGGTTGACAAGCGCATCTCAGCGGCTTAAGCCGGCCTACTTTCGAGGGCTGCCGCGGCACGACTGAAGTCGTGCCCTCCCCAAAATCTTCCGCCCTCTGAAATTCCAGAACTGCTCTAGATTCGCAGAAAATTCTCCACCAGCTTTTTCCCTTCGTCGGTCAGCACGCTCTCGGGATGGAACTGCACGCCTTCCACCGGGAACTTTCGATGCCTCAAACCCATGATCGTGCGTGACCCGTCGCGCTCGGTAGTGTATGCGCTCACTTCCAGATCGGAGGGCAGGTTCTTCTCTTCGACGATCAAGGAGTGGTAACGCGTCGCCGTCATGGGAGACGAGAGTCCACCGAAGATTGTCTTGCCATCATGCCGCACCTCGCTGGTCTTGCCATGCATCAGGTGGGGCGCACGGATGACATTGCCTCCGAATGCCGCTCCGATCGCCTGATGTCCCAGGCAAACGCCCAGAAGCGGAACCTTGCCCGCAAAATGGCGGATCAACGGGATCGTGATTCCTGCTTCCTGCGGCGTGCACGGACCAGGCGAGAGAACGATTCGCTCTGGCCGCATCGCCTCCACTTCCGCGGGCGTCACCTGGTCATTTCGTCGCACTTCGACCTCTGCCCCCAGTTCACCCAAATACTGCACCAGGTTGTAGGTGAACGAGTCGTAATTGTCGAGAACGAAGACCATAAGCCGCACCGGTAAGCTTCTAGCTTATACCAGAGTTTGTTCTGGAGTCCTTGTGCGACCTCGCAGGTCGCGGCTTCCAGCAATGCTGGAGCAATGTTTGCGTATCTCGAAATCCAAATATGAATAAACTACTGTCTTGACACGATTGGCCCAAAACGCCATGCTTATGCAGTTTTTAGGGAGAGTTCATGGCCGAGGCTGAACCTGAGAAGCGGGCGACACGCCGTTTTGCGCTACGGCTGCCCGTGGCCGTCACTTATTCAGACAACGGATCGCAAGAAAAAAGCGCCCAAACCCGTGACGTCAGTGCGCGCGGTATTTGCTTTTACGTGGATTCAGCCATCGCCCCAGGATCGGTCATTGAATTCACTCTGACCCTCCCGCCTGAAATTACCCTGACCGAAAGCATCCGGGTCCGCTGCAAAGGGAAAGTCGTGCGCGTCGATGATGGCGACGGCAAAGTAGCCGTGGCTGCGGTGATCGATGAATATGAATTCCTGGCCGAACCGTGAAGCGGACATCGGGCGTCGGGCTTCGGACCTTCTCAAAGCCGGCATATCCAGTTCCGCTTTCCCGTCAAATCTAGAAGTATTAGTCCCAAAGTCTGAGGTCTGATGCCCGACGTCCGCCTTTGTTACTTCTCCCGACACAGCCGCGGTGATATGGTTGCAGTGATAACCCTTGTCTGCGGAAGTGAAGTCTTTGCCCCGTATCGGCCGCCAATTTGTGCGGTTCTCTCTACTGGCGGCTACGCTCGGCGCCAGCCTTGGCCTGGCGCAAACGCCGGATGATCCCCCCCGCCCCAAGGGTCCGGCGGCAGTCCTGCGTTCGGTGAAAATGATTTCCGACGCAGAAGGACCGGCGCTGGAGATCGTCTCCAGCCGGATTCCTGTTCCTGCGATTGAATTCCTAGACAGCCCGCCCCGGCTGGTCATCGACCTTCCCAACACAAAAGCCCTGTTGCCGCGCAAAAGGTTTGAGGTAGGGACCGAGCAGGTACGCGCTGTGCGAATCAATCAGTTTCAGCAAACGCCGCCGGTGACGCGGGTAGTCGTGGACCTGGTCCAACCCGCCGGCTACAGCAGCGACGGCAACGGCCCACGTCTGCTGGTGCGCATGCACCCCATGGCCGAGGCCAGACAGAACATCGCCCCCCCCTCCGTACCCGCTTTCACCAAAGGCGTTCAACCCGCCTTCGTCCCGGTGGTTCCGGGAAGCTCCGGAGTAGTGGTCGAAGCCGGGAGCCGCCTTTCGGCCGACTCTGCAGTAACGGCAGGCGCGGAGACTACGATCTTGCGGCTGGCTCGGGGCGGCGAAGTGCGGGTGTGTCCCAAGACAACCCTTTCCGTGACCCCTTCGGAGAATGGCCGTGACCTGATGTTGGGCATGAGCACGGGCGCGCTCGAAGCCCACTACACGGTGAATGCCTCCGCCGACTCGGTGGTCACACCGGACTTCCGCATGCTGCTCGCGGGCCCAGGTGAACTTCACTACGCCATCAGCGCCAATGCACGAGGAGATACCTGCGTCCGCGCCTTGCCGGGCAATACGGCTTCGGTAATTGTTTCTGAACTGATGGGCGATGGCACCTATCAGGTGAAATCCAACGAGCAGATCTTTTTTCGTTCCGGACGGCTGAGCCAGATGGAGACTACGGTGCCCGACGACTGCGGCTGTCCGCCACCGCCAATCCCGGTGATGCGCGCGGCCACGCCTGCGCCCACGACTTTCGAGAAAGACCTGCCGCCCGTGGTGCATCTGGCGCAGCCCGGAGACGACGCCAAGTCGGTGCCTCCTCCTGAGCCAGATTCCAGGATGCCGTCGCAGGATGCGTCGCCGGCACAGGTCACGCTGAGCAACACGCCTCCCGAAGTGGCCGACTTGCCAGCCCCTTCGCCCAGCGCCGCCCATGTGCAGGTGGAGGCTCCGTTCGTCTTCCGAGCCGATGATTTGCCACCAGTGTCGACGCCAGATCTCACAGCGGAAACTCTACCCCTTTCGCACGCAACCAGCCGGGCGCCGATGCTCACTTTGGCCGAGCCACCGCGGGAAGCCGAGCCGCGCCAGGGCGTCATGGGCAAGGTCAAGGGCTTCTTCGCGTCCATCTTCAAGTAGAACCTCGGGCGTCAGACGTCGGACCTCGGGTTGGGTTAATGCGGGCGCGGGCATCCACTCCCGTGCTGGGTGGGACGAGCAGTAACGCTGGTCACCAGATCGAAACCACCCGAGGGGCCGAGTCTGACGCCCGAGGTCCACCATCCGCTCTTAGCGCCGCATGGCTTTGGTCAGTGGAGCTACTCTTTCCTTGACTTGGTCCGCGATTTCGGCACCGCGTTCCATGGCCTCTTCGGCGAACTCTTTAGCGTCGTCCGTCCACTCATCGACCGTTTCTCGGGCGCTGTCAAGCTTGCGACGCAGGTCTTTTCTCATCTGCTTGCCCGCTTTGGGGGCGAGCAACATGCCGAGCAGGGTGCCGGCGCCCAACCCGATCAGCAGGAAGGTCACGGCGGTCCCCGCGGCGCTGCCGCGGTCTGAAGCTTCGTAGTTTCCAGTGCGCATAAAAAAATTCCTTTCAATTCGATTTCGGCTTGAAGTTGCGTTTATCTGATTCTAGCTGTCCGTTCCGGGTTGGTGGCTTTCTTTCTGCGTTTTCCCGGGTAACAATTCGGGTCCTGTTCCCAAATCAGCTAAAGGCCGTGTAAAATTAAAGACTTGGAGCCTCGTATCTGGCGGAAAATGTGGCCTGCCCGCCTTCCGCCGACGTAATCGCAACAGTTACCGTTAAGGAGACTTTCCCAGTAATGGCTATCCCCGCTACCCAGCTTCGCCCCGGCATGATCATCAAGCACAACAATGATCTCCACTCCGTTTTCAGCGTCGAGCACCGCACCCCCGGCAACCTGCGCGCCTTCATCCAGGCCAAACTGCGCAACCTGCGGACCGGCGCCATGTTCGAGCACCGTTTCCGCTCGCCCGACCCCATCGAAAAGATCACCGTGGATGAGGTCGAGATGGAGTTTCTGTACGCCGACGGCGACAGTTACTACTTCATGGACACGACTAACTTCGAGCAGACCCACCTGACCCGCGAAATCCTGGGAGACGCCGTCAACTATCTGATTTCCAATCTGCAGATTAAAGTGGAATTCTTCGACGGCAAGGCGGTGGGCATCGAGTTGCCGCAGACCGTGGAGTTGACCGTGGTCGAAACCGAGCCAGGATTGAAGAGCGCCACGGCCTCCAGTGTGACCAAGCCGGCCAAGACCGAAACTGGCCTGGTCGTGCACGTTCCGCCCTTCATCAACGAAGGGGAGAAGATCCGCGTGGATACAGCGGAAGGTGCGTACTTGTCGCGGGCGTAAGCAGGTGACATCCTGAGCGGAGTGGAAAGTTCGCTTCGCGAACTTCGGCCCAGTCGAAGGACCCCTAGAGATTAGAATGCTGTCGTCATCGCGCCGGGGAAGTGCTGACGCGCGATCGGCTTAACAAGCACGCCCAAGATCATCGGCGGCGGTCTGGCTGATAAGCCACTCCGCTCAAGCTGACAGGTGGCCAGAGTTAAGGATGACTTCCGCCGAGAAAACTAATCAAGCGCGCCGCTTCGTGGTCCGCGGGCGGGTGCAGGGCGTGGGCTTCCGCTGGTTCGTGGAGCGCGAGGCGCACATCCTCGGCATCGCCGGCTGGGTGCGTAACAACGCCGACGGCAGCGTAGAAGTTTTGGCCATGGGATCGCGCGATCAGCTGCTCGGATTGAGATCGCGTCTGCGCGCCGGGCCGCGTGCCGCCCGCGTGGACGATGTTGAAGAAGCCGAAACCAAGCCCGTCGCCGGCGTCACCACTTTTCGCATCGAAGGAGCCTGGTAAATGTCGAATCCCGCGCCGCCGCCGCAGTCGCGTCTCAACTGCGAGCCGCTGAAAAAGCTGATCCGCGAAGTTCCGGATTTCCCCAAAAAGGGTATCCTGTTTTACGACATCACCACCCTGCTCAAGGACAAGCTCGGACTCGCCATGCTGATCGATGCCCTGTCCGAACATTACCTCAAGGCCGGCATCGACTTGGTGCTGGGGATGGAAGCCCGCGGCTTTATCTTCGGTCCAGCAGTCGCCTATCGTTTGAATGCCGGTTTCGTGCCTCTGCGCAAACCCGGCAAGCTGCCAGCGGCAACGGCCAAGTTTGACTACGCGCTGGAATATGGCACCAACACTCTGGAGATTCATAAAGACGCAATCCAGAAAGGCCAGCGCGTGCTGATTGTCGACGACTTGCTGGCTACAGGCGGCACCGCCGAGGCGACGGCTCAGCTCGCCCATTCGCTGGGCGCGGAAATCGCCGGCCTGGGATTCGTGGTCGAACTCGATTTCCTGAACGGCCGGGACAAGCTGAAGGAGTACGACGTCTTTTCCCTGCTGCACTACAACGCGTAGCAGACTTCGGTCCGGCTTGCGAGCATGATGGGCGGGATGCAACCATAGCGAACACGATTATTGACTACTTCTTCCTGCGGTTCCTAACTCTTGCTGTTTTCCTGGGTCTGTTCTTATCTCAGGAGCGCTGACCTTAGTCTTTCTTCGCTATCGGCCTTTGGACCGGTCCTCTTCCCCGGAATCCTGTTATGGGCCAAGACTGCGCATCCCGAACTTGATGAAACCAACCCCCGCCTATGGTGGCTTCCTAGGTTCATCGGAACGGTGTTCATGTTAATGGCCGCACATTCGGCCTGGTTCTTCTGTTCCGACGCTAACTTTCCTCAAGAAGGACCAACCCCGCTGCCTTCGCCAGATAACTCTTCTTCCGGAACCAATCTTCCATTGCTGCTTTTAATTCCTCGACAGGAACACGGGTTCCGATCTCCATCACCCCGTCGGCCACGGGAAGGGTGTTGTCAAACACGCTGGCGTTGGTGAAATTGCGCATGGAAAAACTGTCCAGCCACTTCAGCGGACAGGGCAGGCGCCGTCCATTCTCTTCGTACTCCACGCGAATCCTGCGGGCGAACATAAGGAAGCAATTTAACCACAGATTTTGAAACCACCACGGTCCACGTGGGGACTGCGCCCTCGGCTGTCCGGCGGAGCCGTGCTCCGCAACTGGCAAGCAGAACCCGTCGAGCTTGGCTCGACTGGACAGGTGGGGACACCTGTCCTTACGTGGACCATGGTGACCACCATGGTGGCCCCACGTGGTGGCCCCCGTGGTGGCAGTGGTGGCCCCCAGCTGTCCTTAGCAAGTTAAAATGTCCGGTTTTCTTAGCACACGATATGTCCGGTTTCATAGTTAACCAGCAGCAGTCGGGGCTGTGGGAAAGTGGGAATCCCGCGCACTTTGCGGGATTTCCAAGCGGGGTGGGAAAGTCGG
>CATPBJ010000028.1 GCA_955652395.1 uncultured Terriglobales bacterium | reverse complement strand
CGTTGAATACTCGGACACACTCCTGATATGGAGTGAACTGTCAATCCCTTTATTTATTCTGCGATGTTGGTGTTGATGTTGGGTTTCATGGGTTGTTTACCTTTCGAAGGTAGAGCGGGTAGCGATCGAGGTAGCTTTTTCGACGGTTGATCAGTCTGATATTCGCGGGTCGAGCCGCATAATCGTGATCCGTCGGGAGCTGCCTCACACTAGAGACGCGGGTCCGGCCGTAAGGCCTGGCGCATAGGAGTGCGTGAGGATCCTCCTTGCCGTGTGCTGCTCGACCGCTACCCGCCCTACCTTCCATGGTTTTGGCTCTTCGTTTTTCCCTTGCTTGGAATGTTTTGTTTCTGGTTTTATGCGATTCGTTTACTGTTTCGTTCGACCTGAACTCCGATGGCCCAGATAAAGCCCAACAGCTCTCGCCCGACCGCGGTTACGACTTTTTGCTTTTCCTTGCCGGCTGCGACTAAGTTGCGGTAACGCTTGTGCAGCCGGTGTTGCGCCTTCCAGGCGATTTCTTTGACTTCTTCGCTCAGTCCCTCTTGGCGTTTGCGTAAGGCTGCCCCGATCGTGGGCCGGTGTCGGTAGGCCCACGCCGCCTCAATTGCAATGCGCCGTAGATGAGCATTGCCGGTCTTGGTAATCGGCCCGCGTTGAATCCGCTTTCCGCTGGAGTGCTCGCTGGAGACCGCACCGCTGTACCCCATCAGTTCTCGGGCCCGATCGAATCGCGAGATCTCCCCTAACTCCGCCACGATCGTGACCGCCGAGATCTGGGCGACTCCGCGCAGTGCTTGCAGGGCTTGGATCACCTCCTGCATCCGTGGCGGGGCCAGCTTCACCGCCTCCTCGATGGCCTGTTCCAGTCGCCGCATGCGGTCGGCCATATGCTCCACCTCGTGCAGGTAATCCAGCAACGTGTATTCCTGGGCCGGCTGCTCAAAGTGCACATGTTCCTTGATCCATTGCTGATGCTTCTGTGTCCACACCTTGATCCCCGCGGGTGCTCGGCGGCCCTGGCGCAACAGAAATTTGCTGAGTCGATGGCGCGCCCGCAACTGATCCTGCTTGGCTGCCTCGCGGGCTCGAACCAGGTCCCGTAGCGCCTCGTGTTCCTGGTCGGGCACCCAGACCGCGGTCAGATCCCCCGCCCGATAGCTGCGCGCCAGCTTCGTGGCGTCCCGCCGATCGGTCTTCACTCGATCTCCCGCCTTGACCGGCACCAGGCTCGGGGCCACCACCTCGCACTTCACCCCCAGGGCGGTCAGCTGCCAATAGAGAACGTATCCGGTCGGACCCGCCTCATAGCAGGCCTGCAGGTGCTCTGCCGGCCCCAACTTCTTCACCAGTTTGCGAATCGACTCCTCTCGATTCGGAATGATTCCCAACGATCGAACTTCTCCGTTGGGCTCGGCAACTGCTACCGCAATCGTCTCGGCATGGACATCTAAACCCAAAAATCGTACCTTTTTCATGGAACCGGTTCCTTTCCGCTTGTGGCTCTGCGTTGTAGTTACTCGACTGACAATGTAACCCACGCATCGCGCATCGGGACCGGTTCACTCCATTCTGACTAAGAGGCCACGCGCATGAACGGAAGGCCGTTCTCGACACTTTACTTCCAGCATGAACGGGCCTACCACGATGTGATCGCAGGATGCCGAGGAATCGGCGGAGTCCGCGACTTTTCCACATTTACGTTATTAGCGGTTGGCCGTTTCGGGACGCGCCTCGTGAAATGAGTCATTCTGCACAGTATTGCCAAGGTAAATGAGCGACCCTATTGATGTCGCGAGAGAGCAGTTACCCGCCAAATCAGACAGCCTGCTTTCTTGAGGCGGGTCCCCAGACACAGTGCGGGCCTGGCTACTAGGGCGGCCGTTCTGATTAGTGGCCGGAATGTGGCGCTCGCGGCCAGACCGGACTCGTCAGTTCGATGCTCCAAATGGGACCACTGTCATGGGTTGGACCTTGCGATCTGAGAAAAGCTGGAGCTTCTCCGCCGAGAATCCATACCTCGGTGTCCGGGGGCTGCTTCCCAACCAGAGGGGCTACCACTCCGGCCACCCCCCCAATTTCTACCTTCACGACGTAACGCATCGCTCTGCGACGCGAGCCCGCGACCGAAAACGGCTCTTCACCTCCGGGTGAGATCGCGAGTTTTACGAGCCGCGGTTTTGGCGTGGCCGCAACCAACGAGACTTTCGTCTCCGGTACATCGCGTGGGATGTTCTTCAGCAGCGTGGACATCAGGCCGTTGGCCAAATCCGTCGGCAAGTCGAAGTGGCCTGTCGTGACCTGCTTCTTGCCGTCCTTGTCGATAGAACGGACCGTGACCTGGCCGGTGGAGGCGTCGATCGACAAATCCATCGGATGAGGGAATGAGGGGCCCTTCTGCACATGGTGGTCGCTGATGAGGCGAAAGACGGCGCGCTGAGAATAGATGGTGGTTTCGTCGTCGATCGAGCCATCTTTGAAACGGAATACTTTGCGGGAGGTGATCCGATCCCCATGCACGACCTGAGCGAGGTCACCCGTGGCGAGCGTCGCACCTCCCAGCGTGCGCAGCACGAGAAAGCCACGGACTGTGCCTTCTATATGGCGCACCGCTATTGGTTCCGCGGACACCGCACCGCAAGTCAGTAGGAGGGCGAGCGGCCAGAACCGAGCACTTTGTACCAGGACACGCTTTATCAAGACACGCCTTTGTCAAATCCCAGTAGCTTACGGCTGATCGGGAGAAGAACTCTTCTTCCCGTTCGGGCTCTATAGATTGCAAGTGTCTGAAACGATTTCTATCTTGTTCACCTGGAAATCAGTCTCTTGTCTGACGGAAGAAGGTCCCGCCGCCGCATTGGAGCGTGGATGGCCGACGACTGTGGAACTGGGCAGGAACATGCCATACAGGGTAACGGTGTGCCCAGCCTGAGAAGCAAAGTCCGCGGGACCCGACAACCAGATTGTCTTGTGATGCCTGCGTTCCAGTAAGTACTTTTCATTTTTCGAACGGATGCAACCCGTGAGTTCCCTGTCTCCCTTGTTCATCGAGCTGGCTAATGAAGCCGGCCGCGAATCTTGCTGCATCGAACGGGATGGGTTGTCCGGCGATGTTGAAGGTGAAGTCTGCGCCATGGATGCGGCTGTAAACGTAAGGCAAGTTGCCAGCAACAGAAACATAAACATTTTCATTTCGGTTCTCCCGGACGAGATTCCCGGTTGCGCTCTTCCCGGGTGGTCGTTTCCACTTGGAGCGAAGCTCGAACTGGCCTGCTTCCAAGCCTCAACGTCTTTGAAGACTTGCTTCACGACGAGAGTCTGAAGTCCCCTCTCTGATGTGCTCGAGACCCCAGAACTCAAAGAGCTTACAATCATCGGCGGTGCTTCGGTGGTATTCCGTTCCATTCGCGCAGCATCAGCAGGCAAACGACGGCAAGCAGCACGACGACTATGGCGATGTATCTCATAAACGCAGCAACGTTAACCAGCAAGCCGACTGAGACGCCAATCCAGAACGCAGAACGCCTCTCTTCGGGGTTTAGGCCCTCTCAGCTCGGTCTTCATCCCGGTGATCGCCCTGAACGGGCTTCCTTGCACAGGCATGTGTTACATGGTAGTCGTAGCACTGACCGCAGAATGCTCGCCCACTGCATTCCAGCAAGCAATCCGAGCAGACCCAAATTCCGCAGTCAGCACATCTGGCGACGGCACTTTTCCCACAAGGCAGGCTTTGATCTGACCACGACGCTGCATATTCGATCCCGCAATTCCCAAGTTGTTTTTCATGCTGGGGCATACTCTTGCTCCAATTCCGCGCAAGCTAGTTCACAACAATGCCAGCCAGGTGCCGGCTCGCGGTGCCGCTCGCGCTCAAACCGTTCTTCTCGGCCTTTCATCTGCGAATAGCTGCGATTACGAATCTTGAACCACGTGCTATGCTCCCGGTCTTCCACGTAAGGACCAAAGCTGTGCTTGGCCACAATCCCTTCCAAATCCATTGCGCAAACCCGCTGAAAGAGCGCCCTTCCGTATTGGTCCTGGTGGTCTGCGTACAGCAAACGAGATGCGGCGGGAAGCCCGGAGAGTAGGCGCCTAAGTTCTTGCTTTCGATCGGTGAGCCTTTCCGAGCGTACATCCTTGCCGTCCCACATTACGTCACGGAATTGCGGCCGTCCACGTTTGTCCAGGCACACAATTTCTCCGTCCAGTACGGTTCTTCCTGTGCCGGAGGATGGCGCCGACATTTCTCGGCGAAGATCTGCGAATGAGTTGAAGGGATGACCATTGCGTGAGATTAGCTGAGTGCGGCTTGGCTCGATCATGGTGAGCGACCGAAACCCGTCATACTTCGGCTCGAAGATCCACTCGGGATGGTCAAAGGGCAGGGGACGGCAGGACAGCGGCATGGGCTGGAATGCCACCGTTAGAGGCTACCAAAAGCGGCGGCGAAAATTGGGCGAACGCTTGCTGTACTCCGGACGTTTCAGCGACTACAAAAAGAAACATCAGTACCACAACAAGAAAGAAGGCGACGGCAGTCTCTAAACTCTCCATACGTGCCTCCACGGAACTGCTTGGATGCCAGTCGGATCACGTCTTGAGTTACTTGCTAGTACCGGTAAAACCCTAGATTCGCAAAAAAGATAGCTCAGTCGGCCGCACCTTTGTTTTCCATGCCGTAACCCTGGCAGAACCGCGCAGATTTGCTAGCTTTTCCTTACCGGCCGACCTGAAAATCAGCCCGGCAGCCGTGATCCACCCAGATCCCACGGCGATCAAAGCCCCAACTGCGTCCTTGTCGACATGACGAGTCGCTATGTTGCTTTATCAGTTGAACGCCACCGGTGGTGTTGACCGGGCAGTAATGCCGGTGCATGTCGTCGGATGAGCAGGAGACGACTTGTCCCTGGCCATACCCGTTGTCGCCGCGATATGTATCGTGGTCACGGTCCCCATCACGATCATGGACCCCATCACGGCCCCGATCCCCACCCTGGCCGTCTTCGATCTCGAAATCAGCCCGGCAGCCGTGATCCACCCAGACGCCTCTGCTATCCGAGCCCCAGCTGTAACCTTCCCGGCAGGCCGATTCGCTACGTTGTTGGACGAGCCGAACTCGGCCTTGTGTGTTGGCTGAACAATAATGCCGCTTGCCGTCGTCGGACGAACACGAAATCGTCTGTGCGACGCTGCGCGGAATGAAAACCGAGAGCACGGCCACGACTAACCCGAAGCGAACCCAATTCCTTGTACTAAACATCCCGCCCTCCTGAAAAATCGCAACTCGCCCTTAAGACCAGCGATTCCGCGCGTGCCGGTCAACCATTTCAGCGAGTAGTATTCCCTATTCACTCGGGGCAAGACTGTGCAGGATTGCTCACATGGCAATCTCGTATTCCAGGCGCCACGACTCAATTGAAAGATTGGCATATGCCGGGTGAGCCTGGCGCGGCGTTTGGAGTGACCCCACGCAAGCGGCGGTAATCTGGTGGCAGTTCCGGTGGCACTTGCATTTGCATTTTGGTGCCATTCCTTGCGTCGTGCTGCCAATAGTCCTGTGCTTGGCTTGTGTGTTTTCCTACACTTGCGCTGACGTGCGTTTCTGTGCGTTTATTCCAGGCGGATTTTAAGTCCCGTGCGTCTGCCAGTTTCGCCACCCGGGCGGGCATGAAAACACTAAACTTACTGTACACCAATCATTTGGATGTTCTCGGCTGTAGCGACGTTTGTAGCAATCGTTGGAACCTTTGGTGCAGAGAACCCTTCAAAGCTGTCAAAGGCACGCTCTATTGTTTCCGCTGTCTGGTGTACGTAGCGTTGCGAGAACGTGATCGTGCTGTGCCCGGCAATCCGCATAATAATGGTAAAACATCCACGCCCGCCTCCCCAAGCCGAGTGAGCATGTGTGGCGGAAGGCGTGGATAACGAAGCTTACATCCATTCCCATCTCCTTCCGTACGCGGGCGTGTTGGTGTGCGAGGTTATAGCGCGAGAGTGGCCTTACGCGATCATCACGCACGAACACAAACTCCAATTCTGGGAAAAGTAGGAAGGCAAAAGCGCACACTATCTCTAACCATTGCGGCACAGGATGGCATTGCAGGCGGCAAAATCCGGCAGCGTCCGAAGCTGCAAATCCGGGTTTGACTCCCGGCCCGCCCACCAGTTTCCGTCCGATCTCGGCAAGGGCATGCAAGAATGGCCAACGGGGGACACAATCACTCAGAAATAAAAGAATTCGTTGAAGGGTAAGCGTCAGCCGTGTGGGGTAGCATGTTCATGAATGGACACCATCGGGTGAAATCGGACACTGGCACCTCTCGCAAAACGGTCCTGATTTGAGCAATATGCTTCTTTTTCATGAGGTTGCATCGCGGCAAGGCTGGCTTTGGAATTGCTTCTGCATGGGATGTAGCATGCGCCGTATGGGTGCGAAGTAGCCATGTCGCCCCGGGAGGCAGATTTGAACACGTTGCTCCAGGATGTGCGGTTCGCTCTCCGCGTGTTGCGCAAGTCTCCCGGTTTCACCAGCGCCGCCGTTTTGACGCTGGCGCTGGGCGTCGGCGCAAACGCCGTGGTTTTTGGCATATTGAATGGGCTGATACTTCGCCCGCTGAATGTGCCTCAGGCGGAGAACCTCTACGGAACCGAGTACGGGGACGATGCTGGTTGGCAATCGTATCCCAACTATGTCGATTTGCGCGATCGCAACCGCAGCTTTGATGGTCTGGCAGCTTTTAATTTCGTCTTTGTAGGGCTGGACACGGGCAATGATCCCTCAACCGCTGCCGGCTTTGCAACGAGCGGGAACTACTTCGACGTGCTAAGGATTCAACCGTATCTTGGCCATTTCTTCCACGCCTCCGATGAGCATGGCCAGAACAGCGCTCCGTATATCGTGCTCACCTACCCATATTGGCACTCCCATTTTCAGGACGATCGTGGCGTGGTGGGCCGCGTCGTTCGGGTCGATCAGCATCCTTTCACCATCGTCGGTGTAGCGCCGCCGGGGTTCCAAGGGACTTTGTTGTTTATCTCTCCCGATTTCTTTATGCCGATCGTCAACCAGCAGCAGGTGGCCGGAGGGTTTGACCTGAACGCGCGCGGGAACTACAGTGGGATTTTTGAGGTCCTGGGACATCTGCAGCCGGGAGTGACTCCCGCTCAGGCTGTCGCCGATTTGAACTCTGTGGGGGCGTATCTCGAAAAGACCTATCCCAAAGAGTTTGTTCATAAAAGTTCGACCCTGTCACGTCAAGGCCTCACTTCTTTTCGCCGTCCGGCGCAGGCGTTCGTTGCGGGATTGATGCTGCTCGCCGGCTTGATCCTGCTGGCCGCATGCGCCAACCTGGGCAGCCTGTTTGCGGCTCACACTGCCGACCGCTCCCGCGAAGTTGCACTCCGGCTCGCGCTTGGTTCGAGCCGCAAACGCATCCTGCGGCAGCTATTAACCGAAGCCGTGCTGATTTCGCTCGTCGGGGGCGCTCTGGGACTGCTGGGCAGCGTCGTTCTGTTGCGCTGGCTGAGCACGTGGCAGCCCTTTGACGGGGCTCCCGTCCATGTGCCTGTAACTCCGGACGCAAGAGTCTACGTGGTAGCTTTGGTTTTGGCTGTGGTGAGTGGATTCCTCTTCGGGATTGTTCCGGTGCGTCAAGTGCTCAGGGCCAATCCGTATGAGATCGTCAAAGCGGGATCGAGCGGCAGGCTCGGGCGGCGAATGACGATGCGGGACGTCTTACTTGTCGTCCAGATTGCCATCTGTGCCGTGCTGGTCACTTCTTCGATGGTCGCCCTGCGTGGACTGGCGCGCTCGCTGCACAGCAACTTCGGTTTTGAGCCGCGGAACACGATGCTGGTCAGTGCAAACCTGGCGATGGCTGGCTACAGCATCGACAGAGTGCCCGCCATGCAAAGGCGCATGATCGATGCATTGGAGACGATTCCCGGCGTCGAGCGAGCGGGATTGGTGAACAATTACCCTCCATTAGTCTATGGCGCCGGCAGCAGGGCGAATGTCTTCAAGAATGAAACCACAGATCTGAGGCCATCGAATGTCGATGCCATGCCATACAGGTACGACATATCTCCCGGATACTTCGATGCGGCCGGCACAAGCCTGTTGGCGGGCAGGAGTTTCTCATGGCATGACGACAAGAACGCGCCTCCTGTTGCCGTAGTGAACAGGGAACTTGCCGGCAAGATGTTTGGCTCGGTAACCAATGCTGTCGGCAGACATTACAAGCTGCAGGATGGAACGCGTGTTCAGGTCGTGGGCGTTGTCGGAGATGGAAAATATTTGAGCGTTACTGAAGATCAACAGCCGGCGATGTTTCTCCCGTTCCTGCAATCGCCATCGAGTGCGGCGTATCTGGTGGTGCGCTCGCACCGCGATCCGCAAGAACTTGCCTCGGCCATGAGGAGTAAACTGCGCGACCTGGATGCAGGGCTGCCCCTTGACACCAAGACGTGGAACAGCTTGCTGGCCGTAGTTCTGTTTCCCTCGCGTGTTGCGACGGTGTCGCTGGGTGTGCTGGGCATGATGGGCGCGATGCTGTCGATCACCGGCATCTTTGGAATGGCTGCGTACTCGGTCAGCAAGCGGCTGCGGGAGATGGGAATTCGTGGAGCTCTGGGTGCACAGCGTAAGGAAGTGTTACAGGCAGCGTTGGGGCGGGCAGTCAAATTGCTGGCAATTGGTTCGGCGGCAGGATTGCTCCTCGGAATTCTGGCAACCCGGGTGCTGGCTCTTATCGTGTATCAGGCGACTCCCCGCGATCCGCTGGTATTGGCTGGTGTTGTCCTGGCCATGTCGTTACTGGGCCTAGTGGCCACGTGGATTCCAGCACGACGCGCGCTGTCGGTGGATCCTATGATACTGCTGCGTGAGGAGTGAACTACCGCGGCAGAGGCTAGCGCTACGGAGACCTCTCGAGCGAGAAACCGATATCCTAATTGAAGCGCGACCTCCTTCGCACAATTGAGGACACAACTGCGGGTAGACCAAGCCTGCGCTGACACCCTAAGAACATACGTTCGGCGTAGCGAGTGTATTATCGGCAACTTCTTTGGGGCCACCGGCTTGTGCCCGGAAATCCATTATCAAGCGTTCACATGATTCTGGCAGCGCGCGTGCATAGCGAAACCGGAGTTTAGTCATCGCGTGATCATGGCGATTCCCTAGTCAGGTTCGGCGCGATGGGGGACCTGATCTCGCCAAGGGACCGACCATCATGATCCGCAACAAGCCAGCGCAGGAGGCAATGGCAGTCGCCTAGATCGATAAAATGCCCCCGTCCTCGCCGAACAAAGTGTCACCCACTGCGGCAAGCGCTGGGGTCGGTCTAGTGGGAAGCGGTGTACGAGAATGACGACACAAAGAGATAGCTGGCGGCACCAGGGGTCGCCACTCCGCCAAATGAAGTGGAATTCGTGCCCCAAAGATTGATGAGTACCGCTGCGGGTGCGGAAGGAGTGTGTTCCGTGTGTGTCGACACCAGCGTCCCGTCAACGTAGAACTCGATCTTCCCTGGATTCCATACAAACTTGTACTCGTGAAAGCCGTCGTCCGCGCCGGAAACAGGAGTCGAGGTGCTCTGGCTGTGGGACACAGTCGAATAGTTGGTCATTTCGAGCGTCGCCGGAGATTGTCCCTGATACTCGAAATCAATTTCCGTCTCGCTGTCATTGATAAAGTTAAATACATCGGTAACTGTGCCTGAGACTGCCGAACCGGGACCGTGAGGCGTGGCCGACGTTGAAGCTGCTCGCGCCACCCACACGTAAGTCCCATAGCCGAATAACTGCTTCGAGCGGATCTCCGCCCCGGTTGAAGTAGCGAGGCCGTCAGAGGCGCTCTGGGTCAGCTTGAGCCGCAGCATGCCTGTGGAAAGGTCGACGTGCTCGGCGCTGAGCGTGCCGTTGTTCACTCCGGCAATATTTCCCGGAGCTCTTCCGCTATCGATGAACCACTTGGTCTTGTCGAGCGTTCCGTCAGAGAATGTTTCGCTGAACGTGGGCGACGTAGCTCGCAGGTCAATGCTGGGTGGAACCGGGTTTTGCGCCAGTGTGGCAGCACCGAGAAACAACACAACTACGAGAACTCGTCGCAACATGTTCATAGTCCGATTATTCTTCTGAGGAACAACAAATGGGCTTCCGGTGGCTATAAAACAAAACGTCCCAGACTCGTTTGAGTGCTGGGACGCTCGTCGAACAAGCCCTCCCCCGAAAGATTGTTCTTGAACATCCTATCCCCAGAGGGGAGGAGCGGGAATGGCCCGAATGGGCTACTCGCCCCCACGTTGGTAACTCGGGGGTTGGTTACTTCAACGAAATAACCTTCTTCGCCACGTTGTAGCCCTCCACTCGCAAGGCCGGAGTAAACCTGGCGTCGTTAAATCTTGCAACAATCGTCCGAATCTCGTGCGGAAAGACCGTTATGTAGTTGTCATCGTAGGTGATGGGCAGAATCTCGCTCCCGTCGGCTCCCCGGGTGACCTCCGCACGCACAAAAAACGCCACGCGGTTGGCGGGATTCGCCAGCGTGATGGTGACCTGTTTTTCACCGTTCGAGTCGGAGACTTGGGCGGACACGTCCAAATCGCTCCGGGGCATGGTATTCAGGGCCGACATGTCCGCCCACTGGGACAGGTTGGTCTTGAATTGTTCGTCGTTCTTCGGGCTGCCCAGATCGTCATCTATCGTGGATTCCCAATACACGTTTTCGGCCAGCACTTTCTCCGTCGCCGTCATCAGCACGGCGCGCACCAGGTGGGTGGAATCCAGCTTCGGAACCCGAGGTACCGTCATGGCTTCGAGGGAGGTATTCGGCGCGATGCTGAAGCCGCTGATTTCGGTGAAATACTGCCGGATCCCATCCAGGTTGAAGAACTCGACAGCCACTTTCAGATGGTCGCGCGCCTCCGAAGTCTGGTTGACGACGTACAACTTGGCGGTACTCCGGTCTCCAGTGGCGTAGTAGTCCCAAACCGCATTGACCGGGTGCAGACCTTTTTTGGCGCCGAAATATCCCCCACCCTGTTTGAAGTAGTCGTCGAACAGATGGCCGAAAAACGAGGGCCAGGATTGTTCATCATCCAGTGGATCATCATCTTGCGATCAGTCCAGTGGGAGGCGTAGGTCTCGTACTGCGCGCGCACATCCTCGTAGTGAGCCAGCTGCGACTTCCGGGAAAACTCCTCCGCACTCGTGGAGGGCCCGTACCGTTTGTCAATAACGCGCTGGACATTTTCCAGGGTATTGTTGCCTTCGTTGGCTCCGGATGGAAGTACCAGTTCTCGTTGATCGGCCACAATTTGTCTTGCGGGATGAATTTCTTCAAACTCTCGAGCGGCGGAATGGTTTCGTTGTCTCCCTCTTCCGCTGACGAACCCCGCGCCGGACCGTACCGGTCGCTGAACCAGTAATAAGGTGGGCGCCATACATACGGACCTGCCATGTGGATGCCGCTCCACGAGCGGTTCACATGGGAGACGGTATCGACCACTGCATTCTGCCAATGTTCTTCTTTCAGAATCTGGTGATAGTCGTTCAATACCGGATCAGGCGGTAATCCATCGCTTCCACTGGCCCAGATCACGACCGATGGATGTGACCGCAACTCGCGAATGCGCGCTCGCAGGCTGGCCCTGGCTACCCACTGGTCCTCCGCATTCCACAGCTCCCAGTGTTCCCATTGCGCGCAGCACATGAATCCCAGCATGACCGGCATCCCCTCGCGGTCCGCCCGTTCAACCATGGTGTCGTCGGCAATCTTCAACTCCCAGCGCAGCAGGTTGAGGCCAAGGTCTTGGGCGTAACGCATGATGGTCGCGTCCCGTTCCGGATCGTTCCGGAAGAGCAGATCAGGCGAGTACACGCCGCCGCGGATCAGGTAGTCGCGTCCATTCACTTGCAGGTAGAAGTTGCCGCCGGTGCCGATGTCGGGAAAGCTCTTGTCCGAGTCGCGCGCCTGCGTAATCTTGCGAATGCCGAAATCAATCGCATGGGAATCGGATATCTCAGCCTTGTCGTCAGCTTTGAACTCCAGCTTCAGATGATAGAGTTTCGCTTCGCCCCACTGGTAAGGCCACCACAGGTCGGGATCCGGCACCTTAAGCTGAGCAAAGTCGGCCGGCGTGAACGCGATCTCTTTCGTCTGGTTTCGAAACAGCCGCACCGGCTGTTGGAACCTGATGGTGCTCTTTCCGGGACGTGAAATCTCTCCGGACAAGTTACCCGACACTGGCTTGGCCGTGTTGTTGCTTAGGTCGCAATAGACGGTCAACGCGGCCGGGTTGGTCGCCGGAAGAGGGAGATCGCTGGCCACGTAGGGATTTCGGATCGTTACCGCGCCAGTACTGCTGAGAAATACCCGCTTCCATACCCCCGCATTCCTGTCGGGAACGAACGGAATGTCCAGATGTTTCTGGGGATCGTGATAGCCCAGGTATTTCCAGTTGATCCAGTCCAGCCAGCTATCTCCCAGTTCGATGCCATTCTCTCCTACGAGGCTTTGCTCCGGAGTGACTCTCAGCGCCAGGACGTTGGACCGGTCGGGCACAATGAATTCGGTGACGTTGAATTCGAACTCATCGTACATACCGACCACCGTCGCGCGATTCGCCACCTTGTGTCCGTTCAGCCAGATATCAGCCCGGTAGTTAATGCCTTTGAAGATGAGAGAGTAGACCTCCCGGCCGCTCGGAGCGGTGAACGTGGTGCGGTACCACCAATCCTGTTTCCAGAGATCTCCGGGCGTGGCGAGGTTCATGCCAAAATACAGATCCTTATATACCCCGCTTTCTTGCAGGATCTGCAAGACTGTCGCCGGCATGTGTTGCGCTGCGTACCAGTGTGAAGCGTCAAAGTCGGATTGCGAGACCAATGAATCGTCGTCGCTGATGTTCTTCGCGGAGGTCATTCTCCATCCGCTGCTGAGTTCGGTGAGGTTGGGAGACTCCTGTGCGGATGCGCCGAAAGGAGCGAGTGCGAAAATCAGACACACGAACGCTAAAACACGCGACCGATGGTATCTCATGAGCAGACCACCATTCTATAGAACGTCGTTTCTTAGAACGACAATTTCAGCGCCAACTGAACCTGGCGCGGATCACGGGCCGCGGTCAGGAACCCGAACGCCGGCGTGCCAAACGTGGTCGTATTGATCGAGTTTTGTGGCCCGGACTTGGCAAACTGCAGGTTGGGATGATTGAACACGTTGAAGAACTCGGCGCGAAATTCCAGCTTGGCACACTCGGTAATCGGGAAGTTCTTGAAGAGGGAGAAATCCCAGATCTGGTAGCCCGGTCCCTGCACGCTGTTACGGCTGACATTATCGAACGACCCTGATGCCGGATCGGCGAAGGCGCATGTGTTAAAAAAGGTGTTGGGCACACAGGGTTTGGCGCGTGGATCTCCGATCAAGTCTGGCCGTTGCTGGCCGTCTGAATTCGCGACCCCGTTAGCATCCAGCACGGTGAACCAGTTCCCGGTTGCGACCGAAGTAATCACGCCAATTTGCCAGCCGCCGACCACCTGATTGAGCACTCCGCTCGCGTCGCCGAGAACACGCTGCCCGTGACCGATCGGCAACTCGTACAGATAGCTGAAGACAAACCGATGGCGGATGTCGAAATCCGAGTTGCCATATTCCTGCGCGGGATTCTTGAAATAGCGGAAGTCTCCGCCATTCTGCGCCCCCAAATCCGCGTTCGAAGCAATGTCCAGGGCGTGGGCCCAGGTATAGGACGCCAGAGGCCGTGAGAGAAACGCTTCTCGACCCGCGTTTGCAGCGAGTTGTAGTTCGACCACCCCGTCGAACGGAACCAGCCAATGAAGCCGTCAAGCTGGGGCAGAGGACGCCGATCCGCAAAAGGCAAATTGGGATCGGGATTCGGCGCCGCCTGATTGCCGTTCAGATAAATGTACTGTTTCAAGCCCCGCGATCCGGCATAGGTGACTTCGAACACAGTATTCGACGGCAATTGGACTGCGTCGATAAGTGCCACTGTTGCATGTAGGGCGTGACCAGCTTGGGATCGAGCGAAAAGAAAAGCGGGGGCGGCTCGGGATCGGTCAGTGAATTCGCGGGGAAACCGCTGGAAAGTGTCGGTATACCAAGCAGGGAACAGTCCACGGTCGCCGGATTGGCGGAAGGTGTGCCGCAAGGCTGATTGAAATTCTTGCTGATAAAGAACGGCGGATTGAAACCCATGCTCGGATTCGAATACGGCCCAGCCTCGTCGCCGCCGTAGAAGATGCCGTAGCCGGCGCGCACCACCAGCCTCTCGCTTGCCTTGTAAGCCACACCGATACGGGGAGCAAAATTGTTGGTGTCGGGCGAAATCAGGCCCGGAGTGGCGGTGGCCTGCACAGGGACGATCGCGGCCAGCATGGGAGTAAGCTGCGCGGTCACTCCTTTGGGCACGATCAAGGTTCCGGTTGAAAGATCGAAAGTGCCGAGCTCGTTATTTCTTTCCTTGATGGTGGTAAACAGTTCGTAGCGCACTCCCAGGTTCAGAGTGAGTTTCGGAGTGACCTTCCAATCATCCTGTCCGTAGAAGGCGTAAACCTGATGGTGATAGTCGATGTTGTGCAGGTTGTTGATACTGCCGCCATCGCTCAAGCCGACCAGAAAATCCGCAAATCCGGAACCGCCACTGAATTGCGCCGCCGGGTTGTCGGTGAGTCCAGGGCCAAAGTTGAGTGTACCCCGAGGCGCTGCGGGTTGAAAAATTGTGAACTCTTCCGACCGGATGTCGGTCCCGAATTTGAAGGAGTGATTGCCATGTACCCAGGTTAAGTTCTCCGAGACGCCGTAAGTGTTCTGCACTTCGTGCGACGGCAAAAATGTGGGGCTGCCAATCTGGGCAATATCGTTAAACGTCAATTGTGGCAGACCGCCATTTCCGGGCACGTTCGGAATCCCGGGAAAACCGCCGGAAAAATTCAACAGCGCTTCGCTTGTCTTGTCTGCATTGATCTGCTGAGGCTGTGAATTGACCCGGTTGTAGCCCAGCCGGAACTCGTTGGTCAAGTTGCTGCGGAACAAGTGGGTCCAGCTGGTGGCGAAGCTGCGATAGGCATTGTCTTCCACGCCGCTGAAGAATCCGCCCCCATCGCCTCCCGTGTTGTCGAAAGGCCCGGGAATCAGGCTGGGCTGGTCTTCGTAGCTGAAGCGGAAGAAGGCATAGTCCCTCTCGGTATATTTTTGGTCAATACGAACGTCGAAATTGTTGCGGGTTTCGCTGCGCACGGGGTTCGACAGAAAGTTAAATCCGTTGCCATTGACGTTGGGCAAGGGATAAAGCTTGGTGATCGCCAAGGCGAGAGGATCAAGTTGCCCGTGCGGGATAATATTCGTGGGGTTGCCGCTGCCGTTATTCCTCCAATGGAACGCCGCACAGACCGCCGGCATACAGACCGCTGGTTTGGGTCTGGCGTGCGTTGAAAATTTCCCCGGCGTAAGTCGGATGTCCGGCGCAGTCCAGTGCGGGAATCATGGTCACCTGGTCCGCTGCCAAAGCAGGGTTCAGTCTGCACGAAAGCTGTAGGCGAGCGGAGGCAGAGGGCGGGAACCGGAGGGTACGGGCAAGTCCGGAGAAAAGGGAAAGCAATCGAAAGCCGGAGGCGACTGAAAGCCGCCGTGACTCACGATTGGGCAGGCTCGGGCTGTTCCGAAGGTACGTCTTCTTCGAGAACCACGACCCGGCTCAAATTACGGGGATTGTCGGGGTCGAGCCCTTTTTTCAGTCCGGTATAGAGGCCCGTCAGTTGGCCGGCAAAAATGTACGGCGCCAGGCGTACCAGTTCCGGCAGCTCGAAATCAAACTCAATCAGAAGATCGGACGCAGCTCGAGCGCGCTTGTCGGCACGATTGGTAACCGCCAGCGTTGTCCCCCCCAAATGCTTGATCTCCTGCAGAACCTCGCGCTCGGCATCGTAGCCTTGCTCGGACAGCAGAAATATTACAAGCGTCTCAGGTCCAACAATCGACTTGGGTCCGTGGCGAAATTCCAGGGTGTGAAAGCTCTGCGCGTAGGACACTGACATCTCAGTGACCTTGAGTGCCGTCTCGCAGGCCAAACCGTAGATCGGCCCCTGGCCCAGACACACATAGTCGGCAAACTGCCGTGCCCCGACAAATTCACGGACTTGCGGGTGCAAGGTGTTGATGGCCCGCTGCGCCAACCCGGGCAACATGCTGAAGGATTTCAAGAGCGTGGAATGGTTCGCTTGGCAGGCCGCCAGGTACTGCAGGCCCAGCAGCATAGACGTAAACGAACGCGTCATCACCGTGCTTTGCTCATCGCAGGGAAGCAGCGGCAGGGTGGCAGTAGCGATTTGCTCGAGCGGTTGATCCGGTGTGCCGGTCGCGGCAAGAACGCGAATGTTCTTCTCGCGCTCCAGCAATTGCGCCGCTCGTACGGCCTCAGACGTTTGACCTGAACGCGAAATTACAACCGCCGCGAGGTCTCCTGTACCTGCTAGCACCAGCTCGGGAAAAAGCAACAACTCGGAAGCCGGAATCGCCCGCGTCCGCGTTCCGGTGATGCTGCTCCATGCCGCTGCCGCAGTAAGGGCGAGGTAGTAGCTCGAGCCACAACCGACAAACATCCATTCGTTCGCGGAGCGAAAGGGATGCCGGATTTGCGCCAGCGAACCTTGGCGCTCCAACCCTTCCAGACAGCGGCCCCAGAACTGGGGCTGGGACAGGATTTCAGCGAGGGAATGGGCGCCTGGATGTGCTGGCGTGGACGGCTCAACCGTTTGCTGGTCAGACAAGCGTCACCTCAACCCCGATCTTCTTAAGGGCCCTCAGGTCGGATTTGGGAATACCGTGGTCCGTGATGATTTCCTGCAAAGCCGTGGGCGGAACAATCAGCGACAAGCTCCGCCGGCCAAACTTACTGGAGTCGCACACCGCCACGGTGCGCTTGGCAACTCCAACCATGACCCGGTTCACCTTAGCTTCGAGAAGATTGGGAGTGCTCAGCCCGTAGTGGACGTCAAAGCCATCCACCCCCAGAAAGAGAATGTCCGCGTTCAACCCGCGCAGGGTTTCCTCTGCGATAGGACCCACCAGCGAAAAGGAGTTCTTGCGCAGCGTGCCGCCCGTCAGGATCACTTCGACCGGAGCCCCGGTGAGGTCTGCCGCGATGTTCAACGCGTTGGTGATAATCGTAAGGTTATGAAAGTTCCGTAGCGCCCGCGCGATTGCGGTGGTGGTGGTGCCGGAATCGAGAATCACCACTTGGCCTTCCTTCACCTGGGCCGCCGCAGAGGTCGCAATCCGCAGCTTCTCCTTGCGGTGCAGCTTTTCTTTTTCTCGCAGCGTCGGGTCTTCGAGCGCGCCCTCTCGGGCGGGCAATGCGCCGCCATGGGTGCGATGCACCAACCCGTGAGCATGCAAGATTTCGAGATCCTTTCGGATCGTGACCTGGGATGTGTCGAATTTTCGGGCCATGTCCGTGACCAGCACACGGCCGTCCCGTTCCAGAATCTCGATAATGGCGCGCCTGCGTTCTTCGTTGAGCACTTTTTCCCGAAACCCGGGCTTGTGATTGCTCTTTCTTTTTATATCGTTTGCTTTCGGTTGTCCAGTCGAAAAAGAGGGCCGTTTGCAGCCACCGAAAAATTCGAGGCGGCAAGCCGTCGAAGGATTCTGTGGCGGTTAGAATTGAGCGGACAAAATAACCACCTCGCATTTTTTTCTCAAGCGCGAGGGCATTATCTTCTTTGTGTGGCAATGAGGGCGAACTGAGGGTGCCCACGGAGACCCGGGCTTGCTCGCCCGCTCAATGAATGTGAAAGCGGTCGCGAACGAAAAGCGTTTCCGATCAGAAGAACGTCAAAACTTCCTTCTTCAGATTGTGCAGCTTAGCCAGGGCCATCTTTATTTCCTGTCGTTCAGCGAAACCGTCAGGACTCTGCGTCAGAACTTCGCGGCGACTGAGGATTGCGGCCTCGGCAACCTCCATTCGTTTGAAAAGAGTCTTGTGGTCAGTCTCGCCCATAGCGGATTCGTACTCCCGTCGCCATTGTGGAAAGCTGCCCTCTGGAACCGTGGACGAGAACTCATGGGAGGCCATCGGCCATCTCCTAACCCGCGAACCTGACGGGTTCCGTACCCGCCATCGTAAAGAAGAGAAATTTAAGGCGTCTGCCCAGTGGCGTGCTCGCGTTGGTACGCCGCTAGGCTTGAGGGGAGACGACAAGGCTTCCGTGGCCGTTGATTTGGCTGACACGAACCACTAGAATGACGTGATTTCGCAGGGTCGGGCGGGCCACGGGCGCGACCGGCTATCCAAGATTTGGGGGACTATGAAGCTACAGACCAGGAAACTGCCACTTGCTGACGTTCTGACGCTCGCCGGCCTTCTCATTGTCGTACTGGCTGCAAGCCCGGCGGACAGCCAGGATAGTGCGACCGGTGCCGGCGTGTATAAGTCGAAGTGCGCAACTTGCCACGGGCAAGACGGCGGCGGTACCGCGGTAGGGAAGAGCCTTAAGGCAGCCGATCTGCGCTCGGCGGAAGTCCAGAACAAATCGGACGCCGAACTGACCCAGTCCATCTCCGAGGGAAAAGGCAATATGCCCGGATTCAAGGGCAACATCATTGACGAAGAAATCCGTGCTGTTCTGACACATATCCGTACTCTGGCGGCGAAAGGCGACTCCGCTCCCAAGAAAAAATAGGTCAACTCATTCTCGACTTGGCTGGTTCTCGTTGCGCCGCTGTCCCTGCGGCCCTTCTGGCCGAAAATTGATCCAGTTCGCTATATACTCTGCACTCGAACCAACCCAGGAGTTCCCATGAAACGAAGCCTCATCGTCGCGGGGCTGTGGCTCATTGTCCCGTTCGTCGCAGCCGCACAGGATTCGTCGAAGATCATTGCGATGGAGAACTTGTGGAACCGGGCCGAGTTGAACAATGATGCGCCCGCCGTGCAACTCCTGCTGGCCGATGATTTCGTTATGACAGTGGCCGAGGGCACGCTCTACAACAAGGCTCAGATGGTCGCCTCAGTGGCCGACCAGTCTTACCGCCCTCAGGCATTGCAGTCCACCGGCATGGTGGTTCACTACTACGGGAGCACAGCGGTGGTGACCGGCGCTTACTACGAGAAGGGAATCGACAAAGGCAAATCGTGGGAGCGCCGCGGCCGCTTCACCGATACCTGGATGAACCTAAATGGAAGGTGGCAATGCATCGCCAGCCACTTCAGCGTCAAGCCGAAATAAATATTCGCCGCTAGGAGCCCGTCCGAGTAATCAGTTGCGTGGCCACATATTGTGATTTCGATCTTCGAGAACCACAACCGCTGGTGCCCAAAGCTGCTGATTTTGCATTACTCGGACAAGCTCCTAGGGGTCAGGAGCGCGAACGCCTTCCAAATGGGCTAATGGCATAGTTGAGTTGCACCAGAACGATGAATGCAATGCTCCAGTAGGGGTTAAAGATGCAGAGGAAGGCGCCGAAAGCATAAAGCGCCTGGCCAACCACGATGCGTCGCTTGATTGCCACCGGCACTTCGGGAGGCAAGTCGTCTTTGACTAATCCTGTGCCCATCGCGCCCACCCAGCTGAAGTACAAAGAACACCCCAGAAGAAGAATGTTTACCCAGTAACCGAGCAAGGCGGTGCGGTACTCCGAAAATTCCGCCAGAAGAGTGGTGGAGAACGGCGTGATCGAAACCGCAAACAGAAACAGGATGTGAATCCACGAAAGACTGCGGTCGGACCGGGCGAGGTGATTGAGTTGCGTCTGCTGGGGGATCCAGAAAATGCCCAGCGTCAGGAAGCTCATCATGTACATCAGGAGCCGCGGGGAAAGAGCAACTAGCGCGTGCCGTGCTCGCTGTGCACGGCTTCCATCGCAGGCACGCGAAGGTCGAGTACCAACAGCGTCATCGCAACCGCGAAGACACCGTCACTCAGTGCGGCGAGCCGTTCCACGCTTTGGCCTGCAATGCGGTTGTAAGAAACCGTCATTCTAGGTTTCCCACATTCTGACCGCCCCCGCCGTCAGGGCACCGAAACGGGGCCCAGAACTCCAACATAGGAATTCAATCCAAACGCATCCGGCAGACTGATCGCAGGCCCACGACCGCGCCCGCCAGGATCGGATGCAGTGGCAGCGTAACCGTCGGCCAGAACCCCGATCGCGAAGCGGCTGGAAAAGGCTTGCAGCAGCATCGTCCGGCTCACATGGGGATGCTTCCCGAAAACCGTCATCAGCACGTCGATCAAGCCAAAAGCCACACCGCACAACACACCCAGCACAAGGCGATTCATGGCAAGGTTTTTACACCAGCGAATAAGAAGTCGCAAGTTTGCTGAACCCATGTGGCCGCGGGCGACTCGCCCGCGACGCCGTACGCCTTCGCTTAAAATGAAACGCCATGGCGAAATCCGCTCAATACTGGATCGACAAGCTGAACCTCATTGCTCATCCCGAGGGCGGGTACTATCGCGAGACTTACCATTCGGAGCTTTCCATTGCCAGGGAAGCTTTGCCGCCCCAGTTCACTGGGGCGCGGCCGGTTTCGACTGCCATCTATTTCCTGCTGGAGGGGGAGAACTTTTCCGCTTTCCATCGTCTACGGTCAGATGAGCTGTGGCACTTTTATGCCGGCAGCCCGATAGCTGTACACGTGATTGATCCAGATGGCGCCTACTCGGAGATCCAGTTGGGTAGCGATCCCGAAGCCGGCGAAGTGTTGCAGGCCGCAGTCAAAGCCGGCCGCTGGTTTGCTTCCCGCGTTCGAGATCCTCGATCGTTCGCGTTGGCAGGTTGTACGGTAGCACCGGGATTCGATTTCGCAGACTTTAAGTTGGGGAAACGGTCGGAGCTGGTCGGGCTCTATCCGCAGCACCGAAACCTGATCGAATCATTGACCCGAGGCTGATCTTCATCCATTCAGGAATCTATTCCGGCCAGATCTCCGCGGCAGTGCGCGACAGAATCTGCTGCCGGGTTCCTTCGCTCAGGGACAGAGCAATGAAATCGTCCAAATTCCGCTTGATATCCGGAACGCCCGGGCCGGGCCAATCGGTGCCGAAGAGAGTCTTGGTTGCGATCTCGTCCAGCCGCGGAAAATACTTGAGCAATGTCTTAGGCGGGATGCCGCTGATGTCCAGATAGACGTTGGCGTGCCGTCGCAACAGAAAGAATGCAGTGTCCATCCAGAGCGGCCGGCCGCCGTGCGCCAGAAGTATCTTCAGCCTGGGAAAATCGACCGCAACGTCATCGATATAGATGGGGTCTCCATATTTGTTGCGAGCGCCGTGAAAAATTGATGTCCCGGTGTGAAACATTACTGGAACGCCGTTGGCCTCCGCCGCCCGATAAATGATTTCCAATTCCTTCACCCCATGAAGATAGTCGTTCGGAAACAGCAACTGATGGGGGGGATGGATCTTGATCATGCGGATCTTCAGCCGCAGAATCTGTTCGACGTCCGCCATGATGTTGGGGGAATGCCGGGGGTGCAGTCCACCACACGAGATCAGACGCCTTGGGTCGTCCCTGGTATAGTCCGCTACCCACTGGTTGACGGCGGGACTAAATCCAATCACTTCCGGTGCGACGTAATTGATCAGGACGGCCCGCCCGATCCCAGCCGTGTCCAGATATTTCAGGAAGGCCTTGGGTGACCGACAGAACTCAACGATCTGGTCAAAATTGGGCCGCTTATTTTTTATGAGGGCCAGCGCCTCCGGTTTGAACATCTCGAGCGGTTGAATATGGATGTGGCAGTCCGTGATCATGGGAATCGCAACCGTCTGCAGGCGAG
This sequence comes from uncultured Terriglobales bacterium, assembly GCA_955652395.1. Taxonomy (GTDB): domain Bacteria; phylum Acidobacteriota; class Terriglobia; order Terriglobales; family Acidobacteriaceae; genus JAIQFF01. Next base: position 41,281 of record CATPBJ010000028.1, on the reverse strand, counting down.
GTAGAACCTTATCCAACACAGGTTATGGTTTGCAACTTAAAAACTTTGACTGACTCGCAACCAAATCCGTTGACGCGGGGTTACGTGATGAAGAGCAAGTAGCCGACGATCCTCAGCGACTGAAGCCGACGCCCCTGGCGTTTTTCCGGCACGACTAAAGTCGTGTTCGCGAGTTTAGCCGCCAGCGAGTCTACTGTTCGAAGTTCCGCCAGTGACGTCCGTCACGTTCCAGCAAGTCGTCGGCGTCTTTCGGCCCCCAGGTGCCGGACGAATAATTGGGAAAATTGCGCGGCGGCAAAGCCTTCCAAAGATCCAGCATCGGACTGACGACGCTCCATCCCGCTTCGACCATGTCTGCCCGCTGAAACAAGGTGGCGTCGCCAACCATGCAATCGTGCAGCAAGCGCTCATAGCCGGTGCTGGGCTGCCTACCGAAGTAGTCGGAGTATTCAAAGTCCATGTCCACCGTTCCCAGTCGCATCACCGGTCCGGGCGTTTTGGCCGCAAACCGCAGCGCAATCCCTTCCTCCGGCTGAATATGCAGGACCAGTTGGTTCGGCATGAGCTTTTCCACTTCTGTATCGCGGAAGAGCACGAAGGGCGCGCGCCGGAACTGAATCACAATGTAAGTGCTCCGCGACGCCATACGTTTCCCGGTACGCAGATAAAACGGAACGCCGGCCCAGCGCCAATTGTCCACTTGCAGTTTCACCGCGACAAAAGTTTCGGTTCGGGAATCGGGTGGCACGCCAGGCTCAGAACGATAAGCCGGAACATGCTGACGCGCAATTTCGCCCTCGCCATATTGGCCGCGCACGGTCCGGGTCAGCACGTCTTCAGAACTCAGCGGCTGTACTGCGTGCAATATCTTGGCTTGTTCGTCGCGCACCGCGTCGGCCTGGAAGGAAATGGGCGGCTCCATGGCGGTAAGGCTGATCAGCTGCATGATGTGGTTAGGCACCATATCGCGTAAGGCTCCGGCGGTATCGTAGTAACCACCTCGTTGTTCCACACCGACCGTCTCGCCCACGGAAATTTGCACGTGATCGATGTAGCGGCGGTTCCAGATCGGTTCGAAGATTCCATTGGCAAAACGGAAAGCCAGAATATTTTGTACCGTCTCTTTGCCCAGGTAGTGGTCAATGCGGTAAATCTGCTTTTCGTTTGCGACCTTCAGAAGCTGCTGGTTCAGTGTCTTAGCCGAATCCAGGTCGCGCCCAAACGGCTTTTCCACGATCACTCTGCGCCACTGATGATTCTCTTCGCTCATCAGGCCGTTGGCGGCCAGGTGCTCCACGATGGGGCTGAAGAAGTCCGGGGCGGTGGCGAGATAGTAAAAGTAATTGCCGTGGCTGGCGTGGTCCTTGTCGACTTTCTGGAGAAGTTCCTTCAACTGCTGGTAGGTGCTCTGGTCACCGAACTCGCCCGTCGCATAGTAGACGTGGCGCTCGAACCATTCCTGCAGGTCGACATCAATCGCTTCGTTCGCGAATTCCTTCAAATCCTGCACCAGCTTGGTGCGAAATTCGTTGGTGGACATCGGGTTCCGTGCGACCCCAATCATGGCAAACTCTCGCGACAGGAGATTGTGTTTTGCCAGATTGTAAAGTGCCGGGATTAACTTGCGACGAGTAAGATCGCCCGCTGCGCCGAAAATAACCATTGCGCACGGATCGCCACAACGCCCGATCCGCCCGGCTTCTGCTGCCACGGCTGGCTGGGACATGTTTTCGTTTCCCTCGACCGAGAAGTTTACCAAGAGCTCTCCAAAAAATGGTCCGAGCCATTTGTTTTGGTCCTGACCTGTCACGAGCGCGGGGCCATCCAGGGTGAGCGTGCCACAAGGTGAGGCAGACGGGCTCAGAGTCCGTAGTTCTACCACATCCGGCTCGCGGTTCAAATTGCACACCGTCTTTAACTTCCCGCTCAAGGATGACCACCGCGATCTGAGGATAACGCCACGGTTGCCATTCATGGTTCGTCTGTCCAAGATCAGGAGCAAAGGTACCGTTCGGTCCGGGTATAACGCATTTTCTCCAAAAATCGGCTTTCGGTAATCAAGGCACAGCAAAACGGGTGAGCGCCCGATAAGCGGAGACCCAGTTCGAAGAAGTACGAGTCCGCAATCAGCCAGGCCAGAATCAGCGTTCCTGAAGCGAGGGTGTGATCAATCAGGTCACATCAAAATTAGGTCCACTTGGGTGTCTGATCGGGCAAGATAAATTCGAGTTGGTCGAAAACCCTGCCATTCCCATTCGACGTACTCCGCTGCTCCCGTCCCAATCGCCAATTGCGCCCATAGACGTAAAACAAATACCAGTATTCGCCATGAATGGCGGTCGTCAACCCGGGCGCCAGAATGGTGATGGCTGTGGTTGGAGAGTCGCCCGTGCCGCCGGCGTAGCTGGTGAGGATCTGTTCGAGGATGCGCTCTTCCTTATCCGCAGCAAAAATCCGGCAAACCTTGGGACCTCTGCGTTGGGGGCAGAGTGGCAGGGCGATCGCCCCGGCGAAGGCGGTACGTCCACGACTCCTCCGCAAGATCACCATCACGAAAGATCTTTGACGAATGCAAGCTGACGTGGCAACCAAAGCCATGCTAAGTCATTAACCTTCTCTGCCATAACAGCTTAGCGTATTCCGCTCCAGGAGTTTAGCGTCAAGTTTGGCCCGTTCATGGCCTCAACCTGCTTAAACTACCTGATTTCATTGACATACCGTCATGGTTTTGGGAACATGGGTTCCCTGGTCGGCTCATGTGCCCGCTGTGCTCCCCAAAGCGTCCCATCGCCTTGGATTCGCAGAATGCTGGATGCCGTACAGCAGCCTAACTCCGGCCACCCTTCGTTTCTGTCCCCGATATCCAACCGCTATTCGCGAATGAGGAGTTCAAAATGCAACTAGGAATGATTGGTCTCGGACGAATGGGAGCCAACATGGTTAGACGCCTGCTGAAAGGCGGACACCAGTGCGTGGTTTTTGACAGAAGTCCAGAGGTGGTCCAGACCCTGGTTAAGGAGCAGGCTACGGGATCTTCCTCGCTTGCTGATTTCGTGTCCAAGCTCAATCGGCCCAGGGCACTGTGGTTGATGGTTCCGGCGGCGATTGTCGACGTCACTCTGGCTAGTCTCGCGCCCCATCTGGAGAAAGATGACATCGTCATCGACGGCGGAAATTCCTACTATATTGACGACACAAGACGGGCGAAAGAACTTGAAAAAGCCGGAATCCACTATCTCGATGTAGGAACCAGTGGTGGAGTCTGGGGACTAGAGCGTGGCTACTGCCTGATGATTGGCGGTCCGAAGCCCGCGGTCGAGCGCCTCGATCCAATCTTCCGCACCCTTGCGCCCGGAAAGGGCACCGCCGAGCCGACGCCGGGCCGCAAAAATGTCCGTAGCACGGCAGAAAATGGATATCTGCACTGCGGAGCAGAAGGTGCCGGACACTTCGTAAAGATGGTTCACAACGGCATCGAGTACGGGCTGATGGCTGCGTACGCGGAAGGGTTGAACATCCTCTCGCATGCCAACGTCGGCAAGAAAGCCCGGTCCGTGGATGCAGAGACGACTCCGTTGCGCAATCCCGAGCACTATCAATATGACTTCGATCTCGCGCAGGTGACGGAAGTGTGGCGCCGGGGCAGTGTCGTGGCATCGTGGCTCCTCGACCTGACGGCTAGCGCACTGGCAAAAGAACCCGACCTCGCCAGTTTCTCCGGCCACGTGTCAGACTCCGGGGAAGGGCGTTGGACCATTACCGCTGCCATCGATGAAGGTGCGCCCGTCCCCGTGCTTAGCGCAGCCCTGTACGACCGATTCACTTCCCGCGGCGAAGGTGATTTCGCAAACAAACTGCTTTCAGCCATGCGATTTGAATTTGGCGGCCATGGGGAACGCAAAAAGGGATAAGAAATTGCATGCAACCCAAGCGGAAAATCCTGGTCATTGACGTGGGTGGTACCCATGTCAAACTGCTGGCTACCGGTCAGAAAGAGAAGCGCGAGTTCGATTCCGGTCCGAAGTATCGGGCGGCCGACATGGTACGCCAAGTTAAGGGTGCTGTGAAAGATTGGGATTACGATGTGATCTCACTCGGCTATCCCGGCCCCGTGGTACACGGGCGGCCGATTCGCGAGCCGCACAATTTGGGTGGCGGCTGGGTACATTTCGACTTCAAGAAAGCCTTTGGCTGCGATGTAAAGATAATCAACGATGCCGCTATGCAGGCCATGGGGAGCTATCGCAAAGGACGGATGCTCTTCCTGGGTCTGGGCACTGGCCTGGGTTCGGCAATGATTGCCGACGGCCGGCTTGAGCCGATGGAATTGGCTCATTTGCCCTATCGGAAAGGCAAAACCTATGAGGACTACCTTGGTGTTCGTGGGCTGGAGCGCCTCGGCAAGAAGAAGTGGGAACAGCACGTCCTCGAGGTCGTAAACGAACTGCGTGCAGCTTTATGCGCCGACGACGTTGTGCTGGGAGGCGGAAACTCCAAAAAGCTCACGAAACTTCCGCCACATACACGGCTGGGTAACAATCAGAACGCTTTCATTGGCGGTTTCCGGATGTGGGATCAGAAGGTTGACACCGGAATCTAGAGTGGTCCATTACGCCGGGAGGCAGGCTTACGATGTCCAAAGCGGTTGTATTCCTGTTCGATGTGGATAATACTCTGCTGGATAACGACCGGGTCTCTTCTGACCTCAAGCAGTATCTGACCAATCAGGTAGGGCAGGATCGCCAGCGGCGCTACTGGGCCTTGTTTGAAGAGTTACGCACCGAACTGGGATACGCAGACTATCTCGGCGCGTTGCAGCGCTATCGAACAGAGCATCCGCGAGAGCCGAAGTTGCTGGCGGTATCGGAATTCCTGATTGAATATCACTTTGCCAATCGATTATTCCCCAATTCTCTGGATGTTGTGGAACACGTATCACAGTGGGGCCAACCGGTCATTCTGTCGGACGGCGATGTGGTTTTCCAACCTCGCAAGATTCGACGATCGGGATTGTTTGATGCGGTCAAAGGGCACGTGCTTATTTATGTCCACAAAGAGCACGAACTAGAGGATGTTCGACAAAGGTACCCCGCGGGTCACTATGTGTTGGTGGATGACAAGTTGCGCATTCTCACTGCAGTGAAGCAAGCCTGGGGCAGCGGCGTGACCACGGTTTTCGTGCGGCAGGGACACTACGCGCTTGACCCGAATATTGTGGCGGCCTATCCCGCCGCTGACATAAGCATCGAACGTATCGGTGACCTCACGCAGCATGGGTTCGAAGACCTCACTGCCGCTTCCGGCAAGGTCAGTAACGCGACCCGATGAAAACTGCGTGCCGGAGTGAATTCCACCGTTTCGCCCAGTCAGATCGGAAGGTCTGCGCATGGGCAGCGAACTGATCCGCCCGCAGGTGGTCGGATTCTCGATCGTATGTTGAAGGAGCAAGGCAAGACCCTGTGCGTCCAAGAGATCGAATTCAAGGCCGCTTCCCCGTGGGCGGGAAGCGCGTCGCAGGTGCTGAACCTTAAGGGGCGTTACAACCTTCTCGTTCTCGGACTCAGGCGTCCGCTGGCCGAAAATTCTTCCGACTTGTTGGTGAATCCGCTCGACAATTCAGTAGTCGAAAGCCAGGCTATTGATCATCGCCGTGGGCGACGTGAACGAAATCCAGCGTGCCCGCCAGGACGCCGGCGCCTAGTTCGTCGCGCTTAAGCTCAAACGCTTACCGGTGCGTCAATCTGAACCTTCACTCTAAGCCTTTCACCCAGATTTACGAACCCATCCAACCAGGCCTGGGCCTCGGCGTCTCCGTGTTCAGCACGCTCTTTTACTTTGCCGGCATGCTCGCGCATCATGTGGTAGTAGGTATTCTGGGCCTCCCACAGGCGAACCTCGAAGGGCAAAGTGAGAACCAGTTCGATGGTTTCCCGCAAACGTGCCAGCAAGCCCGGTTCCATTGGATCGGCAACGAACCGGGTGAACAAGCGCTCGATCGTCCGGCGCAAGGCAAACTCCAGGGTCACAGCGTCGGGTCTCACGCCGGTGCGCCGTATCTCCTCCAGGATTTCTCTGGACTGGGTCAGGTCCACCTCTTCTACGGAAAACGCGTCCAGTAGATCGGAATTCAGCGTGAAGTCGACCGCCAGCCGGAAGCGCCTGGGCAGAGGTACTCCCAGGTCGGTCACGAAACGGATCAAGTGCGCATGCTCGTCGTGAAAATTGCGATATAGGGCACGAGCTTCATTGGTCGCTTCTTCCAGGATGATGCCAAGTATTTTTCTTTGCTCATCACGGAACAGCAACCGCAGGGTGTACGTGCCCGAACTGAAGTTCTTTTCGATCAGGCGCACCAGTTCTGCCAGGTCGCCGCTGGCCAGCGCCTTGTCGAGTTCCTGGTCAAGAGTGCGATACGCCTCGTCTCCCTGGAACTGTCGCACTCCTCCGATTACACTGTGGTCGGCAAGATGCAAGACGCCGAAAGTGACCTGGTCCGACTCCCACGTGATTTCCGAAGTGACGGTCGCCTGGCCCAGCAGCGCCCGCAGCTTTCCCTGTCGCGAGGTCCGGTATTCCATCCTGGCCACGTCGTAGCAATAGATACGAGCGTTCTGGCCATATTCCTCAAACAGAGAACTGACCGCGTAGTGAGCGCCTACCTTGTGCAGATCCACCATCGCGGGCTGCACGTAACGTTCGTAAATAGATCGCCCATCGCCCTGTTCGGCAATGTTGCTACGGGCCTGTGCCAGCAAGTCAAGAAAGGGCGTGGCCAGGTCCTCCCCGAACAATTGTCCGGCGAGCTGCAGGGCGCGGCCGGCGTACTGAATCACCTGGACTGTTTCTATCCCGGACACCTCGTCGAAGAACCAGCCACAGCTGGTGTACATCAACATCAGATAGCGCTGCAGCTCAAGCAGCTTCAGACCGGTCACCGTTTCCGCAGGCGAAAGCTGCCGCTTCGCGTGTGCGGTCATGAAGCCGATTACATTCTCGCGGGAACGGTCGAGCACCACGTCGACATAGGCATCCCGCGTTTGCCAGGGACTCTCAAAAAGCTTTCTGGCTTCGGTCTCATACCCTGGAGCAACGGTATCGCGCAGCCAGTCGAAGGCCTGCCGCAAGGGCGCTCTCCACTGTTGGTTCCAGCCGGCATGGCCTCCTGAGTTGCAGCCACAATCGCTCCGCCAGCGCTCGATCCCGTGAGCGCAACTCCAGGAAGTGTTTCCAATAATCTTGGCTTCCTGGGTAGGCGGGTGTTTCTCCAGATATTCCGCGTAGTTGGTCAGCCTTGCCAGTTGGCTGGTTTCAATATGGTGCAAGGCGAACGCCAGCGCCATATCGCCGTAAGCCCGATGATGTCCGTAGGTCTCGCCGTCGGTGGCGATGTGAACCAGCTGGGGCCATGTCCGCGCATCGGAAAATGCGCCCAGAAGCCGCTCGGAGAATCGCTTGCCATCGGCCAGGAGATCCTCAAAAGCAATGGCGCGGGAAATTGGGCCATCGTAAAAAAACACGTTGATCGCTTTTCCGGAACCCACACGAACTGCATAGGCCATGGACGGATCAATTCTGCCGCCATCCACCTTGCGCCACGCCCGCCCGCCGAGCGGCCTTACCCGTCCTGCCTGGTACGGGGAAAGAATCGTAAACTTAATGCCCAGTTCTGTCAGGACTTCCAGTGTCTGCAGATCGACCGCAGTTTCCGGCAGCCACATTCCTTCAGGATACCGTCCAAATCGCTTTTCAAAATCCCGAATTCCCCAAAGAATCTGCGTGTATTTGTCCTGCCGGGACGCGAGGGGAAGGATCATGTGGTTATAGGCTTGCGCCACAGCCGAACCGTGGCCAGAGAAAAGCCGCTGGCTCTCGCGGTCGGCGGCCAGGATTGCTTCATATACCGCCGGGCTCTTCTGCTCCATCCATGAAAGGAGGGTCGGGCCGAAGTTGAAGCTAATTTTCGAATAGTTGTTGACGATTTGAAGAATTCTGCTATCGCCGTCCAGAATTCGTGAGGCGCTGTTGGGCGCGTAGCACTCCGCTGTGACCCGCTCGTTCCAGTCATGATAGGGATAGGCGGAATCCTGGTATTCCACCGCCTCAAGCCAGGCATTTTCTCGCGGCGGCTGGTAGAAATGAGCATGAATGCATACGTAACGTTCCATTAAGTCTCCCGGATTGTGGCCTCATTACGCGCGCGACGAGGAGCGAGCTAGATTAGATACTTGCAGTACAAATTTCCGCTAGATCCACTGCTATGTCGGCGGCTTACATGACAGAGTCCGCACAAACAACCGCTGCGATTCGTGTTACCTCTTTGGGAGTCGCCATTTGCTTTAGTAGCATAGGTTATCAGCAAGACTTGCCCTGTGTGGTCAGCGCGACCAATGCTATCTGTTTATACTGCATTCGGGTGTACAGCGGGCTGTGGACAATCTCCGGTTGCGGAGGAGAGGCGCTTCCGCACCGCAACGAGCCATGTTGCCGCGGCGTGAGCCCCCGAGGATCTGCAGACACTACCGGGCTACATTGTTCCACCGTTCCAGCAAATAACGACGAGGCGATTGAGTGAACAGCAGAGCTTCACTAGAACCGGCGTATGTCCCCTGTTCAACTTATCGTCTTCAGCTCAATCTGCGTTTTACATTTGCCCGGGCCGCCGCGGTGGTCGCGTATCTGCATGATCTGGGGATCACGGACTGCTACACCTCCCCGTTTCTTATGGCCCATCCCGGCAGCATGCACGGTTACGATGTCACCGACCACACTCGCTTCAACCCTGAAATCGGCTCGGAGGAACAATTCGTCGATTTCGCCGAACGTTTGAAGGAGCGCGGCATGGGTCTGGTGGTCGATGTCGTGCCCAACCACATGTGCATCACCCACCCGTCGAACCTCTGGTGGTGGGATGTGCTCGAGAACGGGCCCAGTTCGGACTACTCCCGCCATTTCGATATTGATTGGAACCCTCCCAAATCAGAGCTGGCCAATAAAGTCCTGTTGCCTTTTCTGCCTGACCAATTTGGCTTGGTGCTGGAGAACCAATCCATTCGCGCGTTCTACGACGGCGGCGGATTTGCATTGGACTCGCTAGGCACTCACTTTCCCCTGGCTCCACGTTCCTGGGCACCGTTGTTGGAAAGAACCCTGGTCAAGGCGAAGGAAAAGCTCCCCGATACCGACGGTTACGTGCTGGAACTGGAGAGCATTATCACGGCGATCTCGCATCTTCCGCCGCGCGAGGACACTGACCTGGCCAGAGTGCGGGAGCGCCAGCGGGAAAAAGAAGTCATCCGGCGCAGGGTGGCGGCCCTGGTCGAGGACAGCGATGTCGTCAGGCCTTGTCTGAAGGAAGTATTGACCATCATCAACGGCAGCAAAGGGGATACGCACAGCTTCGACTCGCTGGAGAGGCTTTTGGATGACCAGGCCTATCGACTGAGTTTCTGGCGGGTCGCCTCCGACGAGATCAATTACCGCCGTTTTTTTGATATCAACGACCTGGCTGCGATCCGGGTGGAGAGCCCGGAGGTTTTCGCTGTGGTTCATCGCATCCCTTTTGAACTCATACAGAAGTCACTGGTGTCAGGAATTCGCATAGACCATCCCGATGGCTTGTTCGACCCCCTGCGTTATTTCGAGGACATTCAGGCGCAGGCTCCTCTGCCGGGCCATGCTTCAACCTCCGGCAACGGAGTCCGTCGGCGTCTTTACCTGGCCGCGGAAAAGATTCTTGTCGGCGACGAAGAACTGCGGCCGGGCTGGGCCATCGAAGGAACCACCGGCTACGGATTCCTCAACCTGCTCAACGGAGTTTTCGTGGATGCATCCAAGGCGCGCTTCTTCCAGCGTCTCTATCGGACGTTTACGGGATGGTCACAGAGCTATTCTGATCTCATTTACGAAAGCAAGCGCCTGGTCATGCAAGTCTCGATGTCCAGCGAGCTCAATGTACTCTCCCGCCGTCTGGATCGGATTTCCGAGCAACATCGCCGCTCGCGCGATTTCACTTTGGAAAGTCTGCGGGATGCGCTTCGTGAAGTCATCGCCTCTTTCCCGGTGTACCGGACATATATCCGCATCGACACCCGGCATCCCGACGAACAGGATGAACGTTACATACGCAACGCCATCAAGACCGCGAAGCGCCGCAATCCAGCCACCAGCGGATCGGTCTTCGATTTCATTCAGGATCTGCTCCTGCTCAAGGACCCGGACAGCATCAGCGACGCTGACCGTGCCGAGCGCCGCTTGTTTGTGATGCGTTTTCAACAGCTCACCGGGCCGGTGATGGCAAAAGGGTTGGAGGATACCGCGTTTTATCGTTACTGTCCGCTGCTTTCTCTCAATGAAGTTGGCGGATCTCCCGACAAATTCGGAATGGCGCTCGCTTCCTTCCACGGCAAAAACCTGGCCCGCCGCCAGTCCTGGCGAAATGCCATGCTGGCCAGTTCCACGCATGACACGAAACGAAGCGAAGACGTCCGGGCGCGTATCAATGTGCTGTCGGAAATCCCGGCGGAGTGGTATCGCGCCCTCCGCGTCTGGCAACGCTTGAATCAGGAGAAGAAAATCCCGGTCGTGGGCGAAGCCGTCCCCAGCGCGAACGAAGAGTACTTCCTTTATCAAACTCTACTGGGCGCCTGGCCGCTGAACCCGATGGATGACGCCATGCACGCAGACTTCCTCGGCAGAATCCACACTTACATGGAGAAGGCGCTGCGCGAAGCGAAAGTCAATACCAGCTGGATCAATCCGAATACTGAATACGAAGCCGCTTTTCACAGCTTTCTTGATGCCATCCTCGACCGTTCAGCTGGCAAGCCGTTCCTCGACCAGTTCGCGCCGTTCCAGGCAAGAATCGCAAGAGCCGGAATGTTCAATTCGCTTTCCCAGACACTATTGAAGATCGCCGCGCCGGGCCTGCCTGATTTCTACCAGGGAACGGAAGTCTGGAACTTTAGCCTCGCCGATCCAGACAATCGCCGCCCGGTTGACTACGAGCGCCTTCAGGAACTCCTCGGGCAGTTTCACGCGGCCGAGTCACATAGCCCATCAGTGCTTGTCGATCGCCTGGTCGCCGAGCCCGCAGACGGCAGTCTGAAACTTTATGTCACCCGCTGCGCTCTGCGCTTTCGCCGGGATCATCGCTCGTTGTTTGCCAAAGGAAGCTATTTGCCCCTGCGCACCGCTGGAGAAAAAAACAGGCATGTGATCGCATTCGCCCGCTCCTTCCGCGGGACCACAGTTCTTGTGTTGGCAGGACGCTTCTTTGCTCAGCTGGAAGCCCTTGCGCGTATCCCAGTCGGTGCCGAGACCTGGGGCGATGCGCAGGTCATCCTGCGCAAGCAGGTTCCCGCCGGCCCGTACCGCGACGTGTTTACCGGGAAAACAGTCTCTCCAGTCCGGCGGGATGGCGACGTCGCCCTCGCGGTTCCTGAGGCGTTTTCGCACTTGCCCATCGCGATGCTGGTTAGTGTCGAGGGCAACATCGGGGGCCCAGCCGATGCCGATTAGCTCAAGCGAACGAGGATGGGACCTTCGGTTCGGTGCATCAGTTCGCGGCGACGACACTGTGGAATTCCGGATTTGGGCGCCAAGCCCGACTAACCTGGCGGTTCGGGTCCTGGGAGCACGTCCACGCACGATTCCCATGACGCGGTCTTCGGAGGTAGAGGACTCCGAGTTCACGGCAACAGTTCCAGACGTCAGCGAAGGGACAGACTACTTTTACATTCTCGAAGGCGAGCGCGAATGTCCCGATCCAGTTTCACGCTGGCAACCGGGCGGCGTACACGGTCCTTCCCGCGTTGTGAATCCGACGTCGTTTCACTGGTCCGACCAGGGCTGGTCTGGAATTCCGCTCAAGGATTTCATCCTCTACGAACTCCACCCCGGCACATTTACCCGCGAAGGGACCTTTGAAAGCATCATTCCACGCCTGCCATACCTTCGCGACCTAGGCATCACTGCACTTGAAATTATGCCCGTCGCCGAGGTTCCCGGAAGTCGAAACTGGGGATACGACGGCGCCAGCCTTTACGCGCCCCAATCTTCGTATGGGGGTCCGTCCGGCCTCAAGAAATTGGTCGACGCCTGCCATCAGCACGGGCTCGCGGTTGTGCTGGACGTGGTCTATAACCACCTCGGACCCGAAGGAAATTATCTTCCTGAGTTTGCTCCGTGCTTCACCGATGCCCACCACACGCCCTGGGGAAAAGCGATCAACTTTGACGGGCCCGAGAGCGACGGCGTTCGCCGTTTCATCATCGACAATGCGCTGTACTGGCTTACTGAATATCACGTCGACGCGCTTCGCCTGGACGCCATCCACGGCATCTACGACTTCGGCGCTCGTCACATCCTCGACGAACTGTCGGACGCTTTTCACAATCAGGCGCGGCGCCTGAGGCGCCAGGCTTGGTTAATTGCCGAAAGTGACCTCGACGATGTCCGCATCATTAATCCACGCGCCAAGGGAGGCTACGCTCTCGACGCGCAATGGCACGACGACTTTCACCACGCGCTTTATGCCCTCCTTACCGGCCAACGGGAAGGGTTTCTGATGGATTTTGGAGCCATCGCCGATCTGTCGAAATCCATCCGCGATGGATTCGTCTTCGACTGGAAGTACTCACATTATCGCCAACGCCATCATGGCAGCCGTTCGAAGGATCGCCCAGGAGAGCAGTTCGTCGGGTTCATTCAGAACCACGATCAGATCGCCAATACCAGCCGGGGTAAACGGCTCGCAAGTCTGGTTTCCGCCGGGCAACAAAAGCTGGCGGCCGTGCTCACGCTGTGCTCGCCCTTTTTGCCGCTGTTATTCATGGGAGAAGAATACGGAGAGACCGCTCCTTTTCTATACTTCACCGGTTTTGAAGATCCCAATCTGGCTGCCGCGGTGCGCGAAGGACGCAAGAGGGAACTGGGATTGCACTACTCCGAAAGCGATTTCGCCGATCCGCAAGCCCCGAGTACTTTCGAGCGATGCAAGCTGGATTGGTCGAGACCTGCGATTTCTCCTCATGCTGGCATTCTGTGTCTCTATCGCGATCTGATTTCCTTGAGAAAACAGCACCCTAGCCTGGGAAACTGCCGCAAGGATCTCGCCGACATTCAGTTTGAGGAGAAAGCCAGGCAGTTGGTTATGAAGCGGACGGACCCGGCAGGCAGTAGCGCTCGGTTGGTTTTCAATTTCTCCGCCGAGTCTCAGCGCATTCCGCTTGCAGCCGACCCTCAGCGTTGGCGGCAGGTTTTATGGACGGGCGACACGGCGTATGGTGGCAGCCCGGAACCGCGGCCGGTTGAAACGCTGGCGCCAGGGTCGGCGTTCGGCGTGTCAGTGGCTGGATTTGAAGCGGTCATATATGTGAGCTAGCACAGCCGGAGCCCGGCATTGCAGGCGCGTTATCTCATATGGCTCACCCGGTCCAGAAGAGTGTGGAGGTAGGGTACGCTCCGCCATCGCATGTGATAAATTTGAAAAACGGGCCAAATATCACCGTTTTCTCGCGCCAACGGGGTTTCTTGGTGCACCTCGCCTGTCTTTGACCAATGGCTGGAACTCAACCTGGGAGGTCGGTACCGCGAATGACGGGCGAAGGAAACAGCGCCATCGCGCCGGACCGATCCCGCAGAGTTGTCATCGAAAATGTCCAGCCCCAAGTCGATTGTGGACGTTTTCCCATCAAGCGAATCATCGGTGATCGAGTAGAAGTCACCGCTGACATCTTCGCCGACGGCCACGACACTGTGCACGCAGTGTTGCGGCACCGGCCTGCTGCTCAGAGTGATTGGGACGAAGTCCCGATGCAACCCGAGCCCGATGGCACTGATCGCTGGCAGGGAGAGTTCACCGTCTCGACTCAGGGTCGGCATCTCTACACCCTGCAGGCCTGGATTGACCGCTTTCAATCCTGGAGCCGCGATCTGGGAAAAAAGTTTCAAGCTGCACAGGACATATCGGTCGACATCCTGGCGGGGATCCAAATAATCGAAGCATCGGCGGCCCGCGCCAGCGGAAAAGACAAGGCCCTGCTCAAAACTGCAGCCGAAGAGATAAGGAGACTGGCTGCAACGAACATACCCAAGGCCGTCGAGAAATCGTCCAGCCCGGAGCTGGAGGCTCTGATGATCCGGAATGCGGATCGCCGCCGGGCAACTACATACGGCCGGGAACTGGTAATTATCGTTGATCGCGAGAAGGCTCGCTTCAGCGCCTGGTATGAGATGTTCCCGCGTTCCTCTTCTCCTCAACCCGGACGGCACGGAACTCTCCAGGACAGCATCACGAGGCTGGATTACGTTGCCGGCATGGGCTTCGACGTTCTCTATCTTCCTCCTATTCACCCCATCGGCCGGGTGAATCGTAAAGGAAGGAACAACGATGAGAAGGCCTCGCCAGAGGATGTAGGCAGTCCCTGGGCGATCGGCGCCGAGGAAGGCGGCCACAAAGCCATCGATCCCAAGTTGGGGACACTTGAAGATTTCAAGCGGCTCCTGTCGCGTGCAAAGCAACTAGGGCTCGAAGTAGCTCTCGACCTGGCCTACCAATGCGCGCCCGACCATCCCTACGTTGAAGAACACAAGGAATGGTTCCACATCCGTCCCGATGGCACCGTGCAGTACGCTGAGAACCCGCCGAAGAAGTATCAGGACATTTATCCTTTCGATTTCGAGAGCGAAAAGAGCCGGGAGCTCTGGGAAGAACTAAGAAGCGTAGTGTTCTACTGGATTGAGCAAGGCATTCGCATTTTTCGAGTCGATAATCCCCACACCAAGCCATTCGATTTCTGGGAGTGGCTGATCATCGACATAAAGAGCCGTTATCCTGACGTCCTGTTTCTGGCGGAAGCTTTTACTCGCCCGAAAGTCATGTACGAGTTGGCCAAGCTGGGATTCACCCAGTCCTACACCTACTTCGCCTGGCGGAACACGAAATTGGAGCTCACCGAATACTTTAAGGAAATAACGCAAGCAGATGTAAATGAATATTTTCGTGCGAATCTATGGCCCAATACTCCTGATATTCTCACGGAATTTATGCAACAAGGGGGACGCCCCGCCTTCATGATCCGGCTGGCGCTGGCTGCGACGCTGGGCGCGAACTATGGGATTTACGGTCCCGCTTTCGAGTTGGGTGAAAATCGGCCAGTGCGTTCGGGAAGTGAAGAATACCTCGACTCGGAGAAGTACCAGATTCGCAACTGGGTTCTGGACAATCCCAGTAGCCTGGCCGGCTTGATTACAAAAGTGAACCAGATACGCCGCGCGAACCCGGCATTGCACGGTGACCTAAACCTGCGTTTTCACCCGGTGGACAACGAGCAAATTATCGCTTACAGCAAGACCAGCGACGACCTTCTAAATATTATCGTCGCGGTCGTGAACCTGGATCCGTATCGCACTCAGTCCGGCATGGTGGATCTTCCGCTGGACGTGTTCCACCTCGATCCGCGCCAGCCCTATCAAGTGCACGATTTGTTGACCGATGCCAAGTATGTATGGCGCGGTCCGCGAAATTATGTCGAACTCAACCCCCAGCGCTTGCCCGCCCACATCTTTTGCATCCGGCGGCGTGTGCGTACCGAAAACGGCGTCGATTACTTTGCATGAGAAGTGAAGTGCAGGAGAGAAAAGCTTTGCCCATATCTCATGACCAGCTCTGGTACAAAGACGCCATCATCTACCAGGTCCACGTGCGTACGTTTTTCGATACCAATGGTGACGGCATCGGCGATTTCCGCGGCCTGGCACAGAGGCTTGACTATCTGCAGGATTTGGGCGTGAACGCCGTCTGGTTGATGCCATTCTTTCCGTCACCCCTGCGCGACGACGGTTACGACATCGCCGACTACACATCGGTCCATGCCAGTTACGGCAATCTCGAAGACTTCAAGGGGTTTCTGCAGGCCGCCCACGAGCGCGGGATACGCGTCATCGTGGAACTGGTTTTGAACCACACCTCCGACCAGCACCCGTGGTTTCTGGAGTCTCGCAAGTCGAGGGATAATCCCAAGCGCGATTGGTATGTCTGGAGCGACACCGACACCAGGTATCAGGGTGTCCGCATCATTTTCGTGGATACGGAATTATCCAACTGGGCCTGGGACCCGGTTTCCAAGGCATATTACTGGCACCGCTTTTTCAGTCATCAGCCGGATCTTAATTACGACAATCCGGACGTCCGCGAAGAGATGTGGAAGGTAATGAAGCTCTGGCTGGAGATGGGAGTCGACGGGTTCCGCCTGGATGCCGTGCCTTACCTGGTCGAGCGCGAGGGCACATCATGTGAGAACCTGCCTGAGACCCACGCCGTCCTCAAAGAACTGCGCGCCAAACTGGACCAGCACTATCCCGGAAAGATGCTGCTGGCCGAAGCCAACCAGTGGCCGGCCGATTTGCGTGCGTACTTCGGTGACGGCGACGAATTTCACATGGCATTTCATTTTCCACTGATGCCCAGAATGTTCATGGGTCTGAAGCTGGAAGATCGCAAGCCCATCACCGAAATCCTGAAGCAGACCCCTCAGATTCCCCCGTCCTGCCAGTGGACGCTGTTCCTGCGCAATCACGATGAACTCACTCTCGAGATGGTCACCGACATCGAGCGCGACTACATGTACGACCAGTATGCCCGCGACAAGCACATGCGTATTAACGTCGGCATCCGCCGTCGCCTCGCGCCCCTGCTGGACAACGATCGCCGGCGCATCGAGTTGATGAATGGAATGCTGATGTCGTTTCCCGGCACTCCGATCATCTATTACGGGGATGAAATCGGCATGGGCGACAACATCTATCTGGGCGATCGCAATGGTGTGCGGACTCCCATGCAGTGGCAGGGTGGCTGGAATGCCGGATTTTCCACCGCCGATCCGGAAAGCCTCTATTCTCCGCTGGTACTCAATCCCGTTTACGGCTATCAGGCAGTGAATGTCGAGTCGCAGAAGCGTTTTGATCACTCGCTGCTTTGCTGGATGAAGCGGATCATCAAGGTGCGCAAGGCCAATCCAGTGCTAGGCCGGGGCTCGATCGAGTTTCTCTATCCTGCGAACCACAGGATTCTGGCCTACGTGCGGCAATTGGACAAAGAGTCCATTCTGGTGGTGAACAATCTTTCCAGCACGGCCCAGGCCGTGGAACTCGATCTGCGCCGCTTCAAAGGGAATATCCTGATCGAGATGTTCGGAAGAAACATTTTTCCCCGGGTCGGGGATTTGCCCTATCTGCTGACTCTGGGCCCATACCAATTTTATTGGTTTCGGCTGCGACGGATCTGAACCGCGCGGAAGAGGCAGGGAAGTGTAACGGAGGCAGGATTTGGCCGAGGAAAGCATTCTTACGGATGAGTTTCTTCGCCAGTTGATCAACGTCGGTGAGGCGGACGTTCTTGTAGGTGTGCCCACCTACAACAATGCCGCCACCGTTGGTCAGGTGGTGCAGACTATCCGTGCCGGCCTGCTCAAGTACTTCCCCCGGGAGCGCGCTGTAATCGTGAATGCGGATGGTGGCTCGCGGGATCAGACCTCTGACCTGGTCCGGGGAGCCTCCATCAGCGACCTTCAGCATTCGACCGACCTGAACGCCTTGCGCACGCTGCACAGCATCAGCGCGGAATATGCCGGAGGTCCGGCGACGGGCACGGCGCTGCGCACCATTCTGGCTTCGGCAGAACTCCTGCGCGTTTCCGCTTGTGCCGTGGTCTCGCCCGAATCCACCACGATTGCGCCTGAGTGGATCGAGCGGTTGCTGCGTCCCGTCTACCAGGGCAACTTTGATTTTGTCACCCCGCTTTACCGCCGCCACAAATTTGACGGTTTGTTAATGCGCAACCTGGTCTATCCCATGACGCGCGCCTTTTACGGCAAGCAGGTCCGGGAGCCATACGCGGCGGAATTTTCCTTCTCCGGGCAGCTGGCCAGCCATTTCCTCGCCCAGGAAATCTGGACTCACGAAGTCGGCCACACCGGCACGGAAATCGCATTGACTATTTCTGCCATCACCGGAGGCTTCCGCCTGGCGCAATCCTTTCTCGGCGTCAAACCTCATGTGGACGCCCGCGCTGCCGACCTGGTCGCTGCCATGCGTCAGACCGTGGGTGCCCTGTTCTGGTCGCTCGAACCTAACTTCTCCCTCTGGAGTACGAAAAATGATTCGCAGCCCGTCCCCACTTTGGGCGCAGGGCAAGAAGTAACGCTCGAACCGCTGCGAATAAACCGAAAACGTCTTTTTGGCATGTTCCGCTCCGGAGTGGCCGAGCTGGAACCCGTGCTCAAATCGATTCTTTCGCCACCCACGCTCAGCGAGCTGCAAAGAATCTCCGCTCTCGACGAAGGTGATTTTCTGTACGGAGATGACCTCTGGGCCCGCACCGTCTATGAATTTGCCGCTTCGTATCACAAGGCCGTCATCAGCCGAGACCACGTGGTGCAGGCTCTGGCGCCTCTTTATCGCGGTAGGGCATTTACCTTTCTGGTCGAAAACCGTGAAGCGTCGGGAGAACAAATGGAGCAGAAGGTTGAAGACTTTTGCCTGACCTGCGAACGTTTGAAGCCGTCCCTGGTGGAACAGTGGAACGGAAGGAAGTGAGGTCAAAATGCGGGAAATGATTGTGAATGAATTGACTCAGGCCACGCAGGAATTAGTCCGCGAATTCGCGCGCTTCCTGCCTCGCCTCATGGTCATGCTGATCGTCGTGCTCGTAGGCTGGGTGATCGCATACGTCGTCAAGTGGATTCTGCGGAGTTTTCTGCGCCTCATCAAGTTCGACAAGCTTTCCGAGGGCGCCGGAGCCACCCAGTTGCTCAACAAGGCCGCGCTGCCGTCTTCGACGGAACTGGTCAGCCGCTTCGCCTTCTGGACCGCCTGGCTCGGGTTCATCCTCGTGGGAGTGAGCGCGCTCGGCATTCTGGGCATGCAGGAATACGTGACCCGCTTCTTCGTTTTCCTGCCGCGTCTGTTGGTAGCCCTGATCTTCCTCTTCATCGGCCTGCTCGCCGCCAGCTTTTTCTCGCGCGCGGCTCTGCTCTGGGCAGTCAACACCAACATGCCCTCGCCTCGTCTCCTCAGCTCCGCGGCCCGGGTTCTCATCACCGTCTTTACTGCGTCGGCAGTCTTCGAGGAACTCGGTCTTGCCGACTCCACCATGCTCTTGGCTTTTGCCATTGTGCTGGGAGCAGTGATGCTGGGCCTGGCCATTGCCTTTGGTCTGGGCGGCCAGGACCTAGCTAGAAGATTTCTGGAGGCCCGCTTCGCTCCCGAAAAAAAGGAAGGACAAGAGCGGGAGGACGAGCTTTCACCACTTTAGGGCGACGAGGGCCTCGCGGTTGTCATGCCAACCAGTTCATCTCCGGAAGACTCATTTCTCGCGGCTCTGAAGAGCGGCCTTCCCTCAGCCCTGCCGCAATTTCTGGGAAAGCAACGCTGGTTTGGCGGCAAGGCGCGCACGATTCGCTCGGTCGAAGTCTCGGACCTGGTTCCTTTTTACTCCGACACCCTCTGCTCCTATCTCATCCTTGCCCAGGTCAAGTACGCCAGCGGACCTGCCGAGACCTACCACATCCCCCTCGTGCGGGCCCCGCACGAACCCGCGCAGTCCAGCATCTCCTCGTTGCTGAGAGTTCGAGCGGGAAGCTTCCCTGAAGAGATCGTCCTCAAGGACGCCTTGACCGACGAGCAATTTCTCGCCCGCCTTCTCGAGGCAATGGCACAAGGGGTGTCCTTGCGCGGAAGCAGGGGACAAGTTCGAGCAGTTTCCACCCCCGCGTTGCAGTCCATCTGGCAGCCTACGCAAGGGCCGCTGACGCCATCAGCAATGAACGCAGAGCAAAGCAACAGCTCGGTGATCTACGAAAGATGTCTGGTGCTAAAAATATTTCGCCGCCTGGAGGAGGGTTTAAACCCCGATTTGGAGATCGGCTCTTTTCTGACTAAAAAGACATCGTTTCGAAATGTACCGCCGCTGGCGGGGTACCTCGAATATCTGAACGAAGAGAGAACCACCACGGCGCTGGGCATGCTGCAGGGCTACGTCGCGAATCAAGGCGATGCCTGGCAATTCACGGTGAAAGCTCTCGCGGAATACTACGCGAAGACGCGACAGTTGGGTAGCCTCGGCGCCAACGGAATACCTCATGCGTCGCTCCTGGCCCTGTGCGGCCAAGCGACACCGGACGAGGCTACGCGACGAATCGGCACCTATCTCGATGCGGCCGCACTACTCGGCCGAAGGACCGCGGAACTTCACGTGGCCCTTGCGTCCGCTCCGGCGGACCCTGAGTTCGCTCCGCAACAATTCTCCAAATCGGATCGCCAAGCCTTCGCGGCCTCTGCCGTCCAACTCTTGACCTTCAACTTCGGCCTGCTCCGCCGCCTCAAAGATGAAATGCCGGACCACACTCGGCAGGAGGCAGACAAGGTTCTTAAACTTGAAGAAATTGCTTGCCGCCGCATTCAACTCCTCGCGGGGATGAAGAGTTCGGCCATGGTGATCCGCATCCACGGCGACTATCATCTCGGCCAGGTCCTTTTCACGGGCAGTGACTTTGTCATCATCGATTTCGAAGGCGAGCCCGCGCGCCCTCTCGAAGAACGGCGCAAGAAACACTCGCCGCTGCAGGATGTTGCCGGCATGCTGCGCTCGTTTCACTATGCCGCGTATGCACCGCTGCTCCAGCAGGGGCAGGCCGACCGATCGCCGCCGGAAGAACTACCGGCCCTGGGAAACTGGGCCCAATACTGGCAAAGGTGGGTCTCAGCCACCTTTCTGAAAACGTATCTGGAAGTTTCGGGAAATTCAATCTTCATCCCGAAGAGAAGGGAAGAGCTGACACTCCTGCTCGACCTGTATCTCCTGGACAAGGCTGTCTATGAGCTTGGATATGAACTCAACAACCGACCGTCCTGGGTTCGCATTCCCTTGGACGGCATTTCACAATTGCTCCAGGGATCTGTCTAGCCGGTGGCCAGATGCTAGGAGCGACAAGCTAGAAGCGTTTCCTCACGCCGGCCCGCTCTTCGCCTTCGAAAACGCCTTCTGAATAAGCGTGTAGCGGGCGGCACCCATGATTCCGCAATCGTCATTCAGAACGACTTTAACCGGCATGTCTTCAAGCAATCCTCGCAGGCGCCCTTTACTCAGGAACGATTCCATAAACGCCGGGTCCTGCATCTTTGCCAGATTTTTCGCGGCAATAATGCCGCAAATGAAAATTCCTCCCGTGGACATGAAAGTCAGCGCGCAGTCCCCGGTCTTGGCCCCATACAGGCTCACGAAAATAGACAACGTTCGTTCGCAAATAGAGGCCTTGTTTTCCTGGGCCATCTGCGAAATCAGAGCCGGAGCGTCGTGCGCCTTGTCCATCCGCTCTTTCAACCACGCCGGTTCCTCAGCCTTCTTGGTGTCGCGAAGAAAGTCGTAAATATTCTTAATCCCGGGCCCGGAAAGCACGCGCTCGC
Organism: uncultured Terriglobales bacterium; assembly: GCA_955652395.1. Taxonomy (GTDB): domain Bacteria; phylum Acidobacteriota; class Terriglobia; order Terriglobales; family Acidobacteriaceae; genus JAIQFF01. The sequence continues at coordinate 19,819 of CATPBJ010000028.1, read as the reverse complement.
TGCTCACGTGGCCATATTTTTTCAGAATGTAACGGAACAGTTCGATTTCCAGATCGTTCCTGGGCGCAAAATCCGTATGGCCGCCTTCACAGGCAAAGGGATGATGCCGAAATCCATCCCAAAAGAGGCCGGCGACACCCAGGCCGGTTCGCGCCGAGATCACCGCGCGATTTCCTTCCACATCGTCCGAGCCCGTCCGCAGCGTCACCAGATCTTTCGATTCCAGCGCATCCACCCCGTAGGCATAAGCCTCGAGATCATTGATCAGCCCAACGGAGGCCAGCTTGAGTTGCGCCGCCAGTTCGCGCGAATCAATGGTCCAGGGAAGATTCGAAATCTTGCTGCGTCCGCCGCGCACCGGGCCCGCCACGCCGAAACACGCGCTGTGTACCGGAATGCCTTCCGTCTTGATAAAGTCGGCGACAATCTCCGCCAGGCCACCGTGCTCCTGGCTCGGGTATGTCTTTTCGACCACACATTTCAGCTTGCTGCCTTCAGTTTCAAAGGCGGCCAGTCGAGTGCGGGTTCCGCCAATGTCGCCTGCGAGAATCATGGTTCGATTTTCCTCCACTGCCGGCCGTCGCGGGCCAGCAATTCGTCGGATTCCGCCGGTCCCCATGTGCCCGAGGGATAGTTGGGAAATCTGCGCGGGGGGAGAGCCTGCCATACGTCCAGAATCGGGTCCACGATGCTCCAGCCCGCCTCCACCATGTCGGCGCGCTGGAAGAGAGTTGCGTCTCCGATCATGCACTCATAGATCAGAACCTCATACCCGGTGTATGCGTCCGCGCCAAAGTATTTGCTGTACTCAAAGCTCATGTCCACCGATCCCACCCGCAACACCGGGCCGGGAATCTTGGCCCCGAAGCTGAGCGATATCCCTTCCACGGGCTGTATCTGCATGATCAGTTGGTTGCTGTGATTGTGGACCGGAGAGTTGCGGAAAATTTCGAATGGAGTGCGCTTGAACTGGATCGTGATTTCGGTGTGACGCTGCGCCAGGCGTTTGCCCGTGCGGATATAGAAAGGCACCCCTGCCCATCGCCAGTTGTCGATGTTCAGCTTCAGCGCCAGAAAAGTCTCGGTTTTCGATTCCGGAGCCACGCCAGGTTCGGAGCGGTACGCGTGGACTCGCCCGCCTCCGATCACCCCTTCGCCATATTGCCCGCGCACGCTCGAATGGAGCACATCTTCCGAATCCAGCGGCTGTACCGCACGCAAAATCTTCGCCTGCTCGTTGCGGACCGCATCGGCCTGAAATGACACCGGCGGCTCCATGGCGGTCAAGCTCAGCAGTTGCATGATGTGGTTGGGGACCATATCGCGCAACGTACCCGCGCTGTCAAAGTATCCACCGCGCAGCTCCACACCGACTGTTTCCGCGTTCGTGATTTGCACATGGTCGATGTAGCGGCGGTTCCAGATGGGCTCGAAGATGGCGTTATCGAAGCGAAACACCATGATATTTTGCACCGTCTCTTTGCCCAGGTAGTGATCGATGCGGTAAATCTGGTTTTCCGCCAACACCGCTTTGATGTCCCGGTTCAAGGCCTTCGCCGAGTCGAGATCATGGCCGAACGGCTTTTCAATGACCACTCGCCGCCAGCATCCCGCTTTCTGGTCGGACAGTCCCGCTTTGCCCAGTTGCTGCACAATTGGGGCAAAGAACTTGGGCGCGGTGGCCAGGTAAAATAGATAGTTGGCCTGGGTGCCGTGGTCACGGTCTACGCCCGCGAGTTGTGTTGCCAGAGTTGAATACGTGGCCGGATCGCCGAATTCTCCGCGTTGGTAGTACAGCCGCTGGGTGAACCATTGAAAGTCTTCGGTGCTCCGGTCCCCGGCTTGCAGGAAGCTGGTGACCTGGTCGCGAAATTGCTCACGGGTCAAATCGTCGAACGCCACGCCTACCACGGCAAAAGTCTTCGGAAGGAGATTGGCTTTGACCAGGTTATAAAGGGCAGGAACCAGCTTGCGCTTGGTCAAGTCACCCGAAGCTCCGAAAAGCACCATCACGCACGGACCGGCAGCCTTGCCGATCTGTTCGTGCTCCTCTTGCCCATTCACTGTCGCTACTGTGGCCATTTCGCTTTACGGTCTTGGCTCTCGATCGCGGTCGCCGCCGGAAGCATTGTAGGACAGCGTGGGTGAATATTCATAATCGCGGGCGGAGGCTCTGCTTTCGGTTCCGATAACCGAACATCAGGCCAATGTCGTATTGATTCGCAACTTGTCCGGTATAATCCAAATTCCGCTAGGGTATTCGCGTAGTCAAAGGAGTGGAATGAAAGTTCGGCCAGGAGTTGAGCTGGCGAGCCTGAGCGATGTCGGCTGCCAGCGAGAAAACAATGAAGACCGCTATTCCTACTGGGAACCGGCCGCCGACCCGCAGTTCCCGATAAAGGGCCGACTGGCAATTGTGGCCGATGGTATGGGCGGTTACGAAGGAGGTCAAGAAGCCAGCCGCATCGCGGTTGAGGTCATCGAAAACATCTATGCGAACACCAGCGCCGGGGATCCGCGCACCTGGCTTCTGCAGGGCTTCCAGGCTGCCCACCGTCGCATCCAGGAATATGCCGAGAAGTATCCTGATCTGCAGGGTATGGGAACGACCTGCACTGCGATGGCCCTGCTCGACCATCTGCTCTATTTCGCCCACGTTGGCGACAGCCGGCTTTACCTGGTTCGCGGTTCTTCCATCTCACGCCTTACGCACGATCACTCCTACGTCAGCCGGTTAGTCGAAAACGGTGTACTCCGCGCTGACGAGGCCGAATCTCATCCCCAGCGTCATATCCTCACCGCCGCGCTGGGAGCGGGGAACAACATCACTCCTGATTCTCCCGCACAACCGGTTTCCCTGCAGTCAGAAGATGTGCTGGTCCTGTGCACCGATGGTCTGTGGGGTCTGCTCACCGAAGATGAGATTCAAATCGCAGTCGCCGGCAAAACCGCGGCCGAAATTTGCGACACTCTGGTTGATACCGTAAAAAAGCGTGGCGGCCCGGACAACATCACGATGCAGGTCCTGCGCATAAACTAGTTTCCCCCACCTAATGTCACCCTGAACGCAATGGCTGCTTCGCTGGGTGAAGCCGCCGTGCAGTCAAAGGGCCCCTACAAAATCGCGGACGACCGGTCGTGCGCCCCACCTAACAAACCCTATTGACGCGATAGGGTATTATGCCAGTATGGAGCGGTATGAAAATCTCCCAAAAAGGCCTCTACGCGCTGCAGGCCATGATGATGCTCGCCCGCCACCACAACCAGGGGGCCATCCGCATCCGTGATATCGCTTATGAAGAGGTCCTCCCGGAAAAATTTTTGGAACTCATCCTGCTCGAGTTGAAGAACGCCCGCATGGTTGAAAGTGTCCGCGGCGCCAAGGGCGGATACCAGTTGCGCCGTCCCCCTTCCGAGATTCATCTCAGCGAAATCATTCGATTGATTGATGGACCGCTGGCGCCTTTCGGAGATGCCGAACAGCTCCGCAGTCTGATCGATCGCGATCTCGAACATCGCGCCCTCTACCAGGTTTTTCTCGAGGTCCGCGATGCGGCCGCCAAGATCCTGGAGCACACCACCCTGGCCAACATCGTCGATCCGAAGTTCGTCAAAGCCGGCAAACGCCCGGGCAAAAAGAAGAGCGTCGATGCGAGAGTACTGCCCATGGCGGCTCCGGGCAACCCTCGCGGAACCAGGGAAGACTGAAAGCTCATTACCTTTCCTTAATTTGACCCAAGAGCGGGTCGCTTGCATTGTCGTCCGATCATGGTATTAAATACAAGCCATCTGATAGAGATAGTGGAGATTGAGACTGCGACGGCGTCGACATATTAAGAGAAGCGACACGAATCAGACCTTGACACCCAATCTCAAGCCCCGGGTTTCTCGACCGCAACCGCTGCCGTCGCGTGCGTTTCAGTCCCAGCCTTCCCCAGGCTGTTGTTGTCTCAACAAGTAGCTGCGCAGCGATTCACCTCACACAATTTCCTTACAGATGAATCAGATGTGGGCTCTGCATTTGTATCTGACTGCTTTTCAACCCGGGTTGCACCGGTCACGAGGTGTGAAGGAAGCAGATAGCAACTCAAATAACGAAATGGAGAAACAATGAAACGGCTCTTTTGGTTCAGTGTATTCATTCTGCTGATTAGTGACGCAACGGCCCAAACGGGCGCAATCCCCAGGGCCACTCCCCCGAAGTCCACTTTCACCAAAGCCGGTAGTCAAGCGCGGGCGAGCGCTAAAGAGGTGAAGGAGCTGCGCGATGCTTTGGCTGCGCAGCAGAAGCAAGCGGATGAGCAAGGCCAACAGCTGGATCAGCTAAAGTACCAGCTGCAGCAATTGCTCGATGCTACCCAGCAGGCCAACTCTTCCGCCCAGAAAGTGCAGGGCAGCGCAGAGCAGGCGCAGACCACGGCCGCGCAGGCCCAGCAGTCAGCCACCGAGGCGCAGCATCTGGCCGACCAGGCTTCCACCAGCGCCGCAGAAGCAAAAACTGCGCTTTCGCTGGTAGATAAGCAGTCGAAGGATGAAGAAAAGAAGCTCAGCGCTCTGCAAGACATCCTGGGCCGCTTCCGATTCAGTGGCGACATCCGGGTGCGGGGAGACGACATTTTTCAGGATTGCCCGACCTGCGTCACCCGCAATCGTGCCCGCCTTCGCGTCCGCTTCGGCGTTGATGGCCGGCTGAACGACAACTTCCTTGGAGGCTTCGCCCTGGCCACAGGCTCGTTGGGCGACACGACCTCGGCCAACGAAACGCTGACGAATTTCTTCGAGCGAAAGACCATCGGTCTCGACCGGGGATACATCACCTTCAATCCCCTCGCCGCTAGGTGGCTCTCAATCACGGGAGGTAAATTTGCCTACACCTGGGCCCGCACGTCACTGACCCTCGATCCCGACATCAATCCTGAGGGCTTCAACCAGAAATTCTCCTGGGATCTGAAAACGCCCTACCTGAAAAACTTTTCAGTCCAGGGAATGCAACTGCTCTACAACGAAATCTCGAAAGGCGATGATTCCTTCGCTCTGGGTGGCAACGTTTCTGCCACATTCCAATTGGGCCCGCTGGCCACCACTCCGTCCTTCACGCTGATTGACTGGGGATTCCCGGATGCCAACTTGAACGCCTCCGCGTTCGCCGTCCAGGCCACTACCAGCGGCAACCCACCCATTCAGGTCCCGGGCGAAGGGCCGGGTTGCGCTACCGGTTCCGGTTTGCCCAGCGTTCCGCCTTGCGCCATCGCCTCTAACGGAATGACCAACGCCACCTTTGTGGACGCCAAAGGACAAAGGCATTTCCTCTCCGGATTTGAATACGCCGACTTGATCCTCAGCAGCCAGTTGAAGACCGGGCTGTCACGTTTTCCGTTGAACCTGGTGCTGGAATATGAAAACAATCTCAAGGCGGCCTCCCATCCACTGGACTCCAAGGGAAAGGTCATCACGAGTATTGGTTCCCAAAACCAGGCGTATCTCGGAGAAATCAGTATCGGCCAGATCAAGAACAAAAATGATCTGCAATTTGGTTATGGGTTCTGGCGCTCAGGGCAGGACTCCATTCTCGCCACCTTCTCTGAGAGCGAACAGCGCGCGGCTACCAACATCATCGAGCATCGCATCTATGCGTATTGGCGTCTTCGATCAAATGTTGTTGCTCAATACAATGCATGGATAGGGCGCACGCTGAACAGCAACCTGCAGCACGCTGTATTGGCACCCGGAGTGACTGCCGGCGAGACCGAGCCATTCCTTGTGCGTCACCAGTTTGACCTGATTTACTCGTTCTGACGCAGTTTGGGCGCCGGCGAAAGCTGGTGCCCATTTTTACTTACCGCCCTCCCGCAGTGCCACATCCCCAACTTGTTCCAGGATGGTTCGACCACGATCTCTGCTAAAATCCGACCGACATACCGACGAAAACGCAACACGAGGGAGCGCACAATTGGCAGTTTTAGTGGTAGGAGGAGCTGGATACATCGGCAGCCACACTGCGCTGGCGCTCAAGCGCCGGGGCTACGAAGCCATCATCTATGACAATCTGGGCGCCGGCCACGCCGAACTCGCCCCGGGCTTCGAGTTGATCGTGGGAGATATTTCGGACGCGAGCAAGCTGGCACCAGTCCTGCGCCGTGTCAATGCCGTCATGCACTTCGCAGCCCATGCCTACGTGGGCGAGTCGGTGGTCAATCCCAGAAAATATTTCCAGAACAATGTGCTGGGCGGAATTTCCTTGTTGAACGCGGTCCTCGACTCGAAGGTTCGCAAATTTATTTTCTCTTCGAGTTGCGCTGTTTACGGTACTCCGGCAAAAGTGCCCATGTCCGAGGATCTGCCACGCGTCCCGGTAAATCCCTACGGCGTCACGAAATTGATTTTTGAACAGGCGCTTGAGGCTTACGGCCCTGCCTACGGTCTGGGTTATATAAATCTTCGCTATTTCAATGCCGCGGGAGCCGATGAATCTGGCACGATCGGGGAAATGCACAGTCCTGAAACTCACCTTATCCCATCAGCGTTTGAAGCCATCCGCGGTCAGCGTCCGGCGCTCGATATTTTCGGCGACAAATACCCCACTCCCGACGGCACCTGTGTGCGCGATTACATCCACGTTAGCGACCTCGCAGAGGCCCACGTTCTGGCGCTCGAATATCTGGCGGGCGGAACCTCGCAGGCCGTTAATCTGGGGACCGGCCGCGGTTATTCTGTGCGCGAGATTCTTTCCGCCATCAAACGTGTCACCGGCCGCGAAGTATCCAGCCGCATGGCGCCGCCGCGTGCCGGAGATCCCGCGGAGCTGGTCGCCGATCCGACGCGTGCTCAAGAGCTGTTGAATTGGAAGGCCAAGCGATCGCTTGACGAAATTGTGGCCACAGCCTGGAAATGGGACGAACGCGTACGCCCTACTCCGAAATGACGGTCACAAAGCCTCGGGCGATGGCAGGCAGAAAAGGCAAAGCGCTATCGACCCAGCGTCCAGGAGGCAGAAGGACGCTACGATAGCGCTGCCCGTAATTGGCCCGAACTGGGGCAAGCGTAGGCCGGAGATTGCACCAATTCTAGTGCATTGTCGGGTACCTCGAAGAAACCGTCCGACCGGATCAAGCTCTCTTTTTCTGTCGACACCTCAGTTGCTTAGCAGCATTCGTTAATGCAGTTTCTAAGCCCTGTAGATGCCGCTCCTCGGTCAGATAACTGATCACCATCATGCGCAGCACGCTCTGCCCCCGAACCGTGGTCTCTGAGATCCATCGGCCACCGTCACGCGTTACTTCTTCCACAACACTCTCGTGGTGGGAGGCAAGCTGCTGCGAGCTGAGTCCGGCCGATCTGAGCCGAAAGGTTATGATCGGAAGCATCGGCGGAACGGCCAGCTCAAAATCTTCGGAAGCCCTTACCCAGTCGGCAAAGCTCTTCGAGAGCTGGAGCTGGCGATCGATTAGTTCCTCATACCCTTGCCGCCCGTGCACCCGCAAAGTAAGCCAGAGTTTCAGTGAGTTCATGCGTCGTGTCCATTGCGTGCTGATGCGGGAGTTGTCGGGCAACCGCGCACCCGCCGCTTTCGGCATGTACGGGGCGGCCACGGAAAACGCTCGCTCTAGAATCTCAGGACGGCTGGTCAGGATCACACCGGCGGCAAAAGGCATGGCCATCCACTTGTGCGGATCAATCGTAAGTGAATCCGCCCGCTCGATGCCCCTTACCAGGTCGCGATGCTGGTCGGAAAAGATCGCCACACCGCCGTAAGCACCGTCCACGTGCAACCACAGGTGGTGCTGCCGGCAGACAGCTGATATCACGATCAAATCATCCACAGTTCCAGCGTTGGTAGTTCCCGCAGTCGCCACGACGCAGAAAGGTTTGTGTCCCGCCGCAAGGTCTTGAACAATGGCCCGCTCCAGCAACTCAGGATCGAGTTGCGCGGCCTGGTTCACCGCGATCCGCCGCAGCGCCTTACGTCCAATTCCCAGCAACCCGGCAGATTTGTCGAGCGAATGATGCGCCTCCGCCGACGCATAGAGAACCGGCTGGCCACCGATCGCAGCCACGCCTTGCTCCACCGCGTCGGGAAATTTGCACGCCAGAGCCAAAGCCAGGCCGCTGAAATTGGCTTCGTTGCCCCCGCTCGTGAAGGTGCCGTTGAATTCCCCAGGCCAGCCCACACGTTCGCCGATCCAGCGCAGCGTCTCCAGTTCAATCTTCGACGCCAGCTGCGAACGCGCCAGCGTCGCCAGCTGCGGATTGAGACCCGCCACCAATGCCTCGGCCAACACTCCCATGTAAGTGGGCGTAGGGTTCATCAGACCAAAATAGTTGGCGCTGGGAACATGAAAGCCCTGCTCCACCATCTCGCGAAATAGTTCATCCAGAACTTCTTCTGCATCTTCGCCATGCTCGGGCAGCGCATCAGAAAGCGGCCCGTAGCTCCGCTGCTCCAGCGGAAGCTGAACCGCGCGATCTGGCAGGGTAGAGAAGAAAGAGTCAATCTGGTCAATCAGACGATATCCCAGCCGCCGCCGGGTTTCAGAGTCGAAGTCGAAGCGCATAGACACTCGATTTTAGACGAATCGCAACGGACGAAAGAGGCAAAGAATTGTCCAGCAGACAGCACTGAAGATAACACCCGAGACAATGATCATCTCCGCCGAGCGGGCCTCTCGCTCAGGACGCATTGGAAAGACTCAAGCTCCGAATCTTTCGGCGGCGCGAGCCTTCGCCTTTGCAGCTTCCTCTTCCCGGTTTTTCGGCGGTGCGTTGGTTTCGAGCGATCGGAGAAGACGACTCGAGATGCCAGCTATTTCTTCGACTGCACCCAGGAAAGCGTCTTCATTGGCCTTGGAAGGTTTGTTAAAACCGCTGATTTTTCTCACGAATTGCAGCGAAGCAGCTCGAACCTCGTCATCTGTGACCGGGGGATCGAAGTTGAAAAGGGTTTTGATATTCCTGCACATTCACGTTGACCTCAAGTATCAGAACGTCCTGCGAGTATGCAGGACGTTCCTTTGTTTCATGCAAACTCTATCTTAACAACCCGGTGACGCTTCGCATCAGAGCGCATACTAGAGATCTGGCCCATCCTTTCGCGGCTTGTGCGAAAGGGTGGGTAACTCCCTCTGAATCTCCCCGTGTAGTTTTCTACCTATAGGTACCAAGAGCTATGATCCCGTAATGAATCCTGAGATGGAACCCACTCTGGCTACCGATCCGGCCCTTCGGAGTGTTCTCGATGAACTGGTCAGCTTGTGTCAAGAAGCGCAGCGATGCGCATGCTGTGCAGAAGATGAAGGTAGGTCCTTCGGAGCCGTCTTGCAGGAGAAGGCTTCAAACTGCCATGAGCTGCTGCAGTCAAAAGCTGTGGTGGTGGACGTCATGGTTAAAAGGCGTGACAGAAGATCACGTCATGTGTGGGTTGGGGAGACGAACGTAAGTGAACCACTGGCGACTCATCGAAAGTTCAAGGACGACATCAAAACCAGAGCGGCTGACTGATCTGGGAAAAGCATGGAAGCAATCTGCTTACTGGCCATGCGGTGTCCGGTGTAGAGGTGGCGTGAACCCGATCCTGGCTTTTGTACGGAACTTGAGAACCTGGCTGGCGATGATAAGGGAAAAGGCACAAGCAGAAGCCCTGCGAGGCCGAAAGTACCGAAGCGGCAGACCAGGGGCGGACTGCTCCATATTAGCGTTGAACCAGGGTAATGCCTGGGAAGCGAAGGGGGCAGGTCACCTGAACTGATCCGAGTCAACGGGTAACCGGAGGAACTCGATTTCAGTGGAAGACGGCAGTCTTCCTTGGGTGGCACGAGCCGGATAAGCTGAGAGGTTTAAGTCCGGTTCTGTGAGAGGCTCGAGGTGAAATTCCCCGGGGCCTACTCGGCCGGGAACCGATCTTCCATCGCCCTGAATGGGGTAGGACGAGGCCTCATTTCGAAAACATGACGATGCCTGACTTCTGGGAAGTAGGGGCTTCTGGTCGTCGCTATAGCAGGGACTATGTGTTGGCCGAACTGGAAAGACGTCAAGAGGTTCAGACCGTCGACGCGTGGGAAGCTCCTGGCTTTCATTGCCGAGAGCTGGCTCGAGATGTTTATCTGTTGACCTACACCCTGCTCCAACCCAATGAGCGCAAGACGCGCCGTTCAACTATCTGGCAGCGCACGCAGGAAGGTTGGAAGATCGTCTTTCATCAGGACTATCGTTCAGGATTCCTGAAAAGCCGGGGCTCCACCCTTCGCTCTTGAAGGGTGGGGTTCCGGTTTCAGCACCCACCCTTTTCGCAAAGTGCGCGAAAAGGATGGGGCACCCTGCCCCCGGCCCGCGGACAGAAACGAGTGCTACTTCTCCCTTTCCACCGCGTCCTCTGTGGTTACGATTTTCTCCGGCCTGAGCAGCGGAAACAGAATCACGTCCCGGATGGTATGGGAGTCCGTCAACAGCATGGCCAGCCGGTCCACTCCAACGCCAACTCCGCCCGCCGGCGGCATGCCATACGACAGCGCACGGATGTAATCCTCGTCCATCTGATGGGCCTCATCATCACCGCGTTCTCGCTCCTGTAATTGCTGTTCGAAGCGTCGGCGCTGGTCCTCGGGATCGTTCAATTCGCTGAAGCCGTTGGCAATTTCCATCTGGCCGGCAAAGATTTCCCAGCGCTCGGTCCAGTCCGGCTCGTCGGCCTTCTGCTTGGACAGCGGTGAAACCGCAGTAGGGAACTCGTAAATAATCGTGGGCTGAATCAGGTATCCTTCCGCCGCGGCGTCGAACAGGGCGGCGATCGTCTTTCCCGTCGGGTCCTTCGGATCGTACGCGACATGGGCATGCGCTGAGTTGAAGCGTTTCACCAGGCTCTCTACCGCCCCGGATGACGCGAAGTCCGACATTTGCGGCTTCGCGCCCGCCGCCTCCGGCCAATGCTGAATGATGGCTTCGCGCATCGTCATCCGCCGCCAGTTCGACCCTGACCAGTCAATCTCGTCCTCGCCCCACTTTGTCTTGGTCCCCCCGGTCACATCTTTTGCGGCCTGCTCAATCAGTTGCTGGGTCAGCTCCATCACGCCGCGATAATCGGTATAAGCCTGGTAGAACTCGAGCATGGTGAACTCAGGATTCCACCGCCAGCCCAGCCCTTCATTGCGGAAGTTGCGATTAATTTCGTACACCCGGTCGAACCCACCTACGGTCAGTCTCTTCAAATACAACTCCGGCGCGATGCGCAGATAAAGGTCCATATCGAGCGTGTTGTGATGCGTCACAAACGGCCGCGCCACCGCCCCGCCCGCAATGGGCTGCATCATGGGCGTTTCCACTTCCACAAATCCCTGCCCATCCATGAAGCGCCGCAGCGACTGTACCAGCTTGCTGCGCTTGAGAAACACTTCGCGCACTTCGGGATTCATCACCAGATCGACGTAACGTTGCCGGTATCGCAGTTCAACGTCGGTCAACCCATGCCACTTCTCCGGCAGCGGTAACAGATCTTTGGAGAGAAATGTAATTTCTTCGACGTGCACCGAGAGTTCTCCGGTGCGAGTGCGAAACAGATATCCGCTGACCCCGATGTGATCACCCAGGTCGAGCAGTTTGTACAGCTCAAACCCCTTCTCCCCTACCGCATCTTTCTTGACGTAGATCTGTAGCCGCTTGCCATCCTGCTGGAGGTGCGCGAACCCGGCCTTCCCCATCAGGCGGATGGCCATGATGCGACCCGCAACCCGTACCGTGACCCGCGGATTCTCGAGTTGCTCGGCAGTCTTCTCCGAGTACTCTGCCAGCACCTGGGGAATCGTATAGGTGAATTCGTACTTGCGGGGATAGACTTGCTGTCCCAAAGCTTCAATCTGTTTCAGCTTCTCCCGCCGCAGTTCGTAGATTTTCTCGTCCAGTGCCAAGGGGTTCCTTGTTTAGCGATCGTCAACGGAGCCGACAAAAGTCGCAATCGGTGAACAGCGATTATAAACAAGCGGAAGAAAGGGATACTTCTAGATCGTCGTCAGACCTTCAGCACTTCGAGATAGATAGCCATTCCAACCACTGCGTCGACCCCCATGACATCCAGGCGATCAACCTCTTCCTGTGTCCTGATGCCCCCGGCCACAATCAGCCGTTTAGAGGTCACGCTCCGCAGTTCAGAAACTACATTGAGAGGCATACCCAGCAACAGTCCTTCCGTATCAATGTGGGTATACAGAAAGCCATCGCACCAGGGTTCAAGAGCACGAATCATTTGCGCCGCGGAAATCTCCGTAAGCTGGCGCCATCCCCGGATCGCGACTTTCCCGCCTTTGGAATCCACGGCGAAGACCAGCTTGTCCACGCCCACGTGGCTGGCGAGCTGCTCGGCAAACGCACTCTGAATGCTTCGATTCTTAATCAAAGACGACCCAATGATCACCCGCAAAGCCCCATTGTCCACCATTTCCTGAGCGCTCTCAGCCGTGCGGATTCCGCCGCCCACCTGGCAAGGCAGCCGCCGCAAAAGAGACCGCACCAGCGGCCGATTGTCTCCCTGCCCAATCGCGGCATCAAGGTCAATGATCTGAACCAGGGGATACTTCGCAAACCGCTCCAGCCAGGGTTCGAAGTCATCGAACTCCAGCGCCTTCTTTTCACCCTGCACCAGCTGAACGATCTTGCCCCCCATCAGATCAATCGAAGGAATCAGCATGGCCACCTCATGGGAACTCCGGCAGCCTGCAACTCCTGCTTGAGGTCGCCAATCGGCGTGATGCCCAAGTGGAAGATGGACGCGGCCAGGGCTGCATCGGCCCGCCCGTTGCAGAAAACATCTACAAAGTGTTTCGCCGCTCCCGCTCCCCCGGAAGCAATCACGGGAATATGTACCGCACTCACTACGGCCCGGGTCAGCTCGCAATCGAAGCCGTCGCGCATGCCGTCCCGGTCAATCGAGGTGAGCAAGATTTCGCCCGCTCCGCACCGCTCTGCCTCGCTGGCCCATTCCACCGCATCACGTCCGGTAGAGTGCCTGCCTCCCGTCGCTTTCACCCCGAAATGCAAGCCGTTACCATTGCGGACGCGGAGAGCATCAATGGCGACAATCACCGCCTGAGCGCCGTAGCGGTGGGCAATTCGGCCAATCAGCGCCGGATCCGCCAGCGCCGCCGAATTGACCGCGACCTTGTCCGCTCCAGCGTCGAACACAGCCGCGGCATCGTCGAGCGAACGGATTCCGCCGCCCACCGTGAATGGAATGAATAGCTGACGCGCCGTCCGGCGCACCACGTCCAGCAGCGTGGAACGATGCTCATAGGTCGCGGAAATATCCAGCAACACAAGTTCATCCGCTCCCGCACGGCCGTGGGCCAGAGCCAGTTCCGCAGGATCGCCGGCATCGCGCAGGTCAGAAAATTGCACGCCTTTCACCACGCGTCCCGCGTCCACATCCAGGCAGGCGATAATGCGCTTGGTCAGCATGTTGCTATTTAAATTCCTACAATTCGCAAAAATTGCGTAGAAGATGAAGCCCCGCGGTTCCCGATTTCTCGGGGTGAAACTGCACGCCGAAGAGCTCGCCACGCTCCACCACCGCGGAAAAAGCTCCGCCATACTCGCACCTGCCCACGGTAGCTTCGACCAGAGGAGCCCGGTAGGAGTGGGTGAAGTAAACGAAAGAATTCTCGGGAAGTCCGCGCAGCAAGCGCGAAGTACCGGCAACCTGCAATTGGTTCCATCCCACGTGCGGGGATTTCACAGTGGCGGGAAACTTCTCACATGCCCCCGCGAACAGGCCCAGGCCGCGAAGCTGCGGCGCTTCCTGGCTCGACTCAAACATCCACTGCATGCCCAGGCAAATGCCGAGCAGAGGAATCTGGCGGTCGATCGCTTTCACGACTACTTCTTGCACAGCGCCCGTCAGAGCGGCCGTGGCTTCGAAATTTCCCACGCCCGGCAGAACGATCTTGCCAGCCCGAGCGATATCGTCAGGGTCCGCTGTGATCGCCGACTCGTATCCGAGATGGTCAAATGCTTTTTTTACCGAAGCAAGATTTCCGGCCTGATAATCCACGATCGCGATCACAGTAGTCCTTTCGTACTGGGTAACAGGCGAGCCATCCGCCGGTCACGCCAGCAGGCCGCCCGCAGCGCCCGCGAAAATGCCTTGAACAAAGATTCGATTTTATGGTGGTTGGAGCGTCCGTACAGCACACGCGCATGAACGTTGGCCCGCGCTCCCCGGGCAAAGCCTTCAAAGAAGTCATAGACGAGTTCGGCCTGCAGATCGCCCACCAGGCGCTGGCGCACTTTCGTATCGACCACGCTGGATGCGCGCCCGCCGAAATCGACTGCCGCCAAGCCGAGGGTTTCATCCATCGGCATGACGAAATATCCAGCGCGCAGAACTCCGCGCTTCGACCCCAGCGCTTTGTGGAACGCCTCTCCCAGCACGATGCCGACGTCTTCCACCGTGTGGTGCTGGTCCACATCGAGATCGCCTTGCGCCCGCAGTTCAAGGTCGAATCCGCCGTGCCGGGCAAATAGTTCGAGCATGTGATCAAAGAAGCGGATCCCGGTCGAAACCTTGTACTGGCCTCGCCCATCAATGTTGAGCACTGCCCGGATCGCGGTTTCTTGCGTCTTTCGCTCGATGCAAGCCCGTCTCATGCCGGCCTCTTTTCTTCCCAGCCAATTTCTGTCAGGGTTACGCGCAACGCACCCAGAAGTCGCTCCGTGTGTTCTCGCCAGCCCGCGGTGATGCGAACGCACCCCTCGCAACCGAAATCTGACGACCGATCGCGCACCAGAATCCCACGCGCTTTCATCCCACGAACAAAATCGCCGTGGCTGGGCCCGATTCGAGCCAGGACAAAGTTTGCCTGGCTCGGCCAGAAGGGAATCCCGAGCCGGCGGAATTCTTCTTCCAACCGGTTTCGGCTTGCCTGCACCTCGGCCACGTACCGGCGAACGTACTCCCGATCGGCCAGTGCCGCCGGCAAGCACGCCAGCGCCACTCCGTTCACGTTGTAGGGAGAGCAGGCCCGCCGCAGACTCTGCACCTGCTCCGCCGCACCGGCCAGCACGCCCACTCTCAAACTGGCCATCCCGTACGCCTTGGAAAATGTCCGCGCAATAAAAAGGTTCTGCACCTGACCGGCGTATTCCAGAAGAGACTCGCCGTAGAATTCGAAGTAAGCCTCATCTACCAGCACCGCGGCCTGCGGCGCACTCCGGGCGATCAGCAGCAAATCTTCCGCGGACGCTACCGTACCGGTCGGATTGTTGGGATTCGCGATGGCGATCAGCCGGGTCTTCGGTGCAGTCGTGTGCGCCATTACTTTGGCAGTGGGAAAACGAAAATCGTTGTCCGCAGGAATCGAAATGACCCGTGCTCCGGTCGCGCCCGCGCAGATCTGGTACATCGCGAAGGTCGGAACCACAATCAGGGCCTGGTCCTTCGGCTCCAGATATGCCTCGCAGACGAGGTGAATCGCTTCGTCCACGCCATTCGTCAACAGTACCTGCTCGGATTGCAGTCCCAGAAACGATGCCACTTCATGTTCCACCGGCGCGCGCTCTGGATAGCAAGCGAGTTGCTCGGGTGGGATCTGTCGCAAGCGTTCGATCACTCGCGGCGAACACCCGCCGGTATTTTCGTTGAAATCCAGGCGCAGCCCCGACCGATCTCCCAGTGGAGGCTGGTACTGCTTCAACTTACGTACCGCCTGACGGGCTTCAAGCATGGTCGTACCTCAACTCGATCGAACGGCCATGAGCGGGAAGCCCCTCAGCCTTAGCCAACGTCAGGATTGACGGCGCAACCTTACGCAAGCCGGCGCGTGAGATTTCCTGCACCGTCATGATCTTGAGGAAGTCGAGAACACTCAGCCCGCCTCGGAAGCGAGCGCCGCCGCCGGTCGGCAATACATGGTTGGGCCCGGATCCATAGTCACCAGCCGCCTGGGCCGAATAGTCTCCGAGGAAAATCGAGCCTGCGCTCACAATCTCCGGCAGCTTCTCGCGCGTGGTCGTCAAATGTTCCGGCGCGATGAGGTTTGTCCAGGCAATCGCCTGTGCTGAAGATGTGGCCAGCAGGACAGCGCCATGATTTCGCAGCGCCTGCTGGGCTATCGAGTTTCCTCGGGCCACCGCAGCGACCCACCGCGAAACCGAACGCGCAAATGGTCGTGACTTCGTAACCAGCAGGACCAAAGCGTCCGGATCATGCTCGGCTTGCGCCACCAGGTCGGAGGCGATAAAAGCTGGCTCGCCATCGTCACAAAGGATCAGACCCTCCGTTGGGCCTGCCAGAAAGTCGATGGCGCAATCAAAGGCGACAATTTTCTTCGCTGTGGTCACAAACAGATTTCCCGGCCCCACGATCTTGTTCACGCGGGGAACGGTCTTCGTGCCGTAGGCCAACGCCGCGATTGCCTGCGCGCCTCCGATCCTGTAGAACTCACGCACTCCTAAGAGCGCCGCAGTCGCCAGCGTCGCCGGTGCCGGACGAGGCGAAACCACGCGGATGTCCTTCACTCCCGCAACCTGCGCCGGAATCACGGTCATGAGCAAAGTTGAGGGCAGGGGATAGCGGCCGCCGGGAACGTAGCATCCCACCGAGCTGAGCGGACGCACCAGTTGGCCCAGCTTCCGACCCTGCCTCACTCGTTCCCACTCCCGAGGCTTCTGCCATTCGCAGAAACTCCGGATGTTGGCTGCCGCCGTTTCCAGCGCGACTCGCAGGTCTCGCGAGGAATTCTTCAGCGCGGTCTGCATCTCGCTTTCCGAAACCCGAAAGGGAGCGTCGGCGCCTAAAGCATCCCACCGCTCCGCGTAACGCCGCAAAGCCCAGTCCCCGTCGCGTCGCACACTCTGAACAATGCGGCGCACTCGCGGCTCCAGCGCCTCGAGCTTCTGTCCGCGCCGTTCCAACTTCCGCACGTAATTTTCGGCGCCACGACCTGTGAGAATCCGCATCACATGACCACCTTGTTCAGCGGATATTCGACAATGCCCTCGGCGTTCGCAGCTTTCAACCGAGGAATGATCTCCCATGCCGCCGACTCTTCAATAATGGTATTCACCGCAACCCAGGCGTCATCGCTGAGCGTGGCGATGGTAGGCTTCTGCAACGCCGGCAACACATCGAGCACCCGAGCCAAATCCGATTTGCGGACGTTCAGCATCAGGCCCACACGGCCCTGCGCTTCCATTGCGCCTCGCAGCATCACCGCCAGGTTTTCGATCTTGCGACGCTTGTCGACATCCTTCCATGAGGAGACATTGGCGATGATCTGCGTATTGGATTCGAGCAGAGTGTCAATAATGCGGAGGTGGTTGGCTCGCAGCGAACTCCCGGTCTCGGTGACTTCGACGATCGCGTCCGCCAGCATCGGAGGCTTCACCTCGGTCGCCCCCCACGAAAACTCCACTCGAACGCTCACGCCTTTCTTGTCAAAATAATTCCGCGTGACGTTCACAAGTTCGGTGGCGACGATACAGTCCGCCAGATCTTCCGCGCGGTGGTATCCGGAAGCCTCGGGCACAGCCAAGACCCAACGCACTTTCCCGCGGCTCTGCTTGGCGTAGATCAGGTCCACCACGGTCACAACTTCCAACCCGCTTTCCATCACCCAGTCGAGTCCCGTTAAGCCGGCATCTAGCACGCCGTGCTCGACGTATCGCGCCATCTCCTGCGCGCGAATCAGCATGCACTCGACATCGGGATCGGCGGTGCTGGCGGAGTACGACCGTCCGTTGGTGTAGATGTTCAGTCCGGCGCGGGCAAACAACTGGAGCGTCGCCTCCTGCAAACTTCCTTTGGGAATGCCAATGCGCAGCTTCATGGCAACGATCCTTCGGTCTGCGTCGCTTGTTTGTTGAGAGGAAGCTTCTCTGTGAAGCAGGACCGAGTTCCGTTATGGCAGACCACGCCTTTGCCCTGTACCCGCACCTGCAGCAGAATGGCATCCCGATCGCAATCGGTCGCAGCGCAGACTACTTCGAGCCGGTTGCCGGAAGTCTCGCCCTTGGTCCAAAGCTGATTGCGAGTGCGGCTGAAAAACGTGACATACCCGGCCCGCAACGTCTGTTCAAACGCTTCACGATTCATGAAGCCAAGCATGAGCACTTCGCCACTGCCCGCATCCTGCACAATGGCCGGCAGCAGTCCCTGCATTTTGTCGAAATCAATTTCCCGGTTCGTCTGTTGTACGGACATAAGTTCTCCAAAAGTGCGGCTAAAAACAAAAAGCCCGCTGTCGCGAATCGCGTCAGCGGGCCGAATCTCGTGAGTAAGCTCTAACCTATCTCAAGACACCCCCGCCAACATGTTGTGCACAGAATGGTGATGGTGGAGATGGCTGAACGAACTCATCCTTAAAAACATACCCCAAGCCCCGGCCCTTGTCAAAAACTATTGTGGGCCCGTCTATCCAGTCTTGCTAAACTTTCGCCATGACCAAAGGAATTATCGGAGCCCACGTGCTTCTCTACAGCGATGACCCCGAGGCAGACCGCGCATTTTTTCGCGACATTCTCGGGTTCCGCGCAGTGGACATCGGCGAGGGTTGGCTGATCTTCGCTTTACCCCCCGCCGAAGCTGCGCTGCACCCGTCCAGTGGAAGGAATAGCCAGTTGCACGGCGGGCGCCATCTCTTGGGCGCAGTTCTCTATTTGATGTGCGAAGACGTTCATGCGCTGATCAAAACCCTGGCGGCCAGGAACGTGACCTGCTCGCCCGTGGAAGGGGAGCCGTGGGGCATCAAGACCACGATCCAACTTCCCAGCGGCGGTGAGATCGGCTTATACCAGCCCACCCCACCCCACAGCTCTCGACCTCGGATAGCAGTTGAAGCCCAAAGAACTCAGCGGTAGTATTGCTGCTTCGAGCCACGACGCGGGGGTGCAATGCCGCAAAACTACGTTCCCATATTCATATTTATCGCGTTTATAGGAATCCTTATCCCGGTGACGCTGCTGGCGGCCAAATTGGTGCGCCCCGATAATCCAAGCAAGTCCAAGTTGATGCCCTACGAGTGCGGCATTGATCCGGTAGACAGCTCCCGTGGACGCTACACCGTTCGTTATTACATCGTCGCCATTCTTTTCGTGGTCTTCGACGTAGAGACCATTTTCCTGTTTCCGTGGGCAGTGCAGTTTAAAGCCCTGGGCGTATTCGGCCTGATCGAAATGCTGATATTCCTGCTCATCCTGGTTGTGGGCTACATCTGGATCTGGAAAAAGGGCGCCCTGGAATGGGTATGACCGCTTAGGTAGACATAGGTGAAAACCTGGCGAGCTTCACTCGCCCGCCCGGACGAGTGCCTGCGCGAAGTCGAAGGGGCGTCTGGGCCTACGTTTGTGTCCGGAGTCCGCCATGCCGAATCTGCCTAACTCCGAGACCTTCACCGCCAGCCGCTGGACCAAGGGCAATCTGTTTTTCCCGGTACGCATCATCGTTACTCCGCAGCACGTAAGCCGGGTAAAATCCCGCTTGTTGGGCAGCAATGAAGAAAGCATCGCTCTGGGGAAGGTAGCCTCGGTGCAGATTTCGACCGGAGTAATCTGGTCCAACATTCGCATCGATTCCTCCGGCGGAACCGACCCCATCACCAGCCACGGCCATCGCAAGGCGGACGCGCTTCGAATTCGCGAGTTGATTGAAAGTTACCAGGCGGAACAAAGAAAATGAACATCGCTATACGCTGTCTCCGCGACGCGTCAAGCCATTTAAGAATGTAACCCTGGGGCAGACCGTCGAGACATTGAACAACTGAACGACATACTGCCCATCAACAACGCGTTGCTGATGTCACGATCTACTATCGCTTCCATCCCTTGCGTACCCATAGCCTGCCGG